>JAGTRL010000028.1 GCA_018261815.1 Pseudomonadota bacterium
ATGCCTGCCCTGCCCGCGCGCCTGCAAACCCGTGACGGTCTGAGCCTGCATCTGCAGCATTGGCCCGCGGCCGGCGCCGCGCGGGGCAGCGTGCTGCTGGTGCACGGTCTGGGCGAGCACACCGGCCGCTACGCGCACGTGGCGGCGCAGCTCAACGCCTGGGGCTGGCAGGTTTTCGGCTACGACCAGCGTGGCCACGGCCGCAGCCAAGGGCCCCGCGGCGGCTTGGGCGCCGACGACGACCTGCTGCACGACCTGGCCGCGGTCATCGATGCCGTGCGCGCCGTGCAACCCGGGCCTCTGGTGCTGCTGGGCCACAGCATGGGCGGCCTGGTGGCGGCGCGCTTCGTCGCCGGCGGCGCCGGATGGGCACGGCCGGTGCAGGCGCTGGTGCTGTCCTCGCCAGCGCTGGACCCGGGCATGAGCATCCCGCAGAAGCTGCTGCTGGCCAGCCTGGGTCGCCTGGCGCCGAACCTGGCGGTGGGCAACGGGCTGAAGCCGGAATGGATCTCGCACGATGCGCAGGTGGTGCGCAACTATGTCGCCGACCCGCTGGTGCACGACCGCGTGACGCCGCGGCTGGCGCGCTTCATCGTCGATGGCGGCACGGCCGTGGCCGAACGCGCGGATGCCTGGAGCGTGCCCACGCTGCTGCTCTATGCCGGCAGCGACCGCTGCGTGGCCCCGGCCGGCAGCGCCGGTTTTGCCGCCGCCGCGCCACAGGCGGTGGTGGCGGCACACGAGTTCCGGCCGCTGTACCACGAGATCTTCAACGAGCCCGAGCAGGCCGATGTGTTCGGCGTGCTGCACGACTGGCTGGATACACTGGAATTTCCTGCACAGGAGAGCACCCGATGAACGCCCGCGACCCGAACCTGCCGCTGCAAGCCGACGAAGCCACCGCGTTGGCCGCCTATGCCGAGCGCAGCTGGGACGAGCAGATCGTTCCGGCCATGACCGACTACATCGCCATCCCGGCCAAGAGCCCGATGTTCGATGCCGACTGGCACTCGCACGGCTACCTGGAGCGGGTGGTGCGCGACACCGCCACCTGGATCGAGGGGCGCAAGCTGCCGGGGCTGAAGCTGGAGGTGCTGCGCCAGGAAGGGCGCACGCCGCTGATCTTCTTCGACCTGCCGGCCACACGCGCCCAGGGTGACGCCACGGTGGTCTTCTACGGCCACCTGGACAAGCAGCCCGAGTTCAACGGCTGGCGCCACGACCTGGGACCCTGGACCCCGAAGTACGAGAACGGCAAGCTCTATGGCCGCGGCGGCGCCGACGACGGCTACGCGGCCTATGCCGCGATCACCGCGATCGAGGCGCTGGATGCGCAGGGCATCGCCCGGCCGCGTTGCGTGGGCCTGATCGAGACCTGCGAGGAAAGCGGCTCGGCCGACCTGCCAGCCTACCTGGACGCGCTGCACGAACGCCTGGGCCAGGTGGCGCTGGTGGTGTGCCTGGACAGCGGCGCCGGCAGCTACGACCAGCTGTGGCTGACCACCAGCCTGCGCGGCATGGTCAGCGGGGTGCTCCGGGTCGAGGTGCTGGGCGAGGGCATCCACTCGGGCGATGCCAGTGGCGTGGTGCCGTCGAGCTTTCGCATCCTGCGCCAGCTGCTCGACCGGCTTGAGGATTCGCGCACCGGCCAGCTGCTGCCCGAGAGCTTCCACTGTGATGTGCCGGCGCAGCGCATCGAACAGGCCCAGGCCACGGCGGCGATCCTGAAGGACGAGGTCTACAAGCGCTTTCCCTGGGCCTGCGGCGCCGACGGCGGCGTAGTGCTGCCGACCACCACCGACCCGGTGCAGGTGCTGCTGAACCGCACCTGGCGGCCCACGCTCAGCGTCACCGGTGTCGACGGCTTGCCGGCGCTGGCCGATGCCGGCAACGTGCTGCGCCCCTACACCGCCTTCAAACTCAGCCTGCGCCTGCCGCCGCTGGTGGACGGTCACGCGGCCTCGGTGCGGCTGAAGGCGCTGCTCGAGGACAACGCGCCGTACAACGCCAAAGTGACCTTTCACCCCGACGGCCGTGCCGGCGCGTTGGGCGCCACCGGATGGAATGCGCCAGAGCTCTCGCGGTGGCTGGAGCAGGTGCTTAATGCCGCGTCGAACACGCATTTCGGCGCGCCGGTGGGCTACATCGGCCAGGGCGGCACGATCCCGCTGATGAGCATGCTGCAGAAGGGCTTCCCGAAGGCGCAGATGATGGTCTGCGGCGTGCTTGGACCGAAGAGCAACGCGCACGGACCGAACGAGTTCCTGCACGTGCCCTACGGCAAGAAGCTCACCGCGGCGGTGGCGCAGGTCGTCGCCGCCTGTCCCTGATCAGCGCATCGAGAAGGCCTCGGTCCGCTCGAGTCCGCTCATCGGCTCGAGCAGGCTCAGCAGCGGGCGCAGCGGCGCGTAGCGCGTCGCCACCCGGGTGGCATAGGCGAAGAAGCGCGGCAAATCCTCGGCATAGGCCGGCTTGCCGTCGCGGTGCTTGAGCCGGCAGAAGATGCCCAGCACTTTGAGATGCCGTTGCAGCCCCATCCATTCCAGCGCGCGCCAGAACTCGCCGAAATCGCCGGCCAGTTCCTCGCCCAGCGGCACGCCGGCGCGCTTGGCCTGGCTCCAGTAGCGCACCGCCCAATCGATCTCGCGCTCCTCGTCCCAGGAAATGAAGGCATCGCGCAGCAGCGAGGCCACGTCGTAAGTGATGGGACCGCGCACCGCGTCCTGGAAGTCGAGGATGCCGGGGTTGGGCTGGGCCACCATCAGGTTGCGCGGCATCCAGTCGCGGTGCACCGCGACCAGGGGTTGCGCCAGCGCGCTGTCGATGAGCAGCCGGCAGATCTTCTGCCAGCGTGTGTGTTCGTCCTCGCCCCATTGCAGGCCGAACTCGCGCTGCACGCACCACTCGGGGAACAGCGCCAGTTCGCGCGCCAGCAGCGCTTCGTCATAGGGCGGCAGCGGCGCGGCCGGCACCTTGAGCTGCCACTGCACCAGCGCGGTGATGGCGTCGCGCATCAGCGCATCGGCGCGGGCCGCATCGCCGGACTGCAACGCGCCCAGATACAGCTTGCGGCCCAGGTCGCCGAGCAGCAGGAATCCCTGCTCGGCGTCGCATTCCAGCACCTGCGGTCCGTTCAGGCCGGCATCGCGGATGAACTGCGCCACCTGCACGAACGGACGCACGTCCTCGTGTGGCGGTGGTGCGTCCATGATGATCAGGCTGCCGTGGCGCGACTCGATGCGCAGATAACGCCGGAAGCTGGCATCGGCCGAGGCCGGCGCCAAGCTGTCGGGCCTCAGGCCGTGCCGGAGGGTGATCGACTGGAGCCAGCGTTCGAAAGCCGAGCGACGCTGCGCGTCGGGCCAGGCAACCGGCACGCGGGACGACTCTGGGGGGGTGGTCATGGGCTCAGGCGCGGCGGTCGCGCGCTCGTTGGATAATGAATTCTACAAATCGGCCGTTCGACGCAGCGCCGGCGCGCGCCGCGTCGAGGCTGGATGAGCGACGCAGAAAGTGCCCACCCTCGCGTCCACACTCCCCTTCAAGCGCCCGCGCCTCGCGCTGTGCATGCTGGCTGCCCTTGCGTGGTTCGGCCGGCCGGCGCAGGCCCAGGACAACACCGGCCCAGCGCTGCAGCCGGTGCCGCGCCTGAAGCCGACGCCGTCGGGCTCGATGCCCCGCCAGCAGGGGCCGCTGTACTTGCGTGCCGACCAACTCAGCGGCCAGCCGAATGCCGAACTGCGCGCCGAGGGCCGTGTGGAAATGCGCTACGGCGGCGTGGTGCTGCGCGCCGACCAGCTGCGCTACGACCAGGCCGAAGACCTGGCCGTGGCTCAGGGCAAGGTGCGCATCACCTTCGAAGGCTCGTCCTTCAGCGGCCCCGAAGTACAGCTGAAGGTGCAGCGCATGGAGGGCTTCGTCACCGCGCCGGAGTACATGCTGGCGACGACCGGCGCGGGCGGCCGCGCCGAGCGCATCGACATCCTCGGCCCTGCCACCTCGCGCGTCATCAACGGCGACTACACCAGCTGCCGGCGCGAAGGTGCCGAGAAGCCGGACTGGGTGCTCAGCGCGCGCCAGCTCGACCTGGACACCGATGCCGGCGTCGGCATTGCCGAAGGGGCGGTGCTGCGCTTCCTGGACGTGCCGATCCTGTCCTTGCCGCGGCTGAGCTTCCCGCTCAGCGACCAGCGCAAGTCGGGCTGGCTGCCGCCGGACCTGGACTTCACCACCGGCAGCGGCGCCGAGCTCAGCGTGCCGTACTACTGGAACATCGCGCCGAACCGCGATGCCACCCTCACGCCGGCCATCTCCACGCGTCGCGGCCTCGCGGTGAACGGCGAGTTCCGCTACCTGGAGCCGGCCTACTCCGGACGGCTGAACCTCGACCTGCTGCCCTATGACCAGGTCTACGAGAACACACGCTACTGGCTGACCTTCGACCATGCAGGCCGCGTCGGCGAGGACCTGCGCTATGGCGCGCACGTCGAGCGCGCGTCGGACGACGATTGGTGGAACGATTTCCCGCGCCGCCACGTGGCGCTGACGCCGCGGCTTCTGCCGCTGGTGGTGCTGGCCGAGAAGGACTTCGGCTCGCCCCAACTCGGCGCCGAGCTGTATGCGCGAACCCAGCGCTGGCAGGTGCTGCAGGCCCCGAACATCATGGAGGCACCCTTCGACCGCGCCGCGCAGTTCGGCCTGCGCAGCACCGGCAACCTGCAGGCCGGTCTGCAGTACGCCCTCGAGACCGAGGCCAACCACTTCGTGCTGCCGAGCAACCCCGGCTACAGCGCCGCCGACACGCCGTCCAACGGCTCGCGCCTGCACGCGCAGGGCTGGATCAACCGGCCGTTTCGCCAGCGCGGCTGGTGGGTGACGCCGAGTGTCCTGCTCAATGCCGCCAGCTACTACACCGACGAGGCCATGCCCGACGGACGCACCAGCGCGTCGCGCGTGATCCCGACCTTCAGCCTGGGCGGCGGCGCGGAATTCGAGCGTTCCACCGAATGGCTCGGCCGCTCGCTGCGCCAGACGTTGGAACCGCGGCTGCTGTACGTGAACACGCCGTATGTCGACCAGTCCACCTACCCGAACTTCGATTCGGCGGTGAAGGACTACAGCTTCGCCTCGATCTTCTCGGAGAACGTGTTCTCCGGCATCGACCGCGTCTCCGACACCAATGCGCTGACCGCCGGAGTGACCACGCGGCTGCTCGACGCCAGCAGCGGCGTGGAACTGCTTCAGCTGGGCATCGTGCAGCGCTACCTGTTCAACGACCAGCTGGTCACCGAGACCGGCGTGCCCGAGAACCGCGGCTATTCGGACGTGCTGCTGCGCGGCTCGACGAGGGTGCTGCAGCCCTTCAACCTGGAAGGCTACCTGCGCTACAGCCCGAGCGTCGACCGGGTGGTGCGCACGATCCTCGGCGCGCAGTACGCCCCTGGGCCTTTCCGCACGCTGAACCTGACCTACCGCTATGCCCGCGACATCAGTTCGCAGTACGAGGCCTCGTGGCAGTGGCCGATCTACCAGCCGGGCGGCACGCCGCAACGCAAGGAGTGGAACGGCAGTGCCAACAGCTGCGGTGGCGCCTGGTACACCGTCGGGCGTGTCGTCTACAGCACCACCGACGACCGGGTCACCGATTCGGTGGTCGGCGTCGAATACGACGCCGGCTGCTGGATCGCGCGCATGGCGGTGAGCCGCTGGTCCACGGGCGTCAGCGAGGCATCGACCCAGGTGCTGCTGCAACTCGAGCTGGTCGGCCTGTCGCGGCTGGGTTCGAATGCGGTCAACGTCCTGAGGGACAATATCCCCGGTTATCAGCTTCTGCGCGACAGGCGCAGTGCATCCCCGGCTTCGGCCTTCTATGACTGACCTCCTCCGCCGCCTTCGAGTGCCCGGTCTGGCGCTGGCCATCGGCCTTTGCGCCGCACCGGCGTTCGCCCAGCTGCAGATCCGCAGCGCGGCGAATCCGCAGCCGCAGGTGCTGATCCGCGGGCCGGGCTTCAGCGGCGACTACATCGTTGCCGTGGTCAACAGTGAGCTGGTCACCGCGGCCGAGGTCGAGCAGCGCATCGAGCGCATCCGTGCGGCGAGCACGCCTCGCGGTGGGCAGCTTCCGCCAGTGACCGACCCGCTGCGCCAGCAGGCACTGGACTCGCTGATCGAGGAGCGTGTGCTGCTGACCTATGCACGCGACAGCGGCATGCGCGTCGACGATGTCGAGATCGACCGCGCGGTGCAGACCATCGCGGCGCAGAACAAGATGACGATGGCCCAGCTGCGCGATCGTGTCGCCGCCGACGGCATGGACTTCGCGCGCTTTCGCAGCAATCTGCGCGACCAGATCCTGCTGGAGCGGGTGCGCGAGCGCGAGGTCGGCCAACGCACGCGCGTCACCGACGCCGAGATCGACAAGTACCTGGCGGACCGCAACGTGGCTGGCGCGCGCGACATCGAGCTGAACATCGCGCAGATCCTGATCCCGGTGCCCGAAGGCACCGGCGCCGAAGACCTGGCCCAGCGCCAGGCGCGGGCCGAAGCGGCCTTGGCACGGCTGCGTGCCGGAGAGGACTTTGCCGTCGTGGCGCGGGAGGTCTCCGAAGACGGCAACCGCGCGCGCGGCGGCGAGATCGGGCTGCGCCCAGCCTCGCGCCTGCCCGACTTGTTCGTCGAACAGGTGCGCGGCCTGCGCCCCGGAGAGGTATCACCGACGGTGCTGCGCTCCGGCGCCGGGCTGCACGTGCTGAAGCTGCTCGAGCGGCGCGACAGCAGCGGCGTGCGCATCACGCAGACCCGGGCCCGGCACATCCTGCTGCGCCCGTCGCCACAGCTCAGCGCCGACCTGGCTCGCCAACGACTGCTGGACATGCGCACGCAGATCGAGCGCGGTAGCAACACTTTCGAGGGCCTGGCGCGGCAGTTCTCCGAGGACGCTTCGGCGGCCCAGGGTGGCGACCTCGGCTGGGTCAACCCGGGAGCCTTCGTGCCGGAGTTCGAGGAGGCCATGAACCGTCTCACGGTCGGCGGCATCTCGCAGCCGGTGAGCTCGCGCTTCGGCATCCACCTGATCGAGGTGGTCGACCGGCGCGAGACCACGCTGGATGCCAAGCAGCTGCGCGAGCAGGCACGCAGCGCCTTGCGCGAGCAGAAGTTCGAAGAGGCCTACCTGGAATGGGCCAAGGAGCTGCGCTCGCGGGCCTACGTCGAGATGCGTGACCCTCCTTAGGACGCCGATGAAGCATGTGGCGCGCAAGCGCTTCGGCCAGCACTTCCTCAGCGACGCCTTTGTGCTCGGGGCCATCGTCGACCTGATCGACCCGCAGCCCGGCCAGACGCTGGTGGAAATCGGCCCCGGCCTCGGCGCCCTGACCTGGCCCTTGCTGGAACGCTGCCAGACGCTGACCGTCATCGAGCTCGACCGCGACCTGGCCGCGCGTCTGCGCCAGCGCGACGGCGGCTTGAACGTGATCGAGGCCGATGTGCTGACGGTGGACTTCAGCGCGCTGGCGCAACGGATGGGCCAGCCCTTGCGGCTGGTGGGCAACCTGCCCTACAACATTTCCACGCCGATCCTGTTCCACCTGCTGGATGCCGCCGCGGTGGTGGCCGACCAGCACTTCATGCTGCAGAAGGAGGTGGCGCAGCGCATGTCGGCGGCCCCGGGCGGCAAAGACTATGGCCGGCTGTCGGTGATGCTGCAATGGCGCTACCGCATCGATATCGTGCTCGAGGTGCCGCCACAGGCCTTCGAGCCGCCGCCGAAGGTGGATTCGGCCATCGTGCGCATGCGCCCGCTGCCGCAGGCTGCAGCGCAGCCGAAGTTGCTGGCCGAGCTGGTGACGGTGGCCTTCTCGCAGCGTCGCAAGCTGCTGCGCCACACCCTCGGGCGCTGGCTGGCCGAGCGCAGCTTCGGCGGCAGCTTCGACCTGCAGCGCCGCGCCGAGGAAGTGCCGGTGGCTCAGTACGTCGCTCTGGCCGAACAGGCGGCCGCGGCCGCCTGACACGCTTGCGTTGCGGTGCAGGCTCCTGTCGCGCAGCGACGTGAAGGCGCAATGCGCCGGGCCGAAGCCAAAAGACAAACGGCCCGAAAGGGGCCGTTTGCTTGGGGCATCACGCCGGCGTCAAGCCGCAGTCAGCCACATGGCGGTGTCGAAGGCACTGCTCATCAACGGCATGTTCATTCCGAAGTTCGGGTTGGTCCCGTTCTTCGGTACTGCCACCTTGGGCGCCGGCTTGTCGGCCACCACTTGGGTCATCTCCGCCCGCTCCCCTGACCCGATTTCCAGGGAGCGGGCTACTGAAAAGAATAGAAACATCGGAAGGGTATTCGTCGTTCCCCCCAGAAGTCGGCCGCATCGCGGAACACGTCGAGCAGCTGCTCGCGCGCCTCGCGGTCGAAGCGGGGGTTGTCGGGCAGTTGCTCGAGCACGACGACGAAGCCCGGCTGCGCACCGGCCTTGTGCACCAGGTCGGTCATGCAGTCATAGAGCGCGTCGAGATTCTTGCCGAAGTGCGCCGGAAACAGGAAGGACTCGGCGATGCGGTCCAGCACGTCCTGCTTGGTCTGCGCCGACGACAGGTTCGCATACAGGAAATGCTGGCCCACCCCTTCGGCGGCCTGCATCAGATCCTCCACCCTGTAGGCTCGAATCGCCTGCACGATATTGGGACGGACTGTTTGCAACAGCATGGTCACCTACCTCCTTCAAACACAAAAACGTCGTACCGGCGCTCACTGCACGATGCGCGCGAAGCTCGCATAGTGATCGCTGGTGTAATAACAGACATCGGGCTTCGTGGGTTGACTGCCCCCGCAGACGATGCGCCGCGCACCCCGATCACGCGCACCGGGCGTTTTCACGGTGTATTCACGGTAATAACCGCGCGCATTTCCCGGCAAAAGTCTTTCGCGATTACCGAACACGCTGCCATCCTTGGCGTACGCAAACGGACCACCCTGGCGAATCAGCTGTTCGGTCTGCCGCGCTTCGACCGGCAACTCGGACAAGGCCACCGTCGGGGTTGCTGGCTGTGGCGCCGGGCTGCGGCTCAAGGCCACACCTCCGAAAGCCACCACCCCTGTCACCGCGATTGCAAGCGCCAACTTCTCGATTGACTGCCTTGGCGACGGCAAACGCGACAGGACCACGGGATAACCCTGAACAAAGAAGCAGGAATGGTACCGGAATGCGGCAAAAAGCTCAAGCGCCAGCCTCAAATTGGGGCATTGGTCCACGCCAAGCTAGCGTGCGCACACATTCAACTTGAACCTTGTCAAGGCTGCCCGGGCACGAGACGACCGAAAACCGGCCCAGCCGAGACCGTCAGCGCGCCGCGTTGGCGTCGGCCACGGTGAGCGCCGTCATGTTGACGATGCGCCGCACCGTGGCGGACGGGGTCAGGATATGCACCGGACGGGCGGCACCCAACAACACCGGGCCGATGGCGATGCCGCCGCCGGCGGCTGTCTTCAGCAGGTTGTAGGCAATGTTGGCCGCGTCGATGTTGGGCAGCACCAGCAGATTGGCGTCGCCGGCCAGGGTGCTACGCGGCATGATCTTGCGCCGCGCCTCGGCATCCAGGGCCACGTCGCCGTGCATCTCGCCATCCACCTCCAGCCAGGGCGCCTGTTCGCGCAGCAACTCCAGTGTGCGGCGCATCTTGACGGCGCTGGCATGGTCGCTGCTGCCGAAATTGCTGTGCGACAGCAGCGCGGCTTTCGGCGCGATGCCGAAGCGCAGCATCTCTTCCGCCGCCATGACCGTGATCTCGCACAGTTCCGCGGCACTGGGGTCGGCATTGACGTGGGTGTCGACCAGGAAGACCTGGCGTCCGGGCAGCATCAGCCCGTTCATGCAGGCATAGACGCGCACGTCCTGCGGCGTGCTGGGGCTGCCGCCGACCCGCGTACCGATGACTTGGTCGATGTAGTGCAGGTGGTTGGCGGTGGTGCCCCAGGTGCCGCACAGCATGCCGTCGACGAAGCCCTTTTCCAGCAGCATCGCGCCGATCAGCGTCAGGCGCCGGCGCATCTCGATCTTGGCCACCTGCACCGTCACGCCCTTGCGCTCGGTCATGCGGTGGTAGCTCATGAAGAAGTCGCGGTAGCGCTCGTCCTGTTCGACGTTGACGACGTCGTAGTCGGTACCCTGCTTCAACCGCAGGCCGAACTTCTCCACGCGCGCGGCCATGATCGCCGGCCGGCCGATGAGCGTCGGCCGCGCCAGGCCTTCGTCCACCACCACCTGCACGGCGCGCAGCACGCGCTCTTCCTCGCCTTCGGCATAGGCCACGCGCTTGGCCTTCGCGCCCTTGGCCAGCGCGAAGATCGGCCGCATGATCTGCCCGGAGGCGTAGACGAAGCTTTGCAGCTTCTCGACATAGGCGTCCCAGTCGGCGATCGGCCGGCCTGCCACGCCCGAATCCTGGGCCGCGCGCGCCACCGCGGGTGCGATCTTGATCATGAGCCGGGGGTCGAAGGGCTTCGGGATCAGATACTCGGCACCGAAGGCCAGCGTCTCGCCGGCGTAGGCCGCGGCCACCACCTCGCTCTGCTCGGCCTGCGCCAGGTCGGCGATGGCATGCACCGCGGCGATCTCCATCGCGTCGGTGATCGTCGTCGCTCCGCAGTCCAGCGCTCCGCGGAAGATGTACGGGAAGCAAAGCACGTTGTTGACCTGGTTCGGGTAGTCGCTGCGCCCGGTGGCGATGATCGCGTCGTCGCGAACGGCGCGCACCTGGTCGGGCAGGATCTCCGGCGTCGGGTTGGCCAGCGCGAAGATCACCGGGTGCGCGGCCATCGCGGCCACCATGTCGGCCTTGAGCACGCCGCCGGCCGACAGCCCCAGGAACACGTCGGCGCCCGGCATCACCTCGGCCAGGGTGCGCAGGCCGGTGGGTTGTGCGAACTGCGCCTTGTCGGCGTCCATCAGTTCCGTGCGGCCCTGCCAGACCACGCCGGCCAGGTCGGTGACCCAGATGTTCTCGCGCTTCAGCCCCAGCTTCAGCAGCAGCCCCAGGCAGGCCAGTGCCGCAGCACCGGCGCCGCTGGCCACCAACTTGACCTTGCCAATGTCCTTGCCCACCACCTTCAGCGCATTCAGCAGCGCCGCGCCGACGACGATGGCGGTGCCATGCTGGTCATCGTGGAAGACGGGGATCTTCAGCCGCTCGCGCAGCTTTCGCTCGACGACGAAGCAGTCCGGCGCCTTGATGTCCTCCAGGTTGATGCCACCGAAGGTGGGCTCCAGCGCGGCGATCACCTCGACCAGCTTGTCGACGTCCTTCTCGTTGACCTCGATGTCGAAGACATCGATGTCCGCAAACTTCTTGAACAGCACCGCCTTGCCTTCCATCACCGGCTTGGCGGCCAGCGGCCCGATGTCACCCAGGCCGAGCACGGCCGTGCCGTTGGTGATCACTGCCACCAGGTTGCCGCGCGCGGTGTAGCGAAAGGCATTCGCCGGGTCGGTGACGATCTCCTCGCAGGCCGCGGCCACGCCGGGCGAGTAGGCCAGTGCCAGGTCGTGCTGGTTGACCATCTGCTTGGTCGCGGCAATGGCCAGCTTGCCTGGTACCGGAAACTCGTGGTACTCGAGCGCGGCCTGTCGCAGTTCGGCGGCCTTGTTCTCGTTCTTGGGCACGGTGCTGTCCTTCGAAATGCGTTGCAGGGCGCGGGGCGCCAATTCTAGGAGTGCGGCACACGGCCGGCCGCAGCGCGCAGTGTGCGCCGCTTCGACGCCGGGGCCATGCGCGAAACTGCGTACCTGCGCAGCGGCCCTGGCGCGTGATACTGCGCCGGCCATGGCGCAGCGCCCCTTGAGCACCACGTCCCCCACCTCCTCGCCGCAGTCCGTGCAGCGCCGCCGGCGCCTTGGGCGCCAGGCGCTGTGGAGCGCGCTGTTCCTGCTGCTGCTGGTGGCGCTGACTCTGCTGGTGGTGCTGACCGCACGCCACGAGGCCTCGCGCCTGCAGGAACAGGTCGACGCCCTGGCGGCCGACGCGGCGGCGAAGGTGCGAGGTGAACTGCTGCGAGCGCAGCAGACACTGCAGGCGCTGGCGGCGCACGCTCCGTTGCCGGAGCGCTGGCGCGCCGACGCCACCGAATTGCTGCGCCAAAACGGCGAGCTGCTGCGTATCGAACGCCGCGGCCCCGGCTGGCAGCTCGGCGCGGCGGTGGACTCACCGATCGCGCCGCCCTTGTTCGCGGTGATCGGCCGCAGCGAGAGCGACATCGAAGCCGCCGCCGCATGCGCCGCGGCGCGGCGCGCGGCCGCGCCAATGTTCTCGCGCAGCTACTTCGTGCCGCTGGCCGGTGGCGGCGGGCTGGAGGTGCTGGACCTGTGCCTGCCGGTGCTGGACAGCGGCCGCGACGACGGCTACCAGATCGCCACGCTGTCGCTGCCGGCGTTGCTGGCGGCGGCGCTGACCCCCGAACAGGCACGCCGGCATGAGGTCTCGTTCATCGAGGGCGACGGCGCACGACTGGCCCGCGCCGGCGTGCCGCGAGGCAGGGGCGTGTACCGGGCCGACAGCCTGATCGACCTGCCGGGTTCGACGCTGCGACTGCGCCTGGACAGCGCGGCCGGGCCGCCCAGCCCGATCCCCAACCTGGCCACGGCGGCGGTGCTGGGGCTGTCGGTGGTGCTGTTCACGCTGGCGCTGCTGCTGGCCCGCGACGTCGGGCGGCGCGCGCGCGCGGAAGGCCTGCTGGCCGAGGCGCTGGCCTTTCGCAAGGCCATGGAGGACTCGCTGATCACCGGACTGCGCGCGCGCGACCTGCAGGGCCACATCACCTACGTCAATCCGGCCTTCTGCGCGATGGTGGGCTTCACGCCCGAGGAACTGCGCGAAGCGACGGTGCCGCCATACTGGCCCTCGGAGCTGGCCGACACCTACCAACAGCGCCAAGCCTCGCGCCTGGCGCCGGGCGCTGCCGCGCAGACCGCCTCGCGCGAGGGCTTCGAGACGCTGTTCATGCGCAAGAACGGCGAGCGCTTCGCGGTGATGATCTACGAAGCGCCGCTGGTCGACGGCCAGGGCCGGCACACCGGCTGGATGAGCGCGGTGCTGGACGTCAGCGCACAACGCCGCATCGAGGATCTGTCGCGCCATCAGCAGGAGCGGCTGCAGGCCACTGCGCGGCTGGCCACCATCGGCGAGATGGCCTCGCTGCTGAGCCACGAGCTGAACCAGCCGCTGGCGGCCATCGCCAGCTATGCCAGCGGCTCGCTCAACCTGATGGAGCAGCCCGATGCCGACACGCCGGCGATGCTGCGCCAGGCGATGCAGCGCGTGGCCGAGCAGGCCGAGCGCGCCGGCCGTGTGATCAAGAGCGTGCACGACTTCGTGCGCCGCCGCGAGCAGTTGCGCGAGAGCCTCGGTGTCGACCTGCTGCTCGACGCGGTGCTGCCGCTGGTGCGCCTGCAGGCGCGCAAGAGCGGCACGCAGGTGGTGACCGACCTGCCGCAACCCGCGCCACGCGTGCTCTGCGACCGCACCATGGTCGAGCAGGTGCTGCTGAACCTGGCGCGCAATGCCATCCAGGCCATGGAGCACGGCAGCGACCCGGCCGCGCGCGTGCTGCGCATCCGCGTGCGCCAGACCCACGAACGCTGGGTCACCTTCTATGCCGCCGACGCCGGGCCAGGCATCGACCGCGAACTCGGCGCGCGGCTGTTCACGCCCTTCTTCACCACGCGCAGCGAAGGCATGGGACTGGGCCTGAGCCTGTGCCGCACCGTCGTCGAGCAGCATGGCGGCGCGATGGACTTCGATTCCCCGGTGCCGGGCACGCGCACGGGTACAGAATTCCGGTTCACGCTGCCGGCGGCACCGGCGCTGAAGCCGGCCGCCAGCGAGACGGATGCGCCACAGACCCTGAGCACATGAGCCTGAATCTCGACCCGACGCTGGGCCTGCCCGTGGTCTACCTGGTGGACGATGAGGACGTGGTGCGCGACGCGCTGGCCTGGTTGCTGCGCTCGCGCCGGCTGCTGTCCGAAGGCTTCGGCAGCGCCGATGTGTTCTGGCAGCAGCTGCAGGCGCAGCGCGGTGGCGATGGCGCTTGGCCGGGCTCGCCGGTGTGCCTGGTGCTGGACGTGCGCATGCCCGGCACCAGCGGGCTGGAACTATTCGAGCGGCTGGTCGATGCCGCGCTGCTGCCGGTGCTGCCGGTGATCTTTCTCACCGGACACGGTGACGTGCCCACCGCGGTGGCCGCCGTCAAGCGCGGCGCCTTCGACTTCGTCGAGAAACCCTTCTCCAACAACGCACTGGTCGACCGCATCGAGCAGGCGCTGGCGCTCAGCGCAGCCGAAGTCGCGCGCCGCCGCGAGCAGCGCAACCGCACCCGGCGCGTGGCCGAGCTCACCGAACGCGAAGCCGAGGTCATGCGCCTGGTGATCGAAGGCCACCCGAACAAGCGCATCGCCGACACGCTGGGCATCAGCGTGCGCACGGTGGAAGTGCACCGCGCGCGCGTCTTCGAGAAGATGGACGTCAAGTCCGCCGTGGAGCTGGCCAACCGCTTGCGCGAGTCCGGCGCTTGAACCAGCGCCGGCGCAGCCACAATGTGCGCATGGCCTTGGGCGAATTCGAGCTGATCGAGCGGTTCTTCACGCGGCCGGTGCGACGTGCCGTGCTCGGCGTCGGTGACGACTGCGCGGTGCTCGCGCCCGCGCCGGGCATGCAGCTGTGCGTGTCCAGCGACATGCTGGTCGAAGGCCGCCATTTCCTCAGCACCGTGGCACCGCAGCGCCTGGGTCACAAGGCGCTGGCCGTCAACCTCAGCGATCTGGCGGCCTGCGGCGCCGAGCCGCTGGCCTTCACGCTGGCGCTGGCGCTGCCGCGTGCCGACGAGGTCTTCCTGCAGGGCTTTGCCGATGGCCTGTGGGCGCTGGCCGAGCGCCACGGCATCGAGTTGGTGGGCGGCGACACTACCGCCGGACCGCTGAACATCTGCATCACCGCCATCGGCCAGGTGCCGGCGGGCCAGGCGCTGCTGCGCAGCGGCGCGCGCCCCGGCGACGAGCTGTGGGTCAGCGGCACGCTGGGCGATGCGCGCGCCGCGCTGGAAGGCTTTCGCGGCACGCTCGACCTGCCCGGCACGACGTTCGCCGCGCTGCGCCGCGCGATGGAGCTGCCCGAGCCGCGTGTGGTGCTGGGCCAGCGGCTGCGCGGTGTGGCCAGCAGCGCCATCGACGTCAGCGACGGCCTGCTCGGCGACCTGGGCCATGTGCTGCGCCGCTCGGCCGTCGGCGCACGGCTCGATGTCGATGCACTGCCGCGCAGCGCACAACTGGCCGCGCTGCCAGCGACCGTGCAACAGGAATGCCTGCTGCACGGCGGCGACGACTACGAACTGCTGTTCACGGCCGCGCCGGTACGGCACGATGCGGTGCTGGCCGCGGCACGCGAGGCCGGCGTGGCCGTCAGCTGCATCGGCCGCATCGAGCCGGGCCGCGAGTTGGTGGTGACCGACGGCCGCGGCCAGGCGCTCGAGGTCAAGCGTGGCGGCTTCGACCATTTCAAACCATGAGCCTGCCGGGCCGCCCCAAGGGCGAATTCCGCCGTGCGTAGCACGGAGGTGCTCCTGTGACGCCACAGCGCGCCAGCGCGCGCTTCATGCTGGGCCATCCGGCGCATGCCATCGCACTGGGCTTCGGCAGCGGCCTGTCGCCGCGCGCGCCGGGCACGGTGGGCACGCTATGGGCCTGGGCCGCCTTCGTGCTGCTGGAACGCGGCCTCGGCCCACTGCCCTGGGCTGCGCTGCTGGTGGCGGGCCTGCTGCTCGGCGTCTGGGCCTGCACGCTGTGCGCCCGCCACATGGGCGTGGCCGACCCGGGCGCGATCGTCTGGGACGAGATCGTCGCCTTCTGGGCCGTGCTGTGGTTGATCGCCCCGGCTGCGTGGTGGGTGCAGTTGCTGGCCTTCGGCCTGTTCCGCTTCTTCGATGCGGCCAAACCCGGGCCGGTGGGCTGGGCCGACCGCCTGTTCAAGCCGGCAGCCGGCGCCGCGGTGGGTTGGGCGCAGGGCTTCGGTATCCTCTTCGACGATTTGGTGGCCGCGGCGTGTACGCTTCTGGCCATGGCCTTGCTGAGCCCGCTGTGGACCTGAAGACCGTCGAAGCCGAGGTGCTGGCGCTGGCCGAGGCGCTGCGCCGCCGCGGCTGGCACTTGGCCAGCGCCGAAAGCTGCACCGGTGGCCTGATTGCCGCTGCCTGCACCGCGGTGGCCGGCTCCAGCGACTGGTTCGAGCGCGGCTATGTCACCTACAGCAATGCCGCCAAGGCCGAGATGCTGGGCGTGGACTTGGGCCTGATCGCCTCGCACGGCGCCGTCAGCGAGGCCGTGGTCCAGGCCATGGCGCTGGGCGCTGTGCAACGCGCCAGCGTCGAACTCGGCGTGGCCGTGACCGGCATCGCCGGGCCGGGCGGCGCCACGCCGGGCAAGCCGGTGGGCACGGTGTGGCTGGCGGTGGCGGCGCGTGTCGATGGCGCCGACATCCAGGTGCGTGCCGAGCGGCTGCAACTGGCCGGCGACCGCAACGCGGTGCGCGAGCAAACGGTACGACAGGCGCTATGGCGGCTGCGCGAAGCGGCTTCGTGATCTATGCCAGAGCTTCGCTCTCGGCGTCGGCCATCAGTTCGCGCAGCTGGTCGGCTGGCATCGGCCGGCCATGCAGGTAGCCCTGCTGCAGCGCGCAGCCCAGGCCGAGCAGGTAGTCGCGCTGCTCGGCTGTTTCCACACCCTCGGCCACGACCGTGATCGACAGCGCCTGCGACAGGCTGACGATGGCCGCGGTGAGCGCACGGTCGTCTGCATCGTCGGGCAGATCCTTGACAAAGCTGCGGTCGATCTTCAGCTTGTCCGGGCGCAGCCGCTTGATGTAGGACAGCGACGAATAGCCGGTGCCGAAGTCGTCGATGGCCAGCGCCACACCCAGCTCGCGCAGGCTGGCCACGGTGGCCTGCGCGGCTTCCGTGTCGGACATCAGGGTGCTTTCGGTCAGCTCCAGTTCCAGCTCGCCGGGCTGGATGTCGTAGGTCTGCATGGCGTTGTGCAGCACCTGCGGCAGGCGCTGGTCTCGGAACTGCAGCGCCGAGACGTTGACGGCGATGCGCCCAGGGTGCAGCCCGCAGGCCTTCCACGAGGCCAGCTGCGCACAGGCGGCATCCAGCGTCCACAGCCCGAGCTCGCGGATCAGGCCGGTTTCCTCGGCGGTCTGGATGAAGGTGCCGGGCATCAGCAACCCGCGCTGCGGGTGCAGCCAGCGCACCAACGCCTCGCAGCCGACCAGGCGGCCACTGCGCATGTCGAACACCGGCTGGTAGTGCAGCAGCAGCTCGTGGTTGGCGATGGCCCGCAGCAGCTCGCGCTCCAGCTCCAGGCGCGAACGCAGGGCGACGTCCAGGTCGTGCTCGTAGAAGCAGTAGCGGCCCTTGCCCATGTCCTTGCTCTTGTACATGGCCAGGTCGGCGCAGCGCGCCAGCGTCTCGAAGTCCTCGGCGTTGCCCGGGAACAGCGCGATGCCGACGCTGGCGCTGACCTGCGCGGTGCTGGCCGCCCGCGGCAGCAGCAGCGGCGCCTGGATCGCGCGCAGCAGCCGCTCGACCGTGACCGACACCTGTTCGTGGTGTCCAGCCTGCGTCAGCAACACCAGGAACTCGTCGCCGCTGACGCGGCAGACGATGTCCGACTCGCGCAGCGTGGCCACCAGGCGCTGGCTGATGCCCAGCAGCAGCTCGTCGCCGGCGGCATGGCCCATCGAGTCGTTGACGGCCTTGAAGCGGTCCAGGTCGATGAACAGCAGCGCGCAGCTGTCCTGCTGGCGCCGCGCGGCCGCTGCTTCGTGCTGGAACAGCTCGCGGAACAGCGTGCGGTTGGGCAGCCCGGTGAGATGGTCGTACATGGCCATCTTGCTGAGCTGCTTGTTCTTGGCCTCCAGCTCCTCGAATAGTTCCTGGATGCGCGCGCGCACGGTGTTCAGGTGCTGGCCCAGCTGGCCGAGTTCGTCGCGCTGGCGCCAGACCAGCGCCGGCACCGACTCGCGCGCGGCCAGCGTGCTGGCCTGCAGCTTCAGGCGATGGATCGGCCGCAGCAACCGCAGCGACAGCACGCCCAGCAGCACCATCACGCCCACCACCACCTGCGCCGCGACCAGCCACCACATGATGCCCTGGCGCTGCGCGACCAGCTGGTCGATCTCGGTGGCGTCAAAGCTCAGCCTCAGGTTGGCGACCAGCTGGCCCTCGTGCAGCACCGGCGCGTCGCGCACCACCACCGGCAGGGTCGGAGCGCAGCGCTGCGCGGCGATGGTCAGCGGGCCCTGGGTGGGCTGCAGGTCGCGTACCTCCACCGCGCAGACCGACGGCTCCTGCAGGATGCGCTGGGCCGCGGCCTTCAGGCCCTCTTCGCTGAGCGTCCAGGCCGGCTCGGTGACCACCGCCGTGGCCAGCACCAGCACCGCGGCGCGGTTGCGCTGCACCAGTGGCTCGTGCGCAGCGCGCGACACGTAGTTGTCCACGCCCAGCACCACCAGCGCCGGCAGCACCATGCCGACGACGATGGCCGCCAGCACCGTGGCACGGATCGACAGTGAAGGCCAGCGCAGCGTCATGGGGCGTGGGTGCGTGCCTGGGCCGCCAGCGCCTGGTCGATGCGTGCCAGCCAGGCGTCTGGCACCGACCTGTTGCAGTACAGGTGCCGGGTTTGGCCAGCCGAGATGTCGGCGAAGACCACCTGGCGCAGCCCGGCACCGGCCGGACCGGCCTCGACACGCAGCACCTGCGACTCCTCGGGGGTGACGATGATCCAGCCGGCGCGGCCGGCCACCAGCATGCGCAACATCTGCAGCGTCTCGGCACTGGTCTTCACCGGCGGCGGCGCGTGCGCGGCAATCAGGCGGTCCAACTGCGGACCGTACGAATAGCCGTCCTTGACCAGCAGCGTGTCGCCGGCCAGCGCCAGTGCCTCGGCGCCACGCATGCCGGAGCGCAGCGGGCTGTCGTGGCGCGCCAGGGCGCCGAAGGGCTTGTCACGGTACAGCGGCTTGCTGAACTTGCCGAGCGCGGCTCGCTCCGGATTGCGGAACCAACCGACGCCGCAGTGCAGGCCCTCGCCTTCCTGGATCAGCGCCAGCTGGCGCTGGCTCGGCGTGCGCGCCCAGACGAAGGCCACGGCGGCCTGGCTCAAGGCCTGCGCCGCCGGCGTGGCCACCAATCCGGTGACCGAGCCGTCGCCCTGCGTCACGGAGTAGGGCGCGCGCTCCTGGTAATGCAGCGTCAGCGACTGCGCCTGGGCGCCGGCACACAGGCCGAGCAAAGCCCATCGCGCCACGGCGGACGCAAGGAGACAGGCACGCCCGCGCAAATGCTGCATAGCCTGGATTTTCGGCTGCGCTACGCTTGCGGCGCATGAACATCCTTCTCAGCGGCGAATTCGAAGCGTCGGAACTTCACGTTTGGCAGCAGTCCTTGCGCGCGGCGTTGCCCGATGCCCACTGGCTGGGCCGCGACGAAGCATTGGCGGTGGCCGACACCGTGGAGGTGGCGGTGGTCGCCAACCCGCCGCCGGGCAGCCTGCGCGGCTTGCCGAAGCTGCGCCTGATCCAGTCGCTGTGGGCCGGCGTGGACCGCCTGCTGCTCGACCCGACCCTGCCTGCGGGCGCGCCGATCGCACGCATGGTCGACCCGGCGATGAACGCCTCGATGGCCGAGACCGCGCTGTGGGCCACGCTGGCGCTGCACCGCGGCTACTTCGACTACGCGCAGGCGCAGCGCCGGGGCCTGTGGCAGCCGCGGCCGCAGCGCCGGGCCGACAGCGTGGCCGTGCTGGTGCTGGGCCTGGGCCAGATGGGTCTGACCGCGGCGAAGCGCATCGCCCAGCAGGGCTATCACGTCAGTGGCTGGAGCCTGCGCCCGCGTGCGGATGCGGGTGATCTGGACGGCATCGCCGCCCACGCAGGCCAAGCCGCCCTGCCGGATCTGCTGGCGCAAAGCAACGTGGTCATCAACCTGCTGCCGCTGACGCCGGCCACGACCGGGCTGCTGGATGCGCGCTGCTTCGCGCTGATGCCGCGCGGCGCCGGCCTCGTCAACCTGGCGCGCGGCGCGCACGTGGTCGATGCCGACCTGCTGGCCGCACTCGACCGCAGCCACTTGGCGCATGCCGTGCTGGACGTGTTCCGCACCGAGCCGCTGCCTGCAGACCACCCTTATTGGTCACACCCCCAGGTGACGCTTCTGCCGCACGTGGCGGCGCAGACCGATCCAGAGAGCGCCTCGCAGGTGGTGGCGGCCAACGTGCGGGCCTTGTTCGAAGGCCGGCCGCTGGCCCACCTGGTGCAAGTCGAGCGCGGCTATTGAAGGCCTTCAGGCACGCAGCGCCAGACGCAGGCGCGCGCCGGCCGGGGCCGAGCGGGCCAGCGGCTGCAGCAGCATCAGCACCAGCGAGCGCAGGCCGTCCCAGGCATCGGCCGGCCAGTCGGGATGCTTCAATCCCTTGACCAGGCCGTCGCAGATGCTGGCCGCGCGCACCAGTTCGTCCAGCGTCAGCGGCGTCAGCAGCGGCAGCGCACGCTCGAACAGCTTCTCGCGCAGGCCCCACACGCGCGCCTCGCGCAGCGCCAGCGGCAGCGGCTTGCCCTCGCCCATGGCGTCGTGCACGCGCTTGAGCGCGCGGATGTCCTCGGCCAGCGTCCAGTGCACCAGCACCGGCGCCTCGCCCTCGGCGCGCAGGCCGTCGAGCATGCGCAGCGCGCGCGACACGCGGCCGGCGAGCACCGCCTCGCCGAGCTTGAAGACGTCGTAGCGGGCCACGTTCAGCACCGCCGCCTCCACCTGCTCGAAGCTCAGCTCGCCGGCCGGGTACAGCAGTGCCAGCTTCTGGATCTCCTGATGCGCGGCGAGCAGGTTGCCCTCGACGCAATCGGCAAAGAAGGCCAATGTGCGCTGCCCCTCGTCGCCCTCCCTCACCCGTTGCTGCTGGCGCGCCAGGCGCTGGGTGATCCAGCCCGGCAGGGCCGTGCGGGCCACCGGCTCCACGCGCACCGTCGCCCCGGCGCCATCCAGCGCGCTGAACCAGGCGCTCTTGGTCTGCTGGCCATCTAGGCGCGGGCACTGCACCAGCGTGAGCACGTCCTCCGACAGGTGTTCCACATAGCGCTGCAGCGCCTCCGAGCCTTCCTTGCCCGGCTTGCCCGAGGGGATGCGGATCTCGATCAGCTGGCGCTGCGCGAACAGGCTCATCTCCTGCGACGCGCCGATCAACCCGCTCCAGTCGAAATGGGCACCACTGACGTTGAAGACCTTGCGCTCCTCGTAGCCGGCGGCGCGCGCCGCGGCGCGGATCATGTCGCCGGCCTCCTGAGCCAGCAGCGGCTCGTCGCCGTACACCAGGTACAGCGATTTCAGTCCGCGCTGCAGCGCAGCGGGCAACTGGTCGGCACGCAACTGCATAGGGCTACAACCTGATCGCTGACAGCCGCAGCATGACCTGCAGCACGATGTCGGACTGCATCTCGCGGAACAGGTCCTGCTCCTCCTGCTGCTTGCCCAGCGCCGCCGATTCGATGAAGGTCATCTCGCGGATCAGCTCGATCCTCGAGTCGGGGATCAGCTCGCGTTCGGCAGGCGTCTGCGCGCGGTAGCGGAAGATCGTGCGCAGTTGGATGTCGCGCACCTGGCCCGAGGCCGTGAACGCCACCGCGCGGCGTGGCCGTTCCTCGGCCAGCGCCTGCAGCACGACCTGCGCCTGCGCCGGCGCGTCCTTGACGGTGATGCTGCGCTCCAGTGTGTCGCGCAGTTCCCGGGCCAGTGGTGAGCGCGGCGCGAAGCCGGTGAGCGCGATGCTTTCGAACTGCAGCTCCGCGGCGCGCTTCAGCTCGAAGCCGCAGCCGGCCAGCAGCAGCGCCGGTGCAGCCAGCAGCAGCGCCCGGCGTCGCGGCGCGAATTCAGACAACGACATTCACCAGGCGCCCAGGCACGACGATGATCTTCTTCGGCGCCCGCCCCTCGGCGAACTTGGCGAAGTCCGGGCTGCAGACGGCCGCGGCCTCGATCGCGGCACGCTCGGCCTTGGCGCCCACACGCACATGGCCGCGCGTCTTGCCGTTGACCTGCAGCACCAGCTCGATCTGATCCTGCTCCAGGGCCGCCTCGTCCAGCTGCGGCCAGGGGGCGTCGAGCAGGTCGCCGAACTGCGGTACGAAGCCCAGTTCGCGCCACAGCACCCAGCTGAGGTGCGGGCAGGCCGGGTACAGCGCGCGCAGCAGGATCGACATGCCTTCGCGCAGCGCGCGGCCGCTGCCCGCCGGCGCGGCCTCCAGCGCGTTGAGCATCTTCATCGCGCCGCTGACCACGGTGTTGTATTGCATGCGCTCGTAGTCGTAGCTCACCTGGCGCAGCAGCAGGTGCATGTCGCGGCGCAGTGTGCGTGCGGCCGCGGCATCGCTCGGCTCGGCGCCGGCGACGATCTGCTCGCGGCGCTTGACGGCCAGTGCCCACAGCCGGCGCAGCACACGGCTGGCGCCTTCGACGCCGGCGTCGTTCCATTCCAGCGTCTGCTCCGGCGGGCTGGCGAACATGGTGAACAGCCGCGCGGTGTCGGCGCCGTACTTGTCGATCAGCTCCTGCGGGTCGACGCCGTTGTTCTTGGACTTGGACATCGTGCCCACGCCCTCGTAGTCGACCGCGCTGCCGTCGCTCTTGAGCTTGGCACCGACGATCTTGCCATCGGCATCGAACTGGTTCTCGACATCGTGCGGCCAGAAGTATTCGATGCCGCCGGCCGCACCGCGCCGGCTGTAGATGTGGTTCAGCACCATGCCCTGCGTCAGCAGCTTGGTGAAGGGCTCGTCGATGCTGACCAGCTTCAGGTCGCGCATCACCTTGGTCCAGAAGCGCGCATACAGGAGGTGCAGGATGGCGTGTTCGATGCCGCCGATGTACTGGTCCATCGGCATCCAGTACTGCGTGCCGGCCCCGACCATCGCGTCGTCGAGCTTCGGGTCGCAGTAGCGCATGAAGTACCACGAGCTGTCGACGAAGGTGTCCATGGTGTCGGTCTCGCGCCGCGAAGGCGCACCGCACAACGGGCAGGGCACGTTGAGGAAGGCCTCGCACTTGTTCAGCGGGTTGCCGCTGCCGTCGGGGATCAGGTCCTCGGGCAGCACCACCGGCAGATCCTTTTCGGGCACCGGCACCGCGCCATGCTCGGCGCAGTGGATGATCGGGATCGGTGTGCCCCAGTAGCGCTGGCGGCTGACGCCCCAGTCGCGCAGCCGCCAGGTGGTCTTCTTCTCGCCCAGGCCCTGGGCGGCCAGGTCGGCGGCGACGACATCGACCGCGGCCTTGAACGCCAGGCCGTCGTAGCGGCCGGAATGGATGCAGCGTCCGAGCTGCTTGTCGGCGTACCAGTCGGCCCAGGTGCTGGTGCTGAAGGCGCGGCCCTCGACGTCAATCACCTGCTTGATCGGAATGCCGTACTTGTTGGCGAACTCGAAGTCACGCTCGTCGTGCGCCGGCACGCCCATCACAGCGCCGTCGCCGTAGCTCATCAGCACGTAGTTGCCCACCCACAGCGGCACGGCCGCGCCGGTCAACGGGTGCGTCACCGTCAGCCCGGTGGGCAGGCCTTCCTTGTCGCGCAGCGCCAGCTCGGCCTCGGTGGTGCCGCCGGCGCGGCACTTGTCGATGAAGGCGGCCAGCGCCGCATTGCCCTTCGCGGCCTGCGTGGCCAGCGGGTGCTCCGGCGCCACGGCGCAGAAGGTCACACCCATGATGGTGTCGGCGCGGGTGGTGAAGACATGCATGCGCCCGCCTTGGATCACTTTGCCGTCGTCGCCGCGGATGTCGTGCGTGAAGGCAAAGCGCAGGCCTTCGCTCTTGCCGATCCAGTTCTCCTGCATCAGCTTGACGCGCTCGGGCCAGCCCGGCAGGTGCTGGTGCACATGCTCGAGCAGCTCCTCGGCGTACTGCGTGATCTTCAGGTAGTAGCCGGGGATCTCGCGCTTTTCGATGACCGCGCCACTGCGCCAGCCGCGGCCATCGATGACCTGTTCGTTGGCCAGCACGGTCTGGTCCACCGGGTCCCAGTTGACGACCTGCGTGCGCCGCTCGGCGATGCCGGCTTGCAGCATCTTCAGGAACAACCACTGGTTCCACTTGTAGTAGTCCGGCGCACACGTGGTGACCTCGCGGCTCCAGTCGATGGCCAGGCCCATGGCCTGCATCTGGCCCTTCATGTGGGCGATGTTGTCGTAGGTCCACTTCGCCGGCGGGACCTTGTTCTTCATCGCCGCGTTCTCGGCCGGCAGCCCGAAGGCGTCCCAGCCCATCGGCATCAGCACGTTCAGGCCCTGCATGCGCAGCTGGCGCGCG
>JAGTRL010000328.1 GCA_018261815.1 Pseudomonadota bacterium
GTCATCATGCCGATGATCAGGCCGCCGGCCGCGCCGACCATCAGCGCATGCGCCGCCGCGGCCTGAGGCAGCCAGCCCAGCAACGCCGCCGCGCGCAAGGCCAGGTGCACGGGGATCCAGGCATAGGCTGCATGCAGCACCCAGACGATCGGCGTGCGCAGCGTGGTCCAGGGCTGCCACAGCAGCCAACGCGCCAAATGGGCGACGGCGGCCACCGCGGCTACCGCGGCGAGCAGCGGCGCCGGCAGCTGCACCAGGTCGGCCAGCAGCAGCGCCAGCACCGAGCCCAGCGCCAGCCGCTCGAGTTGCGCGTGCCGCGTGGCCCGCGCGCCGCGCACGCCGTTGTTGGTGAACATCGGCACCACGCGGCCGGCCATCACTGCCATGATGAACAGCACCACATCCAGCGCCAGCTGGATGCCCACCCAGGCAGGCAGCGCCACGGCACCGAGCAATTGCAGATGCACCGCCAGAGCCGCGGCGGCCATCAGCAGCAGCAGGCCGACGAAGAAGTAGTTACGCCGGTTGCGTGCAGCCAGGAAAGCTTTGGCCAGGGCCATGGCTGCCGCCAATGGAAAGGCCACGTTGGCCGCGGCAGCCGCCCAGCCGTAGGGCGTGAGCACCAGCACGCGCGCCGCCAGCCACAGCAGCGCCAGCGCGGCCAGCGACGCCCCGGTGGGCGTGGGCTGGTTGCTCCAGTTGCGCCCTGCGGTGAAAAGGAAGCCGACGATCACCGCCAGCGCAAAGCCGAACAGCATCTCGTGCGCATGCCACAGCGACCCTTGCAGGTAGGGCATGGCCAGCAGCCCGGCGTACTGCAGCGCCCACAGCGCGATCGACAGCGCGGCAAAGCTGCTGGCCAGCAGGTAGAAGGGCCTGAAGCCCAGCTGCCACAGCGCAAAGCCGGCAGGTGGCAACGGCGGCGGCCGGCGCAGCGGCTCCTCGATCTGGGTGAATCCGCTCATCGGACGGCCCTTTCGACGAAAAGCAGGTGCGACAACGCGCGCGGGTTGCGCACCAGGTCGGCCAGCGTGTAGTGGTCGAGCACACGGTAGAAGGCCCGCAGCGCCTCGTCGAGCACATCGTGCAGCCGGCACACCGCGCCGATGGCGCAGGGCGGGCTGTCCGGGCTGAAGCAGGCGGCGGGCAGGTCGCCGTTCTCGGTGCGGCGCACCACCTCGCCGATGACGATCTGCCCGGGCGCCACGGCCAGGGACAGCCCGCCGCCCTGGCCGCGCACGTTGGCCAGCCAGCCGTGGCGGCCCAGGCCGTGCGCCACCTTGCCCAAGTGATGTTCTGAAATGCCGAAGGCTGCGGCAACCTCGGCCACCGTGGTGCGGCGCTGCGGCTCGGCAGCCAGCATCATCAGCAAGCGCAGGCTGTAGTCGGTGTAGGTGCTGAGCTTCATGGACGCGACGCGGTCTGCAGCTTCAAAGCTGTATTTTGAATACAGCAATGTTAGGGTCCTCTGGCGGTGGCTCGTTGATCGCAGTCAAGGCACGGGGCGCCGGGCGGGCTGGCACAAGGCCGCGAGCCGCACGACCTGGACCCGTGACTTGCGACTTGCGAGCGGACGCGCCGCAGCAGCCGCGCTGACGCTTCACGGTGCGCGAAAAAATGCACCGGTCTACAGGCCGACGACCCTGGCCGCGGCGCAGCGCAAGGGCCTGCGCATCAAGACCGTGCGGGCCAGGCGCATGGGCGCCACGCCGGACAGCGGCTCCACGCCGAATCACGCCAGTTCGGCGCTGCTGGAGCTGTCGAACGCCGTGTCGATGCTGGGCACCAAGCCCGACACCGTGACGGCATTCACATGCCGTGCCGCGCCGAGTAAAGCAGGGTCATCCCTTGTGCCAGATCACCTTCTTGCGCGTGCGCTCCCACTGCTCGTACAGGGCCGCGAAGCGGTCGTCGACCCGATTGCGCTTGACCTTGAAGGTCGGAGTGATCAGATCGTTGTCCACCGTCCAGGCCTCGTCGGTGATGACGATGCATTCGAGTTGCTCGTGCGGGTCGAGCGTGGCGTTGATGCTGCGCAGGTGCTCGGTCAGCGACTGCTCCAGCGCATTGCGCCCGTCGGCACTGGCGGCCTCCTGCATCGCCTCCGCATTGAGCATCAGCAGCGCGAGCGGCTGGCCGAGGTTGGCGCCCGCCACGCAGCAGGCCTCCACCGCCGGGTGCATCACCAGCTTGTCCTCGATCGGGGCCGGCGCCACGTATTTGCCCTTGCTGGTCTTGAACAGGTCCTTGACGCGGCCGGTGATCTTCAGCACGCCTCGTGCGTCGATCGCGCCCTTGTCGCCCGTGCGCAGGAAGCCGTCGGCAGTGAACACCTGCGGCGTCAGCTCGGGCTGCCGGTAGTAGCCGGTCATCGTGGCGGCGCTCTTGACCAGGATCTCGCCGGTGGCCGGGTCGATGCGGCATTCGACGCCGTCGTAGGTGCGACCGACGGTGCCGATGTCCTCGCCCGGCGCGGTGATGTGGCTGAGCGCGCAGTTCTCGGTCAGGCCGTAACCTTCGGCGATCTTCAGGCCGATGCGCGCGTACCAGCGCAGCAACTCGGCCGGAATCGGTGCGGCCCCGCTGATGGCCATGATGCAATGGTCCAGGCCGAGCGTCGTCAGGATCTTCTTCCTGACGATGCCGCCGACGATCGGCAGCTTCAGCAGCAGGTCCAGCTTCTTCTGCGGCATCTTGTGCAGCACGGCATGCTGGAACTTGACCCACAGGCGCGGCACGCTGAAGAAGACCGTGGGCCGCGCGCGCTGCATGTCTTCGGTGAAGGTCTGCAGGCTGTCGGCGAAGTACACGCGAAAGCCGGTGCCGAGCTGGCCATGCTCCACCAGACAGCGCTCGACCACGTGCGACAGCGGCAGGTACGACAGCAGCCGCGACTCGGCGTTCAGCGGCAGGCGCGTCAACCCCGTCTGCACGGCAAAGGCCAGCGTACCGAAGGTATGCATCACTCCCTTGGGCATGCCCGTGGTGCCCGAGGTGTAGATGATCGTGCACAGCTCGTCGGCAGGGCGCACCGGTTCGCCGGCCAGCGGACCATTGCGGGCAATCACATCGTCCCACTGCGGATAGCTCTTCTTCGCGTCGTCGCTGGCCAATGGATGAGCAATGCAGGGCAAACCGGCCGGGATGCCGGGCTTCATGTGCTCCCAGCCGTCAAGCTTGCCAACGAACAGCAGCTTGCTGCCACTGTGCTCCAGGATCTGCTGGATGGTCGTCGGCGCCAGCGTCGGGTACAGAGGCACCGACACGGCGCCTGCCATGAAGATGGCGTAGTCGCTGAGCATCCAGTGGACGGTGTTCTTGGACAGGATCGCCACCCTGTCGCCAGGGCCGATGCCCTGCAACTGCAACTGCGCTGCCATGCGGCGGGCCTGGTCGACCACCTCGGCCCAGCGGTAGTCGCGAACCGCACCGCCACCGATGGGCTGCGTGAAGGCGATACGGTCAGGAGCCGACTTCTCCCAGTGGTAAAGGCGCTGCAGCGCAAGCGTGTCGGGTGCGGCCAGAACAGACATCATCGAACTCCCATTGACTTGGCAATTTTGCGCCCTGATGCGCGCCGAAATGCGCCCTGCTCCGACGCGTCCCTTGAGCTGGCGCAAGCCATTGCCGGTCCTTCATGCCCCGGACTGGAGCGGGGCAGCCTGGGCCCGACACGGCCGGGGCAAGACGCGACGCCCCAAGCCAGGCGCGGACCGCGGCCTCGCCTAACATCGGCGCTGCCATGAGCCCAGCGACCCCGACACCTGCCGATCTCTCGGCCCACACGCCGATGATGCAGCATCATCGATGTGACCCAGTGTTTGCGGGGCCTATCAGTCGCCACAGCACGATTTGGCGGCGGTTTGGCGGCGATTTCAGACCTCCACTTTCACGAGTCGACCTGACGGGACTCTTGGGCCTGCGTTGATTGTTGAAACAGGTACAGCAGAGCCGTCAGCATGCAGGTCGCCGGACCGAAAGGTCCGCCAAAAC
>JAGTRL010000329.1 GCA_018261815.1 Pseudomonadota bacterium
CCACGGGCCCATCTTCTCCTGCTCGTCACCGGGCAGGAAGCCGATGTCCTCGCCCACCGGCACGGTGACGCGGGTGACGATGATCTCGGTGTAGCGGCGTTCGTCCAGCACCTGACTCAAGCCGGCGGCCAGCGTCATCAGCGTCTTGCCGGAACCGGCCGTGCCGGTGAGGGTGATGAAGTCGCACTCCGGGTCCATCAGCAGGTTGAGCGCGAAGTTCTGCTCGCGGTTGCGCGAGGTCACGCCCCACACCGCGTTCTTGGCATGGCTGTAGTCGCGCAGCGTCTTCAGCACCGCGGTCTTGCCGGTGATCTCGGTGACACGCGCATACAGCGGCGCGGCGCCGGGCGTCTCGAGGTAGACGAACTGGTTGATCAGCAGCACCGGCACCAGCGGGCCGCTTATGCGGTAATAGGTGTGGCCGCCCTGGCTCCAGCTTTCCATGGTCTTGCCATGGCGCTCCCAGAAGTCGGCTGGCAGCGCCATCACGCCGGTGTAGAGCAGGTCGCCGTCGTCCAGCGTCTTGTCGTTGAAATAGTCCTCGGCCGGCAGGCCCAGCGCGCGGGCCTTGACGCGCATGTTGATGTCCTTGGACACCAGCACCACGTCGCGGCCGGGCTGCTGCTCGCGCAACGCGCGCACCACGCCCAGGATCTGGTTGTCCGCTTTGCCCTGCGGCAACCCGTCGGGCAGCTTGATGTCCAGCAGCGTCGTCTGGAAGTACAGCTTGCCGGCGGCGTCCTTGTGGCCGGTCTTGGACAACGGAATGCCGGCCGAGGCATCGGTGCTGCCCTTGGCATCGGTGAAGGTGGCCAGCGAGTCCAGGTTGCGGCTGACCTGGCGAGCGTTGCGCGCCACTTCGCTCAAGCCCTTCTTGTTGTTGTCCAGTTCTTCCAGCGTGATCATCGGCAGGAAGATGTCGTGCTCGTCGAAGCGGAACAGCGACATCGGGTCGTGCATCAGCACGTTGGTATCCAGCACGAACAGCTTGGCCGGTCCGGCGATGCGTGGTGCTCGGCTGCGCGCCCGCGGAACCTCGACGGGCGCCACGGGCGCGGCCGCCGGCCGCGGCCCGGCGGGGGCCATGACGGCGGGAGCGACGCGGCTGTCCAACAGTTCCAGCGGCGCGCTTGCGGCCACGTCGGCAGTGGCCGCAGGTTTCAGCGTGCGCTTGTCGTGGCGCGGTGCGGACTGCGCCTCGAAGTCGGTGGCGGCGAGCAGGGAGGCTTTCTGGGCAGGAGGCTTGGGCAGCGGCATGGAGTGGAGGGTTGAATCAGCAAAAACGCCGGCACGAGGCCGGCGTCGGGCAAACAACGAAACAGGGGGGAATGTTCAAGCGGCTTTCTTCAGCAGCTTCACGGCCTTGAGCACTTCGTCCACATGGCCGGCGACTTTGATGCCGCGCCATTCGGCGCGAAGAACACCCTCAGGGTCGATCAGGAAAGTGCTGCGCTCGATGCCCTTGACCTTCTTGCCATACATGATCTTGTTCTTGACCACGCCAAACATGTGGCACAACTTCTCTTCGGTGTCTGCGATCAGGTCGAAGGGCAGTTCGAGGTTGCTCTTGAACTTCTCGTGCGAGTTCATGTTGTCGCGCGACACGCCGAAGACCACCGAACCGGCCTTGACGAAGTCCTTGTGGCGGTCGCGGAACTGCATCGCCTCGGTGGTGCAACCCGGTGTCGCGTCCTTCGGATAGAAGTAGAGTACAACCGTACGGCCCAGATAGGCCTGCGGCGTGAACTTCACGCCGCTGGTTGCGACGGCTTCGAATTCCGGGAGGGCTTTATTGACGGCTGGGGTCATGTGGTTCGGCTCTCGAAGGCGGGGCCTGTGACGGCATAACCGCGAATTATAAAGTCAAGCATCGCCACCCCGATGGCACCCACCGCGGCGGTACACATCAGCGTTGGGGCCCGGCGGCCGGCTCGAGCAGCAAGGCGCCGAGTACCGTACGGCCTTCGCTGGCCAGCACGTTGTAGGTGCGGCAGGCCGCGGCGGTATCCATCATCTCCACGCCGATGCCGCGTTCGATCAGGCAGCGCACCAGGGCCGGCGCAATGAAGCGGTGGCGCGTGCCGCTGCCGAAGATCACCAACTCGGGCTGAAGGTCCAGCGCCTGCTCGAAGTGCGCGGCCAGCAGGTGCTCGATGCGCGCTGGCGCCCAAGCCTGCACCGCGCCTTGCCAGGGCACGAGCAGGCTGTGGCCGAAGCTCGTCTGGCCGACCCAGATGCTCGCGGCGTCGTGCCGGGTGATGGTGTTGACGCCTTCGGCGCGATCGGGCTGGAACTTCAAGGTGCTGGCCCGCGGACGGGCAGGGATGCGGCGGTGCCTGAGGCTAAAATTATAGGTTTTTGCGGTGCGGCAGACTGTGCCGACCACCGGCCGTCCGGTCCCTAGGAGCCCACCCGTTGAAGCCCATCCTGAAGTCCAGCAAGCTGAACGACGTGTGCTATGACATCCGCGGTCCGGTGCTGGACAAGGCCCGCCAGATGGAGGAAGAGGGCCACAAGATCATCAAACTGAACATCGGCAACCTGGCGGTGTTCGGGCTGGAGCCGCCCGACGAGATCGTGCAGGACATGATCCGCAACCTGCCGCACTCGGCCGGCTACACCGACAGCAAGGGCCTGTTCGCGCCGCGCAAGTCGGTGGTGCACTACTCGCAGGAAAAGAACATTGCCGGCGTCGGCGTCGACGATGTGTACCTGGGCAACGGCGCGTCCGAACTGATCGTGATGAGCCTGAACGCGCTGCTCGACAGCGGCGACGAGGTGCTGGTGCCGGCGCCCGACTACCCGCTGTGGACGGCGGCGGTGTCGCTGTCCGGCGGTCGGCCGGTGCACTACCTATGCGACGAACAGGCCGACTGGGCGCCGGACATTGCCGACATCCGCGCCAAGATCACACCCAACACGCGCGGCATCGTCGTCATCAACCCGAACAACCCCACCGGCGCGCTTTACCCGCCGGAACTGCTGCTGCGGATCGTCGAGCTGGCCCGGCAGCACCAGCTGATCGTCTTTGCCGACGAGATCTACGACAAGACGCTGTACGACGGCCATACCCACACCAGCATCGCCTCGCTGGCCGACGATGTGCTCTTCGTCACCTTCAACGGCTTGAGCAAGAACTACCGCTCGTGCGGCTACCGCGCCGGCTGGATGATCGTTTCCGGCGACAAGCGCCATGCGCGCGACTACATCGAGGGCCTGAACATGCTGGCGTCGATGCGGCTTTGCGCCAACACCCCCGGGCAGCTGGCGATCCAGACGGCGCTGGGCGGCTACCAGAGCATCAAGGACCTGGTGGCGCCAGGCGGGCGGCTGTGCCGCCAGCGCGACTTGGCCTACCAGCTGCTGTCGCAGATCCCCGGTGTCAGCGTGGTCAAGCCGAAGGCGGCGCTGTACATGTTCCCGAAGCTGGACCCGAAGATGTACCCGATCGCCGACGACCAGCAGTTCGCCTACGAACTGCTGGCCGAGGAGAAGGTGTTGATCGTGCAGGGCACCGGCTTCAACTGGCCCGCGCCCGACCACTTCCGGCTGGTCTTCCTGCCCAATTCCGACGACCTGAGCGACGCCATCGGCCGCATCGCGCGCTTCCTCGGCCATTACCGCAAACGCCACTCCCTGTGAACACCATGAACGCCATCAAGGTCGGCCTGCTCGGCATCGGCACCGTCGGCAGCGGCACCTACAAGGTGCTGCAGCGCAACCAGGCGGAGATCCGTCGTCGTGCCGGGCGCGGCATAGAGATCACCATGGTTGCCGATCTGGACGTCGAGCGTGCGCGCTCCCTGGTCGGGCCGGACGTGACGGTGGTCAGCGATGCCCGCCAGGTGATCGCCAACCCCGACATCGACATCGTCATCGAGTTGATCGGCGGCTACGGCATCGCCCGCGCGTTGGTGTTGGAAGCCATTGCCGCCGGCAAGCACGTGGTCAC
>JAGTRL010000029.1 GCA_018261815.1 Pseudomonadota bacterium
TGTTCGGCACCGCCACCGGCGCGGTCAACGCTGCGCTGGCGATCCAGGTGCAGGTCAATGCGCTGGCCGAGGCCGAAGCGGAAGAGCGTCGCATGCGCTTCCGCATCGGCGTGCACCTGGGCGACGTGATCGAGAAGGCCGACGGCACGGTGTACGGCGACGGCGTCAACATCGCCGCGCGCTTGCAGGCATTGGCCGATGTGGGCGGCATCCTGGTGTCCGATGCGATCGCCGGCGCAGTGCGCGGCCGGGTCGCTGCCAGCTTGACAGACGCCGGCGAGCAGCAGGTGAAGAACATCGCGTTCCCGATTCGGACCTGGCGCGTCGCTGCCGGCGAAGCGAACAGCCATGCGCCCTCGACGCCCGCTGCGGCCGCTGCCGGCGGCCGGCCGTCGATCGCAGTGCTGCCGTTCAAGGTGCTGGCGGATGATCCGCGCCTGTCGTTCCTCGCCGACGGCCTGGCCGAAGACGTGATCGCGCTGCTGGCACGTGTTGCCGGCTTCGCGTTGATCGCGCCGTCATCGTCCTTCGCCTTTCGCAACCGCGAAGCCAGTGCCGAGACAATCGCGCGCAGCCTCGGTGTGCGTTACATCGTCGAAGGCAGCCTACGCGCTGTCGGCGACATGTTACGTGTCTCCACGCAGCTGATCGACGCCGCGTCGGCGCGGGTGTTGTGGTCCGGGCGCATCGAAGGCCGCAGCGACGACACGGCGGATCTGCAGGACGGCATCGCGCGCGGGGTCATGTCCGAGCTGGAGCCCGAACTGACACGCGCTGAGATCGCGCACGTCCGCCGCCTGCGCCCGGAGAACGTGGATGCCTGGGGCAGCTATCAGCAGGGCGTGGGGGCGACCGCATTGAAGGGCTGGACCGACGAAGCCCTGCATGAGTCGCGCGGCCATCTGCGCCGCGACTTCGAGCTCGATCCGGACTTTGCACAGGCGCGTGCGGCGTTCGCGCTGATGAGCGCCTTGGGCGGCAGCACGGGCGTTCTGCTACAGACGCCCGAACTGACCCACGAGGCGATGGAGCAGGCCGAACGGGCCATTGCGCTCGACGACGGCAGCACCACGGTGCTCGGCTTCGCCGGCTGCGCCTTGTGCGACCTGGGCCAGGGCGAGCGAGGGATCGAGACCCTGCAGCGTGCGCTGGCCATCGACCCGAGCAACGCGCAGGCCCACGTTGCCATGGGCGCGTCGCTGGGCCTGCAGGGCCGGGTCGAAGAGGGCGTGGCCTGCATGCGCCGCGGCATGCGCATCAGCCCGCAGGACCGCCGCCTGGGCTTCTGGGGCTGGGCCCTGGGCAGTATGCTGTTGCGTGGCGATAAGACCGAGGCCGCGCTCGTCGAGGCGCGTGCCAGCGCCGGGCGCGATCCGCGCTTGCACTTGAGCCGCATTCTCGAAGCGGTGGCGCTGATGCGGCTGGACCGCGAGGCCGAGGCGCGCGTCGCGTTGGCCGCGGCACGACGCATCCGCCCCGCGCTGACGTTGCCTGAGGTGGCGCGCATCCAAGGCCGACGCGCGGCCGAGAGGCTGGGTCCGTTGTGGCAGCATGCGGACAGCCCGTGAGCATCGAACTGCCGATCCCCGAAACCCGCTATGCCGAAAGCGACGGCCTGAGCATCGCCTACCAGGTGTTCGGCCGCGGGTCCCAGGACCTGGTGCTCATCCCCGGCATCGTCTCGCACCTCGAGGCGCAATGGCAGGAAGAGGCCAACGCGCGCATGCTGCGGCGACTGGCGCTCAGCTTCCGCGTCATCTGCTTCGACAAGCGCGGCCAGGGCCTGTCCGACCGCTTCGAAGGTGTGCCCACGCTCGAAGAGCGCATGGACGACGTGCGTGCGGTGATGCAGGCCGCGGCTTCGACGAAGGCGGTGCTCTTCGCCTACTCGGAGGGTGGCGCCATGGGGGCGCTGTACACGGCCACCTATCCCGCCCTGGTCGAGCGGCTGGTCATGGTCGCGTCGATGGCACGTTTCTGTCGCGCACCGGACTATCCGCACATGCCCCCGCTGGAGCGCGTGCTGCTTGGCGTGGCCGCTGGCTGGGGCACCGTGGCATCCGCACCGCTGTTCGCGCCCAGCCGCTCGGGCGATGGGGCGTTCTGCGAGCGTCTGGCACGTTTCGAGCGCCAGACGGCCTCACCGAGCGCGATGCGCCGGCTGATCATCGCCAACGACCAGATCGACGTGCGCGCGATACTGCCGCAGATCCGCCGGCCCACCCTGATCATCCAGCGGCGCGGCGACCGGGTCGTGCGCTGCGGCAACGGCCGCTATCTGGCTGACCATGTGCCCGATGCGGTGTACCTGGAACTGCCGGGAGAGGACCATTTGCTTTTCGAAGGCGACATGGAGGCCATCGTCGATGCCGTGGTCGGTTTCGCGCTCGCTGAGGGTGCGCGTGAGAGCACGCACGCGCCGCAGCGCTTCTTGTCCACCGTGCTCTTCACCGATATCGTGGGCTCCACCGAACTGGCCGGCGAGCTCGGCGACCGCGCCTGGCGCGACCTGCTGCAGCGCTTCCACGCGCTGTGCCGCGTGCAGATCGACGCTTTCCGCGGCCGCGAGATCGACACCGCCGGCGATGGCTACTTCGCCATCTTCGACGGCCCGGCGCGCGCCATGCGCTGCGCCGATGCCATGGTGCGCGGCCTGCAGGCCCTGGGCATCACCCTGCGCGCCGGGCTGCACACCGGCGAGGTCGAAACGCTGGGCGACAAGGTCAGCGGCATGGCGGTGCACATCGGCGCACGGGTGATGTCCAAGGCCGGCCACGGCGAGGTCTGGGTGTCGAGCACGGCCCGCGACCTGGTGGCCGGCTCAGGCATCGGCTTCGAGGACTGCGGCACCCACGCATTGAAGGGCGTGCCGGGCGAGTGGTCTCTGCACCGCGCGCGGGTGCAGGCGGAGGGCTGAGCATGGCCGTCGCCCCGCGTGCCGACCCGGCGCAGTTCTTCAGCCCCGACGAATGGCGCGCACTGACCACGCGCTCGCGCTGGCGCGGGCTGTGGCTGGTGGCGCATTGCTGGGGCGTGATCGGCCTGGCCATGGTGATGGGCACGCTGTGGCCAGTGACGATCCCGCTGGCGGTGCTGATCATCGGCACTCGGCAACTGGGCCTGTTCATCCTGATGCACGACGCCGCGCACGGCCTCCTGCACCCCGACCGGCGCATCAACGATGCCGTGGCGCGATGGTTCTGCTCGTCCTCGCTGGGCGAGTACCGGCCCTACCATCTGCAACACCACCGCTATGTGCAGCAGGCCGAGGATCCGGACCTGGGCCTGTCGGCGCCGTTCCCGATCTCGCGCGCGTCGCTCAAGCGCAAGTTGCTGCGCGACCTGAGCGGGCAGACCTTCTCCAAGCAGCGCATTGCGCCGCTGCTGGCGGCGTCGGTCAAGACGTCGCCGCTGCAGCGCCAGTCGCAGGAACTGGTGCGCGGCTGGCGCTTCGTCATCGGCAACGCGCTGGGCTTCGCAGTCTTCGCCGCTGCCGGCTTCTGGTGGGTGTGGCTGCTGATGTGGTTGTTGCCGATGGCCACCTGGCTACCCTTGGTCACGCGCATCCGAAACATTGCCGAGCATGCGCTGGTCGGTCGCGACCAGGCCGACCCGCTGCGCCAGGCGCGCACCACGCAGGCGAACCTGGTCGAGCGCGCGCTGCTGGCGCCGTACTGGGTGAACTTCCATCTCGAGCACCACCTATTCACCCAGGTGCCGTGCTGGAAGCTGCCCCAGGCGCATGCGCTGCTGCAGCAGCGCGGCATCACCGCGCGCATGGAAGTGCAGCCCGGCTACCTGGCCGTGCTGCGGCAGGCCGCGCCGGCTTGAGCTATGCCACGGTGGCGGGCTGGGCGTTGCGGCGGACTGTCGGGCTCGAAAACACCATTGCACCGTCGTCCACCTTGCCGTAGCGCAGCGTCAGCAGGTCGTGGATGTAGTTCTGCTTCAGCTTCCACGGCGCCACCGTGCCGCGCTTGGGGAACAGGTGGGCCGCACGCTGCACATAACCTGACGTGAAATCGCTCCACGGTTCGCGCGGCATCGACGCATCGGTCAGCGTCGGCGTGCACTGGCGCTGGCCCTGGTCGCGCATATGGTTCAACAGCCGGCAGACGTACTCGCAGCTCAGGTCGCTCTTCAGCGTCCATGAGGCGTTCGTGTAGCCCATCGACACGGCGAGGTTGGGCACGCCGCTGTACATCATGGCCTTGTAGCTGACGGTCTGCGCCAGATCGACCGGCTGGCCGTCGACGCTGAGCTGCAGCCCGCCAAGCACCTTCAGCTCCAGCCCGGTGGCGGTGACCACCAGGTCGGCGGGCAGTTCCTCCCCCGACTTCAGCATCAGGCCCGTCTCGGTGAAGCAGTCGATCTGGTCGGTCACGACCGAGGCCTTCTTCCTGCGGATGGCCAGGAAGAAGTCGCCATCGGGCACCAGGCACAGCCGCTGGTCCCAGGGTTTGTAGTGCGGCGTGAAGTGCCTGGCCACGTCGTAGTCGGGGCCGAGGTAGGCACGCACGCCGCCGAGCAGCAGCGACTTCACCTTCTCCGGCTTGCGCTGGCACAGGCTGAAGAAGTACATGCCCAGCAGTACCCGCTTCCAGCGCGTCATTGCATAGGCCGCCTTCGCCGGCAGCCAGCGGCGGAGGCGGTTGGCCAGCGCGTCCTCCGACGGCCGCGCCACCATCCATGTAGGAGAGCGCTGCAGCATGGTCACGTGTGCGGCGGTCTTGGCCATCTCCGGCAGCAGCGTCACCGCGGTGGCTCCGCTGCCGATGATCAGCACGCGCTTGTTCGCGTAGTCCAGGTCCTCGGGCCAGAACTGCGGGTGCACGATGCGCCCGCCGAAGCGCTCGCGGCCTTCGAAGTGCGGCAGGTGCCCGGCGTCATAGCGGTAGTAGCCGCTGCACATGAACAGGAAGTTGCAGCGCAGGCGCACGGTCTCGTTCGTGCCCGCGCGCTCGGCCTCCACCGTCCAGGCGGCGTCCGCCGTGGACCAACTGGCGCGCTTGACCTGCAACCCGTAGCGGATGTGGCGCGCCAGGTCGTGCTCGCGCGCGGTGTCCTGGATGTACTTCAGGATCGACGCTCCGTCGGCGATGGCCTTGGGCTGCTCCCAGGGCTTGAAGGAGTAGCCCAGCGTGTACATGTCCGAGTCCGAGCGTACGCCGGGGTAGCGGAACAGGTCCCACGTGCCTCCCAGGCGCTCGCGCCCTTCCAGGATGGCGAAGCTGCGGTCGGGACACTGCTTGCGCAGATGCGCCGCCGCGCCGATGCCGGACAGGCCGGCGCCGACCACCAGCACATCGAAGTGTTCCATCGTCATGTCGTGGGTGCGTGGCGCGGTCTTGTGGCGGCCGGTCCAGTCTAGCCGCCCACGGTGACGGCGCGGGCCGGCGCCCGATAATGATCCTGGCACTCCACCGACGACCCCGCCGCCCATGACCGACCTGGCTCCGATCTGGCACGACGCGCCCTGTCCGGCGCTGGAGCTGTGGCGCGACGCGGGCCAGCCGCGGTGGCGGCTGAACCGCGCGGGCATTGAATGGGCGCTGGATGCGCAGCTGCTCGAACCAGCTTGGCAGGCGTTGGCGCAGGATTGGTTGGCCCATGAGCCGGCCCCCGCCGAAGGGCAGCTGGCCCTCGGCGCCTTGTCCTTGCGCTACCGCGCGGTGGCCGTGCCGCCGCGCTGGCTGCTGTGGCTGCAGCCGCAGGACGCGCTCGCGCCGGCGCTCGGCGGGGGGCGGCACGAGGCGGCCGACAAGCTGGCGCTGATGCAGGGTTTCGGCCGCATCGCCTTCGTCGAGCGCGATGCTCGCAGCGGCCGCGGCTGGTGGGACAAGAACATGTTCCGCATGGTCGGGCTGGAGCCGATGCTGCAGCCGCCCAGCTTCGAGGAGGCGCTGCAGCGTGTGCATCCCGACGACCGCGAGCCGCTGCGGCGCCACCACCTGCAGGCCCTGCAGCAGGCCGGGCGCTACGAGACCCGCTATCGGTTGCTGTGGCCGGACGGCCGGCAGCGTGACGTGCAGGCGCTGGCCGAGGTGCGCAACGGGGCCGATGGCCGGCCGGCGACGATGCTCGGCGTGATCATCGACGACACTGAAAGCGCCGCCCGGGTGCGTGCGCAGCAGGCCGTCAGTGCGCAGCTGGCCCAGGCGCTGGAGCTGGCCAAGATCTCGGTGTGGCGCATCGACCTGCGCGAGCAGCGCATCGACATGAACGACACAGGCTTCGGCTTCACCGGCCTCGAGCCGAGCGCGCAGGGCCTGAGCCTGGCAGAGATGCGCGAGCTGGCACACCCCGACGACCGGCCCGCCGTGCTGCGGGCCGCCGAGCAGGCGGTGGCCACCGAGGGCGTGGTCGATGTCGAGACACGCTATCTGCACACCGACGGCAGGTATCGCCATCTGCTGACACGACGCGTCGCCGTGCGCGACGAACAGGGCCGAGCCATCGCCCTGACCGGCGTCTCCCTCGACCAGACCGAGCGCATCGCAGAACGTGAACGCGCGCAGGGCTTGGCGCGGCGCATCCAGCTCGTCGCCGAAGCGGCCGGCGTCGGCGTCTGGTCAATCGAGAACCCGGGCGAGGGCGAGGCCGAGCGCGTCGAATGGAACGCGCAGATGTTCCGCATCTACGGGCTGCCCGAGTCGCAGCCTGCCCCGCCGCTGCGCGAATGGATGGGTGAACGCGTGCACGAGGACGACCGCCCGCGTGTGGCCGAGGAGCGGCGCCGCGCACGACGCTCGGGCAGTGCGGGTTTCGAGACCAGCTTCCGCATCGTGCAGCCCGACGGGTCGCTGCGCTGGGTGGTCTGCCGCAGCCAGCGCGACCAGCGCGACGGCCGCACGGTGCTGCACGGCATCCACGTGGACGTGACGCAGCAGCGCGCGCTGGACCAGGCGCTGCGCCTGCAGGAGCAGCGCCTGCAGCTGGCCACGCAGATTGCCGGCGTGGGCATCTGGGAGCGCGACCTGGCCACCGGGACCGTGATCTGGGAAGAGCAGATGTATAGGCTGCGCGGACTGCAAGGCGACGACCCGCGCACACCGCGCGAGATCGATGAGCAGATCATGCTGCCGCAGGCGCTGGCCGAACGCCGCCAGCGCATCCAGCGCCACCTGGAAGACTCGGAGCCCTATGCCTACGAGTTCGAGGTGCGCTGGCCGGACGGCTCGATGCGCTGGCTGGCCAGCACCGGCAGCGCGGTACGCGACGACAGCGGCCGCGCCGTGCGCATGGTCGGGCTGAACTGGGACGTCACGCAGCGCCGCCGCGCCGAGGCCGCGCTGCGCGACGTGGAGGCGGCGGAGCGCGCCAGCCGTGCCAAGTCGGAATTCCTGGCACGCATGAGCCACGAGCTGCGCACGCCGCTGAATGCCATGCTCGGCTTCGCACAGCTGCTGGCGCACGAGGCCGCCGACCGGCTCGACCCGCCGCAGCTGGAACGCCTGTCGCGCATCCGCTCGGCCGGCACGCACTTGCTGTCCTTGATCGACGAGGTGCTGGACCTGAGCGCCGTCGAGGCCGGCTCGCTGCCCGTGGCGCTGCAGCCGATCGCGCTCGATGAGGCCGTCGACGAAGTCCGGCAGTGGCTGGCGCCGATGGCCGCCGAACGGCAGCTGAAGTTGCGCGTGGCCCCGAGCGGAGGCTGGGTGCTGGCCGACGCACGCCGGCTGCGCCAGGTGCTGGCCAACCTGATCAGCAACGCGATCAAGTACAACCGTCCCGGCGGCCAGGTCCGCCTGGACCTGCGCCGCCTGGTGGTCGACGGGGCGCCCGGCTGGGAGCTGGCGGTGCGCGACACCGGCCGCGGCCTCAGCCCGGAGCAGCAGGCGCACCTGTACGAGCCTTTCAACCGCCTCGGCGCGGAACGCGAAGGCATCGAAGGCCGCGGCATCGGCCTGATGACGGTGCACCACCTGGTGCGCCTGATGGGCGGGCGGCTGCAGCAGCAAAGCCGCCTCGGCGAAGGCAGCGAGTTCCGCGTCTGGCTGCCTGCCGCGCCCCAGGCCGGCGCCCTGCCGGCGCCGGCGGATGCTGGCGAAGGCGAAGCCGCACACGAGCGCGCGCTGTCGGTGCTGTACGTCGAGGACAACCCGGTCAACGTGATGCTGGTGCGCGAGCTGGTCGGCCTGCGGCCGAACGTGGCGCTGCAGGTTGCCGCCGACGGGCGCAGCGGCATCGAGCAGGCGCTGCAGCAGCGTCCCGAACTGGTGCTGGTGGACATGCAGCTGCCCGACATGGACGGTCACGAGCTGCTGCGCCGCCTGCGTGCCCGGCAACTGCCGTCGTGCATCATTGCGCTGTCAGCCAATGCCATGCCCGATGCCGTGCAGCGGGCCCGCGACGCGGGCTTCGACGACTATTGGACCAAGCCGATCGACATTGCGCAGTTCCTGGCCGGCCTGGACCAGCTGGCGGGCGCGCCGCAGGCGCAAGGAACCCGACGCCCCTTTCACAGCAGCAAAAAGGAATGACTCCATGGAAGACCGCATCCGCCTGACATTGCAGCAAGGCGTGGCCGATGTGCGCCTGGTGCGCGCCGACAAGATGAACGCGCTCGACGACGACATGTTCGAGGCGCTGCGCCAGACCGGTGAGCGGCTGAAGACCATGCCGGGCGTGCGTGCGGTGGTGCTGTCCGGCGAGGGCCGCGCCTTCTGTGCCGGGCTGGACACCGCCAACTTCGGCAAGATGGCGTCGGGCCAGCGCGGCGGCGCTCGTCTGCTGCAGGGCGAGCGCACGCCCGGCGGATCGAACCCGCCGCAGCACACGGTGATGGTCTGGCGCGAACTGCCGGTACCGGTGATCGCCGCGGTGCACGGCGTGGCCTACGGCGGCGGCTTCCAGCTGATGCTGGCCGCCGACATCCGTTTCATGGCGGCGGACACCAAGCTGTCGATCATGGAGATCAACTGGGGCCTGGTGCCTGACATGGGCGGCATGGCGCTGCTGCGCCACCTGGTACGCGACGACGTGGCGCGCGAGCTGACCTACACCGGCCGCGTCTTCAGCGGCAGCGAAGCCCAGCAGCTGGGCCTGGCCACGCACCTCAGTGCCGACCCCTATGCCGACGCGCTGGCGCTGGCGCGCGAGATCGCCGCCCGGCCGCCCAAGGCCATGCGTGCCGCCAAGCGGCTGCTCGACCTGGCGCAGCAGGCCGATGCCAAGGCCATGCTGCTGGCCGAGAGCACCGAGCAGGCGGCGCTGATCGGCGCGGCCGAGCAGGTGGAAGCGGTCAAGGCGCGCCTGGAAAAACGCCCCGCAGTGTTCGTCGACTGACGCCGGGTTGTAGAGCCTGCGCCGGACGCACCGTACCGACATACTCCCGCGGCCATCGCGGAACCGGCTTCGCCGGGCCGCAGGTGGCGCCCCCTGGGGGGAGCGCCGAAGGCGCTACGGGGGGGTCGAATACTCTGGCTTGCGCTTTTCCAGGAAAGCGCGCATGCCCTCGGCCAGGTCACCATTGGCCACGGTGAGCACCTGGTTGCGGTCTTCCATGGCGATGACGCTGGGCAGGTCGTTGCCGTCCACCGCGGCCCAGAAGCACTCCTTGGTCAGGCGCAGGCCCAGCGGCGCGGTGGCCAGCATGTCGTCTACCAAGGCCTGGCCGGCGGCTTCCAACTGCTCCAGCGGCACCACCTCGGACACCAGGCCGACGCGCAGCGCGCGCTCGGCATCGATGAAGCGACCGGTGTAGAGCAGCTCGGCCGCGACCGAGCTGCCCACCAGGCGCGGCAGGTGGTAGCTGGCGCCCATCTCGCAGCCCGACAGGCCGATCTTGATGAAGGCGCAGTTCATCTTCGTGCCCGCGGCGGCGATGCGCACGTCGCAGCCCAGCGCGATGGAAAAGCCGCCGCCGGCGGCGTGGCCGTGCAGCAGGCCGATGACCGGCTGCGGACAGCGGCGCATGCGCATCACCAGGCCGCTGAACTCGCGCTGGCTGCGCAGCATCGCGTCGGTGTCGGCCCCGATGGGCGCACTGCCGCTGGCCTTCATGTCCAGGCCGGCGCAGAAGGCGCGGCCCGCGCCCTTGAGCACCACCACGCGCACCGCATAGTTGCGCTCCAGCGCGCCGAAGTAGTCATTCAGCTCGCGCAGCAGCTGCGGGTTCAGCGTGTTCAGCTGCTCCGGGCGGTTCAGCGTGACCCAATCGGCCGCGCCCGCCTTCTCGACGATCAAGTGTTCGTAGACCATGACATCTCCTTCCAGGGGAAACCGCAAGGTAGCAGAAGTGGCCCGGCCGGCGCGTTGCCGCGGCGCCGTCGGTCGCGATACATTCGGCGCGCCGATGAGCGAAAAACGCGCCCTCTTGCTGACCGACGTGGTCGACAGCACCCAACTCGCCGAGCGCCTGGGTGATGCCGCCGCGGCCGAGCTGGGTGCCGCGCACGACCGCGTGGCACGCGACCTGCTGCGCGCCTGGCGTGGGCGCGAGATCGACAAGACCGACGGCATGCTGATGCTGTTCGAGCAGGCGACCGACGCGCTGGGCTATGCGCTGGCTTACCACGGTGCAGTCGCGGGCCTTGGGGTGCCGTTGACGGCGCGGGCCGGCTTGCATGTGGGGGACGTGATCCTGCGCGCCAACTCGCCCGAGGACGTGGCCCATGGTGCCAAGCCGCTGGAAGTGGAGGGCATCGCCAAGCCGATCGCCGCGCGCGTGATGTCGCTGGCGTTGGGAGGGCAGACGCTGCTCACCGCCGAGGCGCGCAGCGCGTTGGGCGAGACCGCGCTGCGCGTGCAGTCGCACGGCTTCTGGCGCATCAAGGGCATCGCCGAGCCTGTCGAGCTGTTCGAGGCCGGCGATGAGCGGGCGCCGTTCACGCCGCCGCCGGACTCGGCCAAGGTCTACCGTGTGGTGCGACGCGACGAGCTGTGGCTGCCGCTGCGCGAGGTGCGCCACAGCCTGCCTGCGCAGCGCGATGCTTTCGTCGGCCGGCACGACGCACTCGCTGCGCTGGCGCGCCGCCTCGACGATGGCGCACGGCTGGTGTCTGTGCTCGGCATTGGCGGCAGCGGCAAGACCCGGCTGGCGGTACGCTTCGGCTGGATCTGGCTTGGCGACTTTCCGGGTGGAATCTGGTTTTGCGACCTCTCGGCTGCGCGCGATATCGATGGCATTGTCCAGGCGGTCGCACAAGGCCTGGACGCGGAACTCGGGGCGGGCGATCCGGTGCAGCAGCTCGGACATGCGATCGCGGGTCGTGGCAACTGTCTGGTCATTCTCGACAACTTCGAACAGGTGGTGCGCCTCGCTGGCGAAACGATCGGGCGATGGCTGGACCGTGCGCAGCAGGCGCGATTCGTCGTCACGACGCGCGAGGTCCTCGGCCTGCCGGGGGAGGACGCGCTGGCGTTGGCGCCATTGAGTCCGCAGGAGTCGCGCGTGTTGTTCGAGCGTCGCGCCGCCTCGGCCCGGCTGAACTACGCGTCCTGTGCGGACGATGCTGCGGCGATTCCATCGCTGGTCGGGCTTCTCGATGGCTTGCCGCTTGCGATCGAGCTCGCCGCGGCACGGGTGCGGGCGATGTCGACGAGGGAACTGCTCGCGCGCATGGATCGGCGTCTGTCGATGCTCGCCGCAAGGGGAGGACGGCATGACCGCCAGGCAACGCTGCGCGCCACCTTCGATTGGTCGTGGGACCTCTTGAGCGATATCGAACGGTCGGCCTTGGCGCAGCTGTCTGTCTTTGAGGGTGGGTTCACGATTGACGCTGCGGAGTTCGTGCTCGAGCTGCCGGCGTCGGACGGACGGGCGCTCACGCTGGACGTGCTTCAGGCGCTGGTCGACAAGTCGCTGGTGCAACGTGTGGCCGCGGCGCGCTACAGCCTACTGGTCAGCGTCCAGGAATATGCGGCGGAGCGGATGCGTGAGCTTGCCAATGACCATTCGGGCGTCGCCGCCGTCGAGCTTCGGCATGCTGAGTACTACGGCTCGCGCGACGGGAATGTCGTCCAGGCCCGCGCGGAGATCGAGAACTGCATGGCCGCGTTGCGGCGGGTCGAAGCCACAGGCGACGCCGGAATGGTGGTCAATCTGCTGGAACGCAGTTGGGCCGGCTTGCAGCAGCGAGGGCCCTTCCGCGTAGCGGCGGAGCTCGCGCGGAAGATACTGAAGTTCTCGCGGGGCGACACCGCGCAGCGTGCCCGTGTCAGCTGGATTGCAGGCGATGCCTTGCAGCACTGTGGGCGCGGCAACGAAGCCTATGAGCATCTCGAGACTGCGGCAGCCCTGTTCGCTGCCAGCGGCGACAAGGCCGGGCAAGCCCGCGCCTTGCGCAAGCTGGGCGATCTCGACATCACATTGGGGCGCGCCGCCCAGGCGCGCGAGCGGCTGGAAGCGGCGCTCGTGGCTGCAAGGGAAATCGGTCTGGGGGACCTCGAGGTCGATGTCCTGACCAGCATGGGCAGCTTGGCAGAGGCCGAAGGTCGGCCGGACGACGCGCAGTGCCTGACCCGAGCTGCGATCGATCGCGCCGTGTCGATCGGCGATCGGTGGCGCGAGGGCGCCGCTTACGGCAACCTGGCGGTGCTGTGCGCGCAGGCCGGCCGAATGAATGAGGCGCTGCAACACCACAGCGCGGCACTGTCCGCGGCCGATGCCACCGATGACCGGAGTCTGCAGGGCAACACCCTGGTCAACATGGGGATGCTGCAGCAATTGCTGGGCGACAACGCCGCGGCCCAGAGCAGCCTCGAACGTGCGCTCGCGGTTGTTCGCGATTGCGGCAATGCGTTGGCCGAAGCGGTGGCGCTGTGCAACTTGGGCATCGTTTATGAAAACACGGATCGCCGTTCGATCGCGAGGTCGCACTACGAGGCGGCGGTCGCGTTGGCCCGTGTCTTGGAGAACCGATACCTGGAGGGACAGTTTCTCGGCTACCTGGGACGGCTCCATGCCCGCGAACGCCGCCACACCGAGGCCGCGGGATGCCTTGACACCGGGCAGGCGCTGCTCGAGGCAGCCCTCGATCGGGTCGGCCTGGCGATCTTGATGTGCAGCCGAGCCGAGGCAGCCCATTTGGCAGGAAACGACGAAGCCGCGCGACGCGCGGTTGCGGTAGCCGAAGAAACCGCCGGCGCGGTAGGCGCCGGCAGTGCATCCGAACTCGGAATGGCATTGGAAAGACTGCGTGCAATGATCGCTATTGCTTGACTCCCGACTGCGCTCGGTGTGGGGGTAGGCTATCTGGTGTTGCGTACCCAGGGATCAAAGCGTTTGCAGCCCTTGATGTTCACGTCGTACTTGTGATCGCTTGTCCCCTCGTCGTTCTTGTTGAGTACGCGAAACACCGTTGGGTCGGAGCTACCCAGTCTTTGGAATGGTGCGAAGAAGGAAAAATCTATACCGGTTCTCTGGTCGAATTCATAGCCGGCCGTGACGATTCGCCAGCGCATGATGTTGTCCTGGTCGCTGACCGACACGTACTCGGGTTTGACGAAAATCGCCCCTTCTTTCTTGCAGTCCCCGACGATCGTGATCTCCAGGTCGCATTTCTCCTTGGGACACGGCGTGGCGGCCAAAGACCCGGGTGGACCCGGCGGGCGAGTGGCACTGCAGCCCGCCAAGACCAGACCGATACCGCAGATACTGGCGGCGCGCACCAAGTTTGCAAGTGCATGCATTTCCCTGTCTCCTGATGTTCCTAACTACCGCGTATTCCTGACCCAAGGATCGGCGACTTCGCAGCCCTTCACATGAATGAAGTAATAGAAGTCGCCATCCCGGGACTTCTTGTTCTGGATACGAAATTCATTTCGACGCGGGCTAGGTTGCCGCTCGAACTGCGGATTGGCGGGGTCGAACCGGATGCCGTCGGTGTCGAACTCGAATCCGGGTGTGACGATCGTCCAGCGCATGTTCACCGCACTCGTCGCTTCGACGAGCGGTTTGTCGACGGTGATGCCTGTGGCGCTGTGGCAATTGGTGACAGTGACCTTGAGTTCGCAGATGCCCGGCGTGCACCGTTCGGCCGCCAATCCGGGCGGTGGCGCATCGGGCCGCCTTGGTTGTGCGCAGCTCGCCAGTGCCGCACTCAGCAGGAGCCCTGGCGCTGCCCATGCAATGAACTTATCCAAGCTGGCCTCCTCGCTGTCAGACGTTGTTGCGCGATCGCGTTGCCGTACGAGGCCACAGGGCCAGCGATCCGGAACTGGCGATTTCGTCGCAGTATCGATGCAGACCGACAGCGCCGCAAGAGCACCTTGGCCTTCGCCTTCGGGCACGTCCGCAATCGAGTGGACAGCAGGCGCTGCCGCGGCGCCCACAATGCCGCCTTGCGCACCCAACCCTGCACCGGCCGGCAGCCCTGGACCGTGAGCGTGTGGGCGTACAGGAACTCGCCCATGATCGCGTTGCGGTTGTGCGCCTGCAACTCGTTCGGTGCTTCCGCCGGTTGGACCTCGAATTCGTCTTCCGGTGCGTCGATGCACAGCGCAGACGTTCGCGAACGTGAAGCTTGGCGTGTCGATGGTCCAGCGCAACCGGGCGATGTCACGCCCCTCGACCAGCGGCCGGTCGAGCTGAATGCCGCCGGCGGCCATGCAGTCGGCCACCGGCACGCGGATAACACAGACCTCCGCGCCCCAACGGTGGGCCGAAGTCCCCGGAGCCGGGAGCGGTGTCTCGGTCGGCTGCGCCCGGGCCGGCCCGGCCAGGCCAATGGCGAGCAACAGTGTCAGGCAGGCGCTTCGTGCGGTCTTGGGCATCATCTCGGTCCGGTCGGCCGGCCGCGTCATCGTGGCGGGCATCGCGCCGCCGTGGCGAGCCGATACAGTTCAGGCATGACCCGTCCCATCCTCGCCCTCGACGCCGACGGCGTCCTCGTCGACCTGCACATCGGCTATGCCCGCGCCTGGCAGCAGGCCTTTGGTGTGGCGTTGGTCGAACGTGACCCTCAGGCCTATTGGCCGGCGGACCGCTGGGCCGTGGAGCCCATCGATGCCGAGCAGCGCCTGCTGCTGCGCGCGCAGTTCGAGCGGCCCGAGATGTGGGAAAGCCTGCCCGCCATCGCCGGCGCCGTCGAGGCCTGCCACCGCCTGGACGAAGCCGGCTACGAACTGGTTTGTGTCACCGCGCTGCAAGAGCGCTTCCAGTCGGCGCGTCTGCGCAACCTCAAGGCTCTGGGCTTCCCGATCCGCCGCGTGGTGGCCACCGGCCATGCAGAGGGCCAGCGCAGCCCCAAGGCGGATGCCATCCTGGCGCTTCGGCCGGTGGCCTTCGTCGACGACTACATCGCCTACATGCGTGGCATGCCGACCGAGGTCCATACCGCGCTGGTGCTGCGCGCGCCCAACGGCAGCCCGAACTTCGGTGAGGAACTGAAGCTCGTCCGCTCGGTGCACCAGGACCTGGCGGACTTCGCCGACCACTGGCTCGGCCCGTCCGCGGCGGCTTGACTGCGTGGCGCGCCCGCGTCGTTTCCCCCCTTTGGTGGATTCTTTTTGTGCCGCGGGGCGCAAATCATAGCTGCCTGGGCGGGGGTTGGCCCCCGCCGGGAGAGCGATCCGTGATCTTCGACGAACGTTCCGAGGGCGACTACCGCATCTACGCCGGCGCGCTGGAGGCGCCGCGCGGCCAGGGCTACATCGCCGCCGTGGTGGTCAACCGCGTGCGCGGCGTCGGCGATGCGCCGCGCGAGGCCTACCGCGACGACAGCCTGGCCTGCGGCCACCGTTGGCTGTCGCCGGACGAGGCGCTGAGCTACGCGCTGAACAAGGCGCGCGAGGTCATCCGCCGCGAGCAGCATCGGCTGCATTGCTGAGCTCGTACTGCTGCGCCGCGCTGCGCAGCCGCTCGGCCACCTGCGCGGCCAGGTCCTTCGGCGCCAGCACACGCACCTGGTCGCCATGGCGCAGGATGTCCATGCTGAGTTCGGTGCTGTCGGCATAGGGCAGGCGCACCTGCAGGCTGCCATCGGCCAGCCAGCGGGTCTGCTGCTGCGGATGCCACTGCTCGGTGGCCACCCATTGCGCCGCCTCGGCGCTGAAGCGCAGCACCGCCCACTTCAGCCTGCGGCCGGCAAACACGCCGTAGCCGCCGTCGAGCTCGGCCTTCACCGTGGCCAGCGCCACCTCTTTGGCGGTCTGCGGCAGCACGCTGGCGTCGCGCACCGCGTCCAGCGCAAAGCGGCGCAGGCCCTCGCTGCGGTGGCACCAGGCGTCCAGGTACCAGGTGTTGCGGTAGTGGGTCAACCGTTGCGGTGATACCTCGCGCCGGCTCTCGCTGCCGCGGCCGCGCGTGAAGTACAGCAACTGGACGCGCCGGCGCTCCAGCAGCGCGCTGCCGATCAGCTCGAAGAAGCGTGCGTTGACCGGCCGGCGTGCCGCGGCGACGATGTTCACGCGCTGCATCAGCTCGCGCGCCGCCACGTCGTTGCTGCCGAGCATGCCGTGCAGCTTGTCCAGCAGCGGCTGCAGATGGCGGCCGAGCACGCCTTCGGCCTCCAGCCCCTGGATCAGCTGGTGCATGGTCAGCAGCGCGTGGATCTCCTTGTCGCTGAACCACAGGCCGGGCAGCTCATGGGCGCGGCCGCGCGTGCTGCCGCCGAAGCGATAGCCCTTTTCCGCGCGGTCGAAGACGATTGGTGCGTCGAGGCGCTCGCGCAGGTATTGCAGGTCGCGCATCAGCGTCGCGCGCGAGACCTCCAGTTCAGCCTGCAGCACGTCGAAGTCGACGCAGCCGCGGTTGCGGATGAGCATCTCGATCCTGTAGAAGCGTTCGGTCCGGTCCACTGCAGGAGCCCTTTGCGGCCCAGCCATCGGGCAGACATGCATGGTAGCCGCGCGGGCCGAAATATTCCTTTCCCAGTCTCACGCCATGAGACTGTGGCATCCGACACTGCCTGCATGCATCGGGCAAGGGGCCCGGTGCGATGACCGGAGTGAAACATGGCCCAGACCGCTTTCGCACATCACGAGCAACTGGCCGACCCGCAGGTCGGCTTCGACATCGGCTGGGACCACGCCCGCCACGGCTTGTTGCCGCCGCCCGGGCAGTGGCTGGACGGCAACCCGTTGCACCAGGGCTGGCGTGCCGGCAAGGCCTGCTTCGGCGGGCGCACGCTCGGTGCGTCGCGCCGCGTGCGGCTGTGGCTGGCATTGCGTCTGCATGCCTGGCTGCGCCACCGCGCCTTCGAACCGGCCGAGGTGACGCCGCACTACCTGGGCCAGATCGAGGCGCTGATATGCCCGATCACGCGCCAACCGCTGGGGCAGGCCGACAGCTCGGTGGACCGGGTCAACCACCAGGCCGGTTATGCCGCCGGCAACCTGGCGATGATGTCGACGGTGGCCAACCGCGCCAAGGGCGCGCTCGGCTGGAACGAGGCGCTGCTGCGGGCGCACCAGGCCGAAGGTGCCGGTGGCGGCCGCGTCGACGGCCTGGACACCGCGGCCTGGGCTCGCATGGCGGCGCTGATCTCCTTCGTCACGCCACTGGCGCACGAGCAAGCGGCTCGGCTGCCGCTGCGCGTGCTGCCGCCCAACCGGCTGCGGCTGCTGAACCCGGTGCAGGGCTTGCAGGCGCTGATCACCCGCGAGCTCGGCCGCCCCGACGGCACGCGCCGCCTGCGCGAGCTGGCCGCGCTGCTGCCCGGCGACGCGGTGCGCTTGGACTTCCACCGTTTTCTCAGCGCTTTGCTGCCGCGGCGCCTCGAGGCCGGCCGCGACGCCGACGCCTGGGCGCTGCGCCACGCACTGGAAGATGCCTGGTGCGACGCCCGCGTCAACCGCTGCTGGCAGCGCTTTGCGCTGCAGCTGGACGAGGCGCTGATCGAGCGGCTGTTGCAGCGCTGCGCCGCCGGGGCGCTGTCCGGCACGCGCGTGCTGCTGCACGAACTGGCCCGGGCCACCGAAGGCTGGGCGCTGGACAGCGGCGGCTGGGCGGTGGCGCCGGCCCAGGCCGGCCGGCGGGTTTTGCCGCGCGTGGCCCCGGGTGCGCTGACCAATCGAGCGAGAATCGCGGCTTCGCGTTCGAGGACTGCCGATGGCCATCTACCAGCTTGAGCAATGGATACCGCAGATTGCCGGCAGCGCCTGGGTGGCCGACAGCGCCAGCGTCATTGGCCGTGTGCGCATGGAGGAGGGCGCCAGCGTCTGGTACGGCGCGGTGCTGCGCGGCGACAACGACCTGATCCATCTCGGGCGCAACTGCAACATCCAGGACGGCAGTGTGCTGCACACCGACGCCGGCATTGCACTGACGCTGGCCGACAACGTCACTGTCGGCCATCAGGCCATGCTGCACGGCTGCAGCATCGGCGAAGGCACGCTGATCGGCATCCAGGCGGTGGTGCTCAACGGCGCGAAGATCGGCCGCAACTGCATCGTCGGCGCCGGCTCGGTGGTCACCGAGGGCAAGGAGTTCCCCGACGGATCGCTGATCATCGGTTCGCCGGCCAAGCTGGTGCGCCCGCTGACGCCGGCGCACTACGACATGCTGTCGCACCTGGCCGGGCACTACCTGCAGCAGGCCCAGCGCCACCGCAGCGGCATCCGCCGCATCGCCTGAGCATGGCCGAACTGCACCGCTTCCTGTTCGACGGCCTGCCCGTGCGCGGGCAGCTGGTACGCCTGGGCGCGAGCTGGCGCGAGATGCTGTCGCGACGCGCCCACCAGCCCTATGTGCCACCGGTGCGCGGTCTGCTCGGCGAGATGGCCGCAGCCGGCGTGCTGATGCAGTCGAACATCAAGTTCAACGGCACGCTGCTGCTGCAGGTGTATGGCGACGGCCCGGTCAGGCTGGCGGTGGCCGAGGTGCGCAGCGACCTGAGTTTCCGTGCCACGGCCACGGTGCTGGGCGAGGTGCCGGCGGATGCGCGCCTGGAGGCGTTGCTCAACCTGCATGGCCAGGGCCGCTGCTCGATCACGCTCGACCCGGCGCAGCGCCTTCCCGGCCAGCAGCCCTACCAGGGCGTGGTGCCGCTGCACGGCGACCGGCGTGAACCGTTGCAGCAGCTGTCGCAGGTGCTGGAGCACTACATGCTGCAGTCCGAGCAGCTCGACACCCGCCTGGTGCTCGCTGCCGACGACCAGGTGGCGGCCGGGCTGCTGATCCAGCGCATGCCGGCCGAAGGCCCGGGCCGGATGTCCGGCGAGCGCAACGAGGACCAGATCGGCCACAACGAGGACTTCAACCGCATCGCCCACCTGACGGCGACGCTGACACGCGACGAATTGCTGACGCTGGACGCCGACACCGTGCTGCGCCGCCTCTACTGGGAGGAGCGGCTGCTGCGCTACGAACCGCGGCGGCCGCGCTTTGCCTGCAGCTGCGCACCCGAGCGTGTGCGCAACATGCTGCGTGGGCTGGGTGCCGACGAGGTGCGCAGCATCATCGCCGAGCGCGGCCAGGTCGAGGTCGGCTGCGAGTTCTGCGGCCAGCAGTACCACTTCGACGCGGTGGACGTGGGCGAGATGTTCACGCCGGTGCGCGACCAGCCGCACACCCCGGCGCCGCTGCAGTAGCCGCGACGTCACGGCCGCGGCAGCAGGTGGCGCTCGCAGTCCGGGTCACCGCAGCGCTCGCACACCCAGTGCCAGCGTGTCGTCTGTGGCGATGCGGTTGCCGCTGGCGCTGCGTTGTGCAGCACGGCCAGCGCTGCAGCCAGCCGGTGCTGGCCCTGGCCGGCGACCACCGCATAACCGGGGCCGTGGCGCTGCAGCGCCGTGCGCAGCAGGGTGTCCACCGGCTCGCGCACATGCGGGCCGTCGCGCTGCAGGCCATCGGCCACCCAGGGCAGGTCGAGCGCGCACAGCAGCGTGTGGCTGCAGCGCGCCTGCGCGCGCAGGGCCTCTGCGTAGAGGCTGCGGTCGCCGAACACCATCTCGCTGTAGACGGCGATCTGCACGGCCGTGGTGTCGGCAATGACGATGTGATGCCCGATCGCCGCGGCGTCGATGCGGCGTGTCTGATCGGCCGCGATGCCGGCCTGCTCATGCTGGCGTGGGGTGCGGCCGTGGGCATCGCAAAACTCGCGCAGCACTTCGCCGACGCAGGCCACGCGACGGCCCTCGGCGGCCAGAGCCGCCTGCAGCGCCAGCGCCAGCGTGCTCTTGCCGGTGCTCTCGGCACCGAGCACGGCGATCACCATCCCTTCAGCCATGGTGGCGGGCCAGTTGCTGCCAGGCACGCCAGCCCCACAGCGCCATCCCCAGGAACAGCAGGTACAGCAGCACCGTCAGCCACAGCCCCTTCCACGCGAACAGGCCGACGCTGACCACGTTGACCGCCACCCACACCGGCCAGTTCTCCACGTACTTGCGGCCCAGCAGCCATTGCCCGGCCAGGCTGCCGGCGGTGGGCAGCGCGTCCCACCAGGGCACGTCGGTGTCGGTGGCCTGGTCCAGAAAGGCGCCGAGCAGCGGCCACGCCACCGCCACCGACGCCAGCAGGCCGAGCCGCGCGCGGCCCGACAGGAAACGCACGCGCAGGGCCGAACCGTCCGCCTCGCGCCCGCGCAGCCATTGCCACCAGCCCCAGCCGGCGACGGCGACGAAGAAGATCTGCAGCCCCGCCTCGCCATACAGGCGGCTGTCCCAGAAGAGCAGGCAGTACAGCAGCGAGGCAACGATGGCCAGCGGCCAGGCCATCACGTTGACGCGGATGTTGCACACCACCATGGCCAGTGACAGTACGAAGGCCAGCATCTCGACCCAGGTGACGGGGCTGCCCCACAGGCTGAAGGCCGGGGCGAGCAGCGGCTGCAGTGCTTGCAGCAGGCGGTCCATCGACGGCGAGCGGGTCGGCGCGTCAGGGCCGGCGTGAATTGAGCTGCACCAGGATCTCGTCCGGCTTGACCATGCCGAGTTCGCTGCGCGCCTTTTCCTCGACCATCTCCAGGCCTTCCTTCAGGTCGCTGACCTCGGCCGCCAGGCGCTGGTTGCGCAGCCGCGCCGCGTCGTTGGCCAGCTGCTGCGCCTGCAGTTGGGACTGCAGCTGCACCACGTGGCTGCGTCCGCCCTTGCCGGCCCACAGTTCGGCCTGCACCAGTGCCAGCAGCAGCAGCAGACCGAAGGTGACCAGCTTCATCGTCGTTTCAGGGGCAGAAGGCCGGGCCGCTAGGGCAGGGGACCGGGCCGTTGTATTCGGTCCCGGCTGAGTCCTTGAAGCCGCCGAGCAGGCCCAGTTTCGACATGCGGGCGTTGTAGGCGTCGGTCACCCGCTTGACCAATGCGGCGTCGGCCGCCGTGTTGCCCTGCGGCTCGAAGGTCACCCGGGTCGTGCCGTCGACGATGGGCTGGATCGTGGCGACGAGCGTGCTGCCTTCGACGGTGCCGACGATGCGGCCCTGGCGCCGGTCCTGCACGCTGAAAATCATGCGCTGGTCGGCCATCGCGGCCAGGGCGACGTCGTAAGTTCGCTCGATGCTGATGTGGCTGTCGGGCACCCCGCCTGGCGACACGCTGGTGCAGCCCACGACGCTGACCAGCGTGAACAGCAGGGCGGCCGTCACCGCGGCGCGTCGCGTGGCGGACATCAGCGACCCATGCGTGCGTTGTAGGCGGCCACCACGCGCTGCGCCAGCCCCGAATCCACGTCGCCGCTGGTCTTGAACTCGACGCGGGTCGTGCCGTCCGGCTGCGGCCGCACGGAGGCCGTCACGACGGCATTGCCGCGCGTGCCGACCACTTGGCCGCTGGCGCGATCCTGCACGGTGATGCGCAGGCCCTGGTCGCTGAGCGCGCCGCTGGCGGCGCTGAAGGCGCGGTCATAGGCGCTCGTGCCGGCAGGCAACACCGAACCGTCCGAGTAGACCACCGTGCCGTCCGGATAGACAGCGCAGCCGGCGAGCAATGCCGTGCCGACGGCGGCGGCCAGTGCGGCCGCGCGCGGGACAACGACGGGCGTCAACGGTCGATTTGAAGCCATCGACAACCCCTCAGCGTAGGTTGTAGAAGGCCGCGCGCCCCGGATAGCTGGCCACGTCGCCCAGATCCTCCTCGATGCGCAGCAGCTGGTTGTACTTGGCGATGCGGTCGCTGCGGCTCATCGAGCCGGTCTTGATCTGCCCGGCGTTGCTGCCCACGGCGATGTCTGCGATGGTGGAGTCCTCGGTCTCGCCGCTGCGGTGGCTGATGACGTTGGTCCAGCCGGCGCGCTTGGCCATCTCGATGGCGGCAAAGGTTTCGGTCAGCGTGCCGATCTGGTTGATCTTGATGAGGATCGAGTTGGCCACGCCCTTGTCGATGCCTTCCTTCAGGATGCGGGTGTTGGTGACGAACAGGTCGTCGCCCACCAGTTGCACCTTCTTGCCCAGGCGCTCGGCCAGGTGCTTCCAGCCGTCCCAGTCGCTTTCGGCCATGCCGTCCTCGATGCTGAGGATCGGGTACTTGTCGACCCAGGCGGCCAGCATGTCGGTCCAGCCGGCGGCCGACAGCTTCAGGCCGCCTTCGCCTTCGAGCACGTACTGCCCGTCTTTGTAGAACTCGCTGGCGGCGCAGTCCAGGCCGAGCGCGATCTGCTCGCCAGCCGTGTAGCCGGCCTTGTCGATAGCTTCCAGGATCAGCTGGATCGCCGCCTCGTGGCTGGCCACGCTGGGGGCGAAGCCGCCTTCGTCGCCGACCGAGGTGGACATGCCCTTGGCGTCGATGATCTTCTTCAGCGCATGGAAGACCTCGGCGCCGTAGCGCACCGCTTCGCGGAAAGACGGCGCCCCCACCGGGATGATCATGAACTCCTGCAGATCGAGCGTGTTGTTGGCGTGCGCGCCGCCGTTGATGACGTTCATCATCGGCACCGGCATCTGCATGCCGCCCATGCCGCCGAAGTAGCGGTACAGCGGCAGTCCCGATTCCTCGGCCGCGGCGCGCGCGACGGCCATGCTCACCGCCAGCGTGGCGTTGGCGCCCAGGCGGCTCTTGTTGTCGGTGCCGTCCAGGTCGATCAGCGTGCGGTCCAGGAAGGCCTGCTCCGAC
>JAGTRL010000330.1 GCA_018261815.1 Pseudomonadota bacterium
CATGCTCATCTTCGTGGCATAGGCGGCGCCCACCGAGAACATTTCGTTGATCTGGCCCATGTAGCCTATGCGCACGCCACCGCCCCATGAATCGCTGTAGCCGTTGTTGGTGACGCTGCCGGGCTTCGTGGACAGCGCCGGATTGTCGAAGGCCTGCAGGCCGTTGGCCTCGAAGCGCTGGTAGGCCAGCGTCGGCGCGATGCCGATCGAGTGCCCCTTGGTGAACTGCCACGACACATAGGGGGCGATCATCAGCTGCATCAGGTCGACGCCGAGATTGCCGGTGCCGCACAGCAGGTTGTAGGCCGCCTGACCGGGGTTGAAGTTGGCGCAGGCACTGGCCGCGGGAATCTGCCCGCCGGGGAAGTTGGTGTTCATGCCGCCGTTGCCGTAGACCGTCAGCCCAAAGGCCAGCTCGGGGCTGTATTTCCAGTTGATGCCGAACTCGGGGATGAAGAAGTTGGTGCTGCCGCTGGTGGCACTGCCGTCCAGGCCGGCCGGTCCGGAACCGCTGCGCGAGGCATCGCGATCGGGGCTGAACCAGCTCAGGCCGGCTTGCCATTGGTTGCCGAGAAAGCTCATTGCGCCGGGATTGACCGCACCGCCGAAAGGCTCCAGCGACACGGCCACCGCCGTGCCGCCCATGCCGATCGAGTTCATGCCGTAGCCGTTGGCGAAATAGCCGTCGGTGGCCTGGGCCGCCGTGCCGACCAGCAGCAGGCACAGTGGCGTGAGTGTGAAGTGTTTGGCTTTCCCTTGATGCCTTGAATTCATGCTTGTCTCCTGTGGATATGGGCCAAGTGGGGGATGCAACGAGTTCGCGAGCGCGACTACCAGAGGGCGAGCAATCGGCCCTTCACGACCTTGGACTCCCAGCGCCGCAGCGGGCTGTTGCCCTTCTTGATGCACTCGCCGGTGCTCACATCGAAGGCCCACTCGTGCTTCGGGCAGGTGAGCGTGAGGCCGTCGAGTGCCAGGTGCGGGATGTTGGTGCTCTGGTGCGGACAGCGGCTGTCGTAGACGCGGATGTCCTTCTTGTCGCGGTAGACGAACAAGCCGCGGCCATCGCAGTCCACGCGCTGCACCTCGCCGGGCTTCAACTCGGCGGCGGCCATCACGTCGTGCCATTGGCCCTTCGAGCTCATGGCCTCGGGCTTGAACTCGGGGAGGTTCATCGCCAGGATGATGTCCACCGCCCAGACGATCTTTGCCAGGCCGAGAGCGGGAAAGGCCATCAGCAGCGCGTCCAGCACTTCCATCGGCGTGCAGCCGTCGCGCAGTGCGCGACCCAGGTACTGGCGGAAACCCCGCTCGGTCTGCGCATGCACCTTGGTGATCACCGAGATCAGGTCGCGCGTCTTCGGGTCGAGGTGCTTGCCGGCATCCTTCAGGAAGGCGAAGTAGTGCGTCATCGCCTCGGGTCGGGCCTTGACCAGGTAGTTCAACGCGTCGCTCATGTTGGCGGTGTCCTCGGGTTGTTCATATGCACGAGCACCGGACATTCCGTCAGCCCGATCACCTTCTGCGCCACGCCGCCGATCCACGCCCGCCCCAGCGCATCGTCGCGGTGGCGTGCCACCACCAGCAGGTCGGCTGCGCAGACCTGCGCCGCCTGCATCAGCTCCTGGTAGGCACGCCCGACCCGCACCTCGCCGTCGACCTCGGCGCCGAGGCTTCGCGCCTGCTGCAGTGCCGTGGCCAGCGCCTGCTCGGCCGGCGCACGTGCGGCCTCGTTCGCGGCCACGCAAGCCACGCGCAGCGGCAGCGCGCAGTCGGCCGCGAGTGCCGCGGCGCACGCCAGCATGGTCTTGTCGGGCGCCTGCGGGTCGATGCCGACGAGCACCCGCTTCGACCACATGCGCGCGCCACGCGGCGCGATGAGCACGCTGCAGGGCGAATGCGCAACGACCTTGCTCACCATTTCGCCGACCAGCAGGTTGGCCAGGAAGCCACGCTGGCCGCGGCGGCGGATCACGATCAGGTCGGCGGCGCGCTCACGCGCTTCCTCGACGATCTCGACATAGGGTTCGCTGCCGCGGCGCACCTTCAACTCGAAGTCCACACCCTCCGCTCGGGCGCGCGATGCCAGGCTCTTGCGCTTGGTGGCCGCCTCGGCATCGGCCTTGGCCGCGAGTTGCGGCGCCACCGCCTCGAACTCCGGGTTGCTGACGAGCGGCAGCACCCCCGCCAACGCCAGCCGGCAGTGCCGCGCCAGCGCGAAGGCCAGCGTCTCGGCGCCGATGTCGAACTCGCCGTGTTCGGTGGCCAGCAACGGGCGCGCGAAGACCGTGGCCATGCTCAATGCCCGCCCGAGATCCAGCCCGAGGCCGCCAGCAGCACCACCGCCACCTCGGCCAGGCACAGCGCGGCGTAGGCCTTGTCGCCGCGCCGCAGGTACAGCGGCACCAGCGCGAGCAGGCACACCAGCGAGCAGCCGGCGAGGATCGCGATGCCGGCCAGCCCGGCCACGTCACCCTTGTGGACCAGTGCCAGCCAGCCCCAGCCGGTGGGCGTCTGGGTCAGCTCGAGATAGCGCGCGACAGGGTGGTGCCAAAGCTCCGGCAGGCGGTCCACCGGCACCTGAGCGTCGGCCAGGCCGAGCACATAGGCGGCAAAACTCGCCACCAGCACGAACAAGCCCAGCCGCGTGCCCCAGGTGAGCAGGCTGGCGTAGAGCATTTGTTCGAGCGGCTGCAACGCCGGGGCGGGGTTCGCCGTGTTCATGGCCACACCCCGGTGCCCTTCAGCAGCGCCCGCAATCCGGCGAAGAGCAGCACCGTGATCACCATGCGCCGGATGACCGAGCCCTTGAGCACGTCGAGCAGCCGCGCGCCGATGCGTGCGCCGAGCATCATGCCCACCACCGACGGCACCGCGATCATCGGCAGCACTGCACCGCGATTGATGTAGACCCACGCGGCCGACGAATCGACCAGCGACAGCACCACGCCCGAGGTGCCGGCCGAGACCTTGAGCGGTGCTCCCATCAGCAGGTTCAGGGCCGGCACGTTGGCCCAGCCGGCGCCGATGCCGAACATGCCCGCCAGCACGCCGATGCCCAGGAAGACCAGCAGGCCCGGCACGGTGCGGTGCACCTGCCAGTGCACGCTGCGGCCCGAAGCCCCGTCGATGAAAACACCGTTCAACGCCAGGGCCTGCGACAGCGCGTCCGGCTGCGCGACCTGCGGAAATTCGGAACGCTTCGACACCAGCATCAGCACCACGATGCCCAGCACCACCCCACCCAGCAGGATCTGCACCAGGTTGGCCGGCATCGCCAAGCCGAGCATCGCGCCGCCGATCGACGAGGCCGAGGCCAGCACCGCCAAAGGCAGCGCCAGGCGCAGGCTGCCGAGACCGCCGCGCAGCAGCGTCGGCCCGGCAGACAGGGCACTGGCCAGCGCGACCAGCAGGCCGGCGCCGCGAACGAAATCGAGGTGGAAGGGGAAGAAGCTGCCGACGATCGGCACGAACAGCGTGCCGCCGCCGATGCCGGCCGGTACTGCGACGATGCCCATCAGGAAGCAGGCGATGAACAGCGCCAGCGGCCACACCCACCAAGCCACGGCCGTGCCGGAGCCGGCCGCCGCCCAGGCCTGCGTCGGCAGCGCCAGCCACGGCACGAGCAGCAGGCCGGGCAGACCCAGACGGCGCGCCCGATACCGAGACACACTCATCGCATGCGGCATGGCTGGGCCGGCCCTATTGAGCCCGTTTGATCGTCATGGCACCGCGGATGTCGCCGACCCGGTAGCCCACGGCCTGGTCGGCCGGATAGAGCGCGTTCAGTTGCGCCGCGACGGCAGGGCTCAGGCTGGAGGCGGCGCCGTGGCAGGACAAGCAGAGCTGTTGCGTCGGCAAGGCGCGCATGTAGCGCTGCACCTGCTTTCCGTCCTCGACGATCACTTCGGCCTTTTCCAGTTTGGCGGGCCCTTCACCGGCG
>JAGTRL010000331.1 GCA_018261815.1 Pseudomonadota bacterium
TTCAACACCGCCTTCCGCGTGGTGGCCGACGACGTGCACCTGGGTGGCACGCTCGGCAAGTACGCCGTCAATGAGCTGAAGGGCAAGACCATCGCCGTCATCGACGACCGCACGGCCTATGGCCAGGGCGTGGCCGACGAGTTCGAGAAGGCCGTCGTGGCCGCTGGCGGCAAGACGCTGGACCGCCAGTTCACCACCGACAAGGCCACCGACTTCACCGCCATCCTCACGCAGATCAAGTCGAAGAAGCCCGATGTGGTGTTCTTCGGCGGCATGGACGCCGTGGCCGGCCCGATGATGCGCCAGATGAAGCAGCTGGGCATCAAGGCCAAGTTCGTTGGTGGCGATGGCATCTGTTCGGGCGAACTGCCCAAGCTGGCGGCCGGAGCGATGGCCGATGGCCAGGTGGTTTGTGCCGAAGCCGGTGGTGTCGAAGGCGAGCAGAAGGCGGGCATGGAAGAGTTCCGCGCCAAGTTCAAGGCCAAGAACAACACCGACGTGCAGGTCTATGCACCGTACGTGTACGACGCGGTGATGGTGATGGCTATGGCGATGGAAAAGGCCGGTTCGGCCGACCCGGCGAAGTACCTGCCCGAGCTGGCCAAGACCGACGGCTACAAAGGCGTGACCGGCACCATCGCCTTCGACGAGAAGGGCGACATCAAGAATGGTGCGCTAACGCTGTACACCTACAAGGACGGCAAGCGCGACCAGATCGCCGTGGTGCGCTGATCCGGGCCTGACTTGGTTCCAAGACAAAGGCGCCCGCAAGGGTGCCTTTTTTCATGTGCCGCAGCGTGCGGATTCAGCTGCGCACGCGGTCGTAGAGCCGGCACAACCCGGCCAGTCGCTGGGCATGCCAGTCCTGCACCTGGCTCCACTGCATGCGCCATTCCCACCAGCCTTCGCTCTGGCCGGGGAAGTTCATGCGGCACTCGCCAGGCAGCGAAAGCAAGTCCTGCATCGAGTAGATGGCCGTGTCGGCCACCGACGCGCAGGCGCTGCGGATCAGCGCCCAGGCCATGTCGTGGCCGTCGGTGTCGAGATAGGCTCGCGCGAAGTGGCGCTCGTGCTCGGTGGCGCTGCCCCACCAGCCGATGCTGGTGTCGTTGTCGTGCGTGCCCGGGTAGACCACGGTGTCGCACTCGTGGTGGTGCGGCAGGAAGACGTTGCTCGAGTCTCCGCCGAAGGCGAACTGAAGGATGCGCATGCCCGGGAACTGGAAGCGCCGGCGCAGCGCATCGACGTCCGGCGTGATCACGCCCAGATCCTCGGCAATGATCGGCATCGGCCCCAGCGCGGCATTGATGGCCTTGAACAGGTCGGCGCCCGGGCCGCTGCGCCATTGCCCGTGGATCGCCGTCGGTTCGCTGGCCGGAATTTCCCAGTAGCCCGCAAAGCCGCGGAAGTGGTCGATGCGCACGACGTCCACCAGTTCGAAGATGCCGCGCATGCGTTCCACCCACCAGGCATAGCCATCGCGCGCATGCACCTCCCAACGGTACAGTGGGTTGCCCCAGCGCTGCCCGGTGGCGCTGAAGAAGTCGGGTGGCACGCCCGCCACCACGGTCGGCCGCCCGTCGGCGTCCAGTTCGAACAGGGCCTGATGCGACCAGACTTCTGCGCTGTGGTGGCCGATGAAGATTGGCACGTCGCCGACGATCTGCACGCCACGTTCGTTGGCGTAGGCCTTGAGCTCGAGCCACTGGCGGAAGAAGCACCACTGGCAGAACTTCCAGAAGGCGATGCGCTCGGCATGCTGCGCGGCGACCTGCGCCAGGGCGAAGGGTTCACGCCGGGCCAACGGCGACGGCCAAAGGCACCATTCGTCGAAGTCATGGGCCTCGCTCAGCGCCATGAACAGGGCATAGTCGTCGAGCCAGACTGCATGGCGCAGGCAGAACTGCGCGAACCGCAGCCGCCGCTCGTCCTGTGCCGGCAGTGCCTGGAAGCGCTGCGCCGCCAGAGCCAGGCGCTGCATGCGAAAGGGTCGCACCTCAGCATAGTCGACGCGTTGGTCCAGCAGCCTCGGGGTGGGCAGGACCTCCGCGTCGCTGAGCCAGCCCTGCCGCTGCAATTCTTTCAGGTCGACCAGCAGCGGATTGCCGGCAAAGGCCGAATTGCTGGCATAGGGCGAGTTGCCGGCGCCGATGCCGGTCAGTGGCAGGATCTGCCAAAGCGACTGCCCGGCCGAGACCAGCCAGTCGACGAAGTGGTAGGCCGCAGGCCCGCAATCACCGCTGCCATGCGGTCCTGGCAGCGAGGTCGGGTGCAGCAGCACGCCGCTGGCACGGGGAAAACGCATCCTTCAGTCCTCGGTCATCTGCAGCAGGACCAGGCAGCGCGCTGCCATCGACAGCGCCGACGCTCCGACATCCGGTCGCGACGGCATGCCGCTCGAGGCGCCGCTGTCCAACAGCGCCCGCCAGCGCCCCGGAGGCAATTGAAAGTCGAGCCCGCAGTCGCCAGCGTTCACCAGCAGCAGCAAGGGCCGTGCCGCGCGCCCCGGCTGACCGATGCGCACGCCGACAGCGCGCGCCGCATGGTCGTTCCAATGCGCGCCGGACAGCGGCTCGCCATTCGACCGCAGCCAGGACAGCCCGGCGTCGCCGGCGGCATCGGCATGCCAGGTGTCGGCCAACGGCAGCAGGCTGCGGCGCAGCGCGATCAGGTGGGCGCTGTAGCCGATGAGCGCCTCGTCGGCACGCGACCATTCGATCCAGGTGATCGGGTTGTCCTGGCAATAGGGGTTGTTGTTGCCCTGCTGGGTGTGGCCCATTTCGTCGCCGGCCGCCAGCATCGGCGTGCCCTGCGACAGCAGAAGTGTGGCCAGCAGGGCACGTTGCAGGCGCACACGCAGTGCCTGCACCTCCGGGTCTTCGGTCGGGCCTTCGAAGCCGCAGTTCCAGCTGAGGTTGTGGCCGTGGCCATCGCGGTTGTTCTCGCCGTTGGCCTCGTTGTGGCGCAGGTCGTAGCTGACCAGGTCGCGCAGGGTGAAACCGTCGTGCGAGACCACTAAATTCAACGACGCCGCCGGAGCGCGGCCGCGTTGCTGGAACAGGTCCGACGAAGCGCACAGCCGCCGCGCGAACTCGCCGCGCGTGCAGTCACCGCCCAGCCAGAAGGCGCGCATGGTGTCGCGGTAGCGGTCGTTCCATTCCACCCAGCCCGTCGGGAACTGGCCCACCTGATAACCGCCCGGGCCGATGTCCCAGGGCTCGGCGATCAGCTTCACACGTTGCAGCACCGGGTCCTGCGCGATGCAGGCGAAAAAGGCCGCGTGGCGGTCGAAGCCGTGGCGCCCGCGGCCCAGCACCGTGGCCAGGTCGAAGCGGAAGCCGTCGACATGCATCTCCTGCACCCAGTAGCGCAGGCTGTCCATCACCATCTGCAGCACCCGCGGGTGGCTCAGGTCGAGCGTGTTGCCGCAGCCGGTATGGTTCTCGTAGTGCAGGCGGTCGCCTTCGGGCAGCCGGTAGTAGCTGGCGTTGTCCAGCCCGCGCCAGCTGAGCGTGGGGCCGAACTCGTCGGTCTCTGCCGTGTGGTTGTAGACCACGTCGAGGATCACCTCGATGCCCGCCGCGTGCAGCTTGCGCACCATGCGACGGAACTCGTCGCGCACCGCGCTGCCCTCCGCGCCGGCCGCGGCATAGCGCGGCTCCACGCAGAAGAAGCCCAGCGTGTTGTAGCCCCAATAGTTGCGCAGGCCCATGCACACCAGCCGCTCCTCGTCGAGGAAACGATGCACCGGCAGCAGGTTCACGGCGGTGATGCCCAAGCGCTGCAGGTGGGCGATGCCCGCGTCCGAGGCCAGGCCGGCGTAGCTGCCGCGCTGCGCCTCGGGCACGCCGGGGTGCAGCTTGCTGAAGCCGCGCACATGCACTTCGTACAGCACGCTGTCCGACCAGGGCGTGGCCGGCGGGGCA
>JAGTRL010000332.1 GCA_018261815.1 Pseudomonadota bacterium
CAGCGCAGTGCCACCCGCCAGGACGATTGGCTGCTGCTCGACCAGCAGCTGTGCTTCGCGCTGTACGCCGCGTCGCTGGCAATGACCAAGCTTTACAAGCCGCTGCTCGATCCGCTGGGCCTGACCTACCCTCAGTACCTGGTGATGCTGGTGCTGTGGCAGGACGACGGCCTGACGGTGTCGCAGATCGGCGAGCGCCTGGCGCTGGATTCCGGGACGTTGACGCCGCTGCTCAAGCGCCTGGCAAGCGCCGGCCTGGTGCAGCGCCTTCGCGACACCGCCGATGAACGCCGCGTGCTGCTGCAGCTGACAGCGGCGGGCCGCGCGCTGAAGGCCCGCGCCGTGCGCGTGCCGCAGACCATCACCGCCGCGTCGGGCTGCGAACTGAACGAACTGTCCTCGCTGACGGCGCGCCTGCAGGCATTGCGCCAGCAACTCACCGCCTCCCTCCTCCACGTGGAATGACGCAACTTCAACCCAGCAAAGGAAAGACCATGGCTATCGACAAAGCCCTCTACACCGCCCAAGCCACCTCCACCGGCGGGCGCACCGGCAGCACCGAATCGTCCGACGGCAAGATCAAGATGCAGCTGTCCACCCCCAAGGAACTGGGAGGCGACAGCGGCCCGGGCACCAACCCGGAGCAGCTGTTCGCGGCCGGCTACTCGGCCTGCTTCATCGGCGCGATGAAGGCCGTGGCGCGCATGCAGAAGGTCGCGCTGCCGGCCGAGGTGTCGATCCAGGCCGACGTGTCCATTGGGCCGATGACCGGCAAGCCCGGCGCCTTCGGCATCGCCGTGGCCATGGTGGTGTCGGTGCCGGGCATGGACAAGGCGGCCACCGAGGCGCTGGTCAAGGCCGCGCACGAGGTCTGCCCGTATTCGAACGCCACGCGCGGCAACATCGACGTCGCGCTCAGCGTGGCCTGATCAGCAGGTCCAGCATCAGCTCGATGCGGGCCTGCCAGGGCGTGAGCGCACCGTAGCTGGGCAGTGCGTCGGCCGCCGCGCCGAACACGCCGCCGAGCAGGCAGCGCGAGGCGCGCACCACCGGCACGCCGGCATCGCTGGCGCGGCGCGCAGCCTGCAGCAGCGACTGGTGCACGCTGCCGTTGCCGGTGCCGGCGATGACCAGACCCTGCGCTCCGGCAGCGACCAGCGCATCGATGGCCGTGCCGCTGGCGCCGGCATGGCTGGTGACGATCTCCACCGTAGGCCAGGCAGCTGCGTCCGCAGGCATGGCGACCGCGGCCGGGTGTGCGGTGGCTCGTGCAGGCTCGCGAAAGCGCTGCAGCACGCCGTCCTGCAGCAGCGCCAGTACGCCGGCGTCGCCAGCGCCGAAAGCCTGGACCCGCCAGCCGTGCTGCTTGCGCAGGTCCACCGCGGCGTACACCTGCCCGCCCAGCACGGCCAGCACGCCGTCCAGCGCGCCGCTACGCGCCAGCGTCACTGCGTCGAGCAGGTTCTGCGGGCCATCAGCCTGCAACGAACTGGCCGGCCGCATCGCCGCCGCCATCACCACCGGCTTGGCCGGCGCCAGCGTACGGTGCAGGAAGTAGGCCGTCTCCTCCAGCGTGTCGGTGCCGTGGGTGATGACCACGCCGCCGACCTCGGCGCGCTGCAACTGCTTCTGCACCGCCGCGGCCAGCGCCAGCCAAGTCGCCAGCGTCATGTCCTTGCTGTCCAGTTGGGCCATCTGCAGGCATTCGATCGGCCAGCCGGCCAGCGGCGGCACGGCCGCCACCAGCGCCTCCACGCCCAGGCTGGCGGCGCGATAGCCGACGCTGTCGGTGGCACTGTCGGCCGTGCCGGCGATGGTGCCGCCGGTGCCCAGGATCACCACCCTGCGCTCAGTGCTTGCCTTTGATGCATTCATGGATGAAAATACAGTGACTGGACAAATCAACAGGTACCCCCCATGATCGAAAGCCCGAAGCTCACCGACCGGCAGCAGCAGATTCTCGACTTGGTCCAAAGCGCGATCGAGCGCACCGGCGCCCCGCCCACCCGGGCCGAGATTGCCGCCGAGCTGGGCTTCCGCTCGGCCAACGCCGCCGAGGAGCACCTGCAGGCCCTGGCGCGCAAGGGCGTCATCGAACTGGTGGGCGGAACCTCGCGCGGCATCCGCTTGAAGTCTGACACATTGCGTGCTCTCAATGCCGCACGGCTCAACCCCTACGGCAAGCAATACAGTCTGCCGCTGCCCGGCCTGGCGCAGCTGACGCTGCCGCTGGTCGGCCGCGTGGCGGCCGGCTCGCCAATCCTGGCCCAGGAGCACATCGACCAGAGCTACCTGATGGAAGCCAGCCTGTTCCCGCGCCGACCCGACTACCTGCTCAAGGTGCGCGGCATGAGCATGCGCGACGCCGGCATCATGGACGGTGACCTGCTCGCGGTGCAGAAGTCGCGCGAGGCCAAGAACGGCCAGATCGTCGTCGCCCGCCTGGGCGACGACGTCACCGTCAAGCGCTTCCGCAAGACCAAGGCCGGCATCGAGCTGATCCCCGAGAACCCCGACTTCGAGACCCTCCATGTCGCGGCCGACGACGAGAGTTTCGAGCTGGAGGGCTTGGCTGTCGGCCTGATCCGCAACACCATGCTGATGTAGGGGCGCAGCGCATGCTCAAGTCGCCCAAGGCGGCCCGGGCCGACGACTGCAAGACGCTGGAGCAGTTGCCCAACATCGGCCCGGCGCTGGCCGCCGACCTGCGGCGCCTGGGCATCCACCACCCCGGCGAGCTGCGCACACGTGACCCCCTCCAGCTGTACCAGGCGCTGTGCCGGGCCACCGGCAAGCGCCAGGACCCTTGCGTCCTGGACACCTTCATGGCCGCCACCGACTTCATGCGCGGGGCCGCGCCCACGCCGTGGTGGCACTACACGGCGCAGCGCAATCAGGTCTACGGCGCAGTTTGACCGAGGGCGCGCCATTCCCGCCCCTGCGGGCGGTCACGAGCACGAACTGGTGGCTCTTGCGGCCTTTGTTCCGCCTTTATCACGGCCCGTGACGCCGAACAATGCGCTCAAGTTTGCAGCGTTGTGTCCGAAGTCACAGTCATGATCTCTTTCAGTCTGCTCGTTCGCCCCCGATACCGGGACACCCTGGCGTCGCGCATCGGCTGGCGCACCGAGGTCTGCCCGCCGTCGCTGCGCCAGGCCCCGCGTTCCGCCTGGAACCGGTTGTGGTTTTGGCTGCTGGCCCCGGGCCCGCTCCAGTCTTCACCCGCGCTGAACCGCCTGCCACCGGTGCGCCAGGATTTCCTCGACAGCATCGGCGACGTCCCCAGCACAGCCGCCAATACGCTGAGCATGCGCATCGGCCAAGCCCGCACGCTGCGCGAGCTTTGGCATCTGCGCGCCGAGCTGTACAGCGTGGTCGCCCTGCACCACAGCCAGCACGAGGCCGAGCGCCGGCTGGCCGAACTGAACCGCCATTTCCCGACCCGGGCACCCCGCTCGGGCTTCGTGCCGCTGCTGTCATGAGCGATGAGCGCGCCGGACCGCGCCACCACCTGCCCCGCAGTGCCCTGTCTGGCGTGGGCACACCCGAGGACCGGCAAGCGCGCATCGCCGCGCGTCGCGCCTTCGTCAATTTGAAGCAGACCTACCTGCTGGCCATCGACGCCCTGCCCGGCCCGCGCGCCGAGTGGCTGCGCTTCCAGATCCGCCATGCGGCCGAGCCGGCCGATCTGTGGCTGCTGCGTGCCGCGGTCTTCGAGGCATTGCCGCGCCAGGGCTACCGCACCGAGCGCGACACGCTGCAGCGGGGCATCGCATCGGTGTTCCCGACCAGCCATGCCAACAGCGGCTTCGCGCCGCTGTTCTGAGCCACCTCAAGCGCCGGCGTCGGCCAGCGCCAGCACCAAGTCCGTCTGCATGAAGTGGAAGGTGTAGCGCTCGCCGAAGGCGGCGTCGATCACCGACA
>JAGTRL010000333.1 GCA_018261815.1 Pseudomonadota bacterium
GGTGCCCTCGGGCCCGCAGTCGTTGCTGCACGGGCGGATGCCGCGCTGGTGCTCGTCCAGGCCCTGCACCTGCATCAGCACGAAACGCGTGGCGTTCCATAGCTTGTTGCAGAAATTGCGGTAGCCCTCGCAGCGCTTGCTGTCGAAGCTGATGTTGCGCCCTAGGCTGGCGAGTGCGGCGAAGGTGAAGCGCAGCGCATCGGCGCCGTAGCCTGGGATGCCGTCGGGGAATTCCTTCTCGGTGTCCTTGCGCACGCGCGGCGCGGTCTCGGGCTTGCGCAGCCCGGTGCTGCGCTTGTCGAGCAGCGCGGGCAGGTCGATGCCGTCGATCAGGTCCACCGGGTCGAGCACGTTGCCGTCGGACTTGCTCATCTTGCGGCCCTGCGCATCGCGCACCAGGCCGTGGATGTAGACATGGCGGAACGGCACCTTGCCGGTGAAGTGCGTGGTCATCATGATCATCCGGGCGACCCAGAAGAAGATGATGTCAAAACCGGTGACGAGCACGCTGCTGGGAAGGAACAGGTCCTGCTCCACCGTCTTGGCCGGCCAGCCCAGCGTGGAAAAGGGCACCAGCGCCGAGCTGTACCAGGTGTCGAGCACGTCTTCGTCGCGGGTCAGCGCACCGGTGTAGCCGGCCGCGGTGGCCAGGGCGCGCGCCTCGTCCTCGCTGCGCGCGACGAAGAGCTCGCCGCCGCTGCCGTACCAGGCCGGGATCTGGTGGCCCCACCACAGCTGTCGGCTGATGCACCAGTCCTGGATGTTGTTCATCCACTGGTGGTAGGTGTTGACCCACTGCTCGGGCACGAACTTCACCGCGCCCGAATCCACCGCGTCGATGGCCTTTTGGGCGATGCTCCTGCCATCGGCCCCCGGCTTCGTGGTGGCTACGAACCACTGGTCGGTGAGCATCGGCTCGACGATCTGGCCGGTGCGCGCGCAGCGCGGCACCATCAGCCTGTGCTTCTTCACCTCGACCAGCAGGCCCTGCGTCTCCAGGTCGGCGACCACCTTCTTGCGCGCGACGAATCGGTCCAGGCCGCGGTAGGGCTCGGGTGCCTGGTCGTTGACGGTGGCATCCAGCGCCAGCACGCCGATCAGCGGCAGGCCATGGCGCTGGCCCACCTCATAGTCGTTGGCATCGTGTGCCGGCGTCACCTTGACCACACCGGTACCGAAGGCGCGGTCGACGTAGTCGTCGGCAATGACCGGGATCTCGCGCTCGCACAGCGGCAGCCGCACCGTCTTGCCGACCAGCGCGGCATAGCGCTCGTCCTCGGGGTGCACCATCACCGCCACGTCGCCGAGCATGGTTTCCGGCCGGGTGGTGGCCACCACCAACGCGCCTGAGCCGTCGGCCAGCGGATAGCGGATGTGCCACAGCGAGCCGTCTTCCTCCTCGCTCTCGACCTCCAGGTCGGAGACGGCGGACTTCAGCACCGGGTCCCAGTTCACCAGACGCTTGCCGCGGTAGATCAGGCCTTCCTCGTACAGCCGCACGAAGGTCTCGGTCACCACGGTGGACAGCTTGTCGTCCATCGTGAAGTACTCGTGCGCCCAGCTGACGCTGGCGCCCATGCGGCGCATCTGCTGGGTGATGGTCGAGCCGCTGCGGGTCTTCCATTCCCACACGCGCGCGACGAAGTCCTGGCGCCCCAGGTCATGGCGGCTGATGCCCTGGTCCTGAAGTTGGCGCTCGACGACGATCTGCGTCGCGATGCCGGCATGGTCGGTGCCCGGCAGCCACAGCGTGTTGCAGCCCTGCATGCGGTGGTAGCGCGTCAGCGCGTCCATGATCGTCTGGTTGAACGCGTGCCCCATGTGCAGCGTGCCGGTGACGTTGGGCGGCGGCAGCTGGATGCTGAACGAGGGCCTGGCCGGGTCTAGCGTCGGCACGTAGGCGCCGCTGGCTTCCCACAGCGGGCCCCAGCGCGACTCGATGGCGGCGGGCTCGAAGGACTTGGCGAGTTCGGTCATGGAATGGGGCAAGACGCCGACAACGCAACGACGCATCGGCCTGGGCACGTTCGGGGATGGCCGCGATTGTAGGCGGCCGTCCTGCAGCGCAGCCGCTGGCGCATGGCCGAGAATCGCCGCTCGCCGTCGGGCCCAAGATGTCCACCAAGCCCAGAGAATCGAGCCGCTTCCTGCCCCGGCAGCGCCTGATGCGCGTCATCGGCCGCCCTGGCAAGGACGGACGCCTGTCGCCGGGGCAGAAGACCTTGTTGTTCTTCGCCATGCTGCTGCTGCTGGGCGCGCTGCTGGCCTGGCTCGACCCGCGGCCCACGCTGCGCCACGTCAACCTGGCGATGCTGTGCGGCAGTACCAGCGGCAACTACCATGCCACGGTCGACAAGCTTGCTGCCGAAGTGGCGCGCCAACGCGGCAGGATCCGCAACCTGTCCTCGGCCGGATCGGCGGAGAACCTGCAGCGGCTGATGGCGGCGCGGCAGTCCTGCGATATCCAGTTTGCGCTGGTGCAGGACGGCACCGTCCCACCGGATGCCTCCGGGCTCGAACTGCTGGGCCGGCTTCCGCAGCCCGAATCTCTGATCATCCTGGGCCGCAACCTGGAGCGGGTGCGCGTGCCGCTCGACCTCGTCGGCATGCGCATCGGCATCGGCCCGGTCGGCAGCGGCAGCGAGCAGTTGATGCAGCGCCTGCTGAGCCAGCTGAGCGAACTGCGGCTCGTCGTCTCGACGCCGACGATCGACCAGCAGCTCGACATGCTGGTGCGCGGCGAACTCGACCTGGGGGCCATGGTGATCGACGAAGGCGCCGCACTGGTGCGCGACGCCGTGGTCGTGCGCAAGTTGCAGATCCTCGACATGCCCGATGCGCCGGCGCTGGCACGCCGGCTGCCATTTGCCCGGCCGGGCACCATCGAGGCCGGGCAGATCGACTACGTGCACCGCCTGCCGCCCGATGACGTGAGCGTGCTGCAGATGGACACGCTGATCGTCGGCAACGGCTGCGCGAAGAACGGTGCCACGGTGGGCCTGTTGGCGGCCGTGTCGCAGGTCTTCCCGACCTTCGTCCAGCACAACAAGGGCCGGCCCAACCTGACGGGCCTGCCGCTGTCCACGGTCGGGGCCAACTTCCTGCGCGACGAAGGGCCCGACGCGCTCGGCACCTACGCGCCCTGGGCCGTGGACATCCTGCCGCTGCCGACCTGGATCCAGCTTGGCGTGGCGCTGTCCGTGCTGTTCAGCGGCATGGCCTTCGGGCACCGCTTCAACCTGTGGCGCATCGATGCGCAGCGCGTGCGCATCGAGCGGGAGATCCCTGCGCTGTTCCACCCCGGCGTGACGGTCGGCGAGATTGCCGAGATGCAGCCCGACGCAGCTCAGCATGTGCCCCAGACCCGGGCCCGGCTCGACAGCCTGCTGTACCGCCTGGACGCACTGGCCGAGCGCTGCCGCCGCAAGTCGCTGTCGATCCTGGTGCCGATGGGCGAGGAGATGTCCTACCGCTACCAGGAGACGCTGATCGCCGAACTGCAGTACGCGCTGCGCCTGTACCGCGACCGGCTTCCGAGCGCTACATGAGCAGGTGTTCGCCGGCGTTGTCGCCGCCCAGGATCACGTAGTTGACCTTGCGGATGTCGAACAACTGCGTGCCGCCGCCGTAGCTGATCGAGCTCTGCACGTCCTCGCGCATCTCCCGCAGCGTGTCGGCCAGCCGGCCCTTGATCGGCTCGAGGATGCGCTTGCCTTCGACATGCTTGTACTCGCCCTTGTTGAAGTCGCTGGCCGAGCCGTAGTACTCCTTGAACAGCTTGCCGTCGACCTCGACCGTGCGGCCGGGTGATTCCTCGTGGCCGGCGAAGAGCGAGCCGATCATCACCATGCTGGCGCCGAAGCGGATGCTCTTGGCGATGTCGCCATGGTCGCGGATGCCGCCGTCGGCGATGATCGGC
>JAGTRL010000334.1 GCA_018261815.1 Pseudomonadota bacterium
GGCCTGCCGGCCGCGTAGCAGGCGAAAGCCCCAGCCGATCCACGCTGGAAGGCTATGCGCCGCCATCAACGTGGTGCCGGCTTTGCGCGCCTCGTGGCACGCGTGGAACCAGCGGTCGATTGCCGCCGTCTCGCCCGGGAAACGCCTGTGCAGAGCGGCACGGTAGGCGGCCTCGGGATGCGGGATGCCGAATTCGAAGCCGGGCAGGCGCACGATGTCGTACGGATTGACGCACGGCGCGAATTGCAGCGAGCCGTCGCCAAGCCATTCCAGCAATCTCCGAAACTGGCCTTCTGGGCCCGCCTGCGGACCGACGCCGCTGACGTAGTGAACGCCTGTGGCGAACATCCAGTCCTGCCGCCGAAACGTCTGCGTCTGCCCACCCGGCACCGTATGCTGTTCAAGCAGCAGCACGCGCTTGCCGCGCTTGGCGAGCGCCGCGGCGGCGGCCAGGCCACCGATGCCGGATCCGATCACGATCGCGTGCCACATTCACGCCCCCGTCTGCCAAAGCGCTAAGTGTTGGGGCTCGGGTACCGGGGCCAGCTGATGGAAATCAATCCCCACGCGGCGAGCCAGTCCGAGGCATCGGGCCTGTTGGCGCAGGCAATAGTCTGCCCTCGGAAATTCTTTGCGCGGTCACGGCTCAAGCTTCGCCTCGTAACTGTGACACGGCCCTTGCCGCCGGCAATTTTGCAGCGATGCACCGTGACCGGCAGGTCTAGCGCGACGTGGTCAGATCATCGAGGCCCTGCCGTCGACCCATTGCAGGCGCTCGCTCGTCCAGATAGACGCTCCCGAAACGGACATTGCGCCGCGCCAATGGGCGGTTTCGATGGACATGTCAACGCGTTCGACCACGGGACCGGCCACTGTACGCTACCGCTCAAAGCTCATGCGGCGAGCCAGCCGATTCCTCCGGCGCCGAATTGAGGCAACTCAATCCGCGGGCCGCCCAGGCTGCTTGCGTCTACTGCCGCCTACTGCTTCTGCGCGACTACCTTGCCTCGCGGGCACTCACCATTGATTGACAGCCTCTCGCGGTGGCTCGAAGGGTTTGCGGGCGTTGCGCCTCAGATTCGCCCCATCAGCAACAGCACGAGGACGATCACCACGACGAGAGCCAGCCCGCCACTCGGGCCATAACCCCAACTGCGGCTGTGGGGCCAGGAGGGAATGACGCCGATCAACAGCAAGATCAGCACGATCAACAAAATGGTACCCAGACTCATGACGTTTCCCTTGGCAAGACTATGGGTGGTGCCGGCTTCACTTCGTCGGTGCCGACGCGGCTTCGGGCACCGGCGTCGGCGCGGCATCGCCGGGCTTGCCGGCATCGCCTTGGCTGCCAGTCGCACCGGTGGCGCCCGTTGCACCTGCAGGGCCGGCGGGGCCCGGTGTGGCCGCCGGCGCGGCCGGCACGTTCACCACAGTGGGCTTGTCGCAGGCGGCGAGGCTCAAGGCACCGAGCAGGGATAGGGTCAACAGAGTGTGGTTCATGACAGTCTTTCGTGAATGGCGGATTCTTGGCGAACCGGCCTGTGGTGAAGCCTTCGCGCTCCGGGCGACGCCACAGTTCGCGCAGGGCTCGCTTGAAGGGTAGGCGCATGCCAAACGCACTTCTGTGCGCTGGCGCACATAGGCTGGCGAGATCTGCGCAGGCTGTGGTGCGCGCCGCACACGCCCCGTGGCCTGCGGCGCAGACTCGTGCGCCGACCGCCCCGCCTCGCTGGTCTTTCTGGCGCGCTGGCCATAGCCATCACCGCAGCGTAGGGAGGTTTTTCGGTGCGGCTGCCTGATACGCAGATCGGCAGGGATAACCCCTTCAGCGTTTGGTGGCGGTCTGAAAAAGCTTGAGCTTGCCGCGTTGCGACAAGGCCAGGCAATCCGCGGCGCCCTGCTGCGCTTCATCGGCGTTGCCCGGATCGAGCAGCGGGATCAACGCGGCCAGCGGGTTCAGCAGCCCCAGCAGCAGTGCGGCGCCCACCTTCAATCCGAGCGGCGCGATCTCCGGCGTGAGCGTCGGGCTGCCCATGCTGCCACCCACATGCAGCGGCGTGCGCAGCGTGAGCGGGCTGAAGTCCTTGGGCGAGGTGACGACGCGCAGGTCGATGGTCTCGTTCGCCAGTGACAGCGCACCGTCGATCCACGCCGTGGAGTCCGGTGTGTCCAGTACGAACACACGAGGGCGCAGCACGCCGTTTTCGACGCTCAGATCGGCCGCCGCACAAGTGACTGGCAAGCTCTGGTCCCCCTTGAGCAGCAGCCCCAGTGCTTCGGCCAGGTCGATGCCGGCGCCTTCGACCACCAGGTGCGAAATACTGCCGCCGCGCACGCTGCTTCGCACCTGGCCCTGCAGGCTGCCGAGGATCTGCGCCGTCGAAACGCCGTCGCCGCGCAGCTGTGCCTGCCCGCTCCACCGGCCCGACACGTAGGGCGACGCGTCGTCTGCGCGAACCTGGCGTACCCAGCGCTCCAGGCGGATGTCGTCCCAGCGCAATCGCGCTGTCCACATCGCGGCGGCGCCACGGCCGTCCAGGCCCAGGCTGCCGCTCAGCCGGCCTTCGCCGGTGCGCGCCTGCAGATCCTCGAGGCTGAGCACGCCGCCACGTAACTGCAGGTGGCCGCGCAGCGGGCGCAGCGCTTCCAGGTAGCGCGTGCCCAGGTCGAGGTGGTCGATGTCAATGAGCACGTCTGCATTCATGGCGCGCAGTGACGCCAGGTCGAAGGGCCGATTGGGCAGCACCTTGCCCTGGCTGCGTTGCGGCTTTGGCGCGGCTTTGGGTAACTGCGTTGACACGGGCAGCACCGCTGCGCCCACCACCGGGCCCAGATCGTCGAGCAGCAAACGGCTGCCGCCGAGCCGGCCCGACAGCAGCGGCACGCTGCGCGCCGCGTCGTAGCGGAAGGCGCCGTTCAGACGGCTGGCGCCCACGGTGGCATCGTGGACACGCACGTACCACGTGTCACCCTGCTTGACCAATACTCCGCTCGACAGGAAAGCCGCGGTGGTCGGCAAGGTCACGCCCAGCGGGTCACCCACGGCGGCCAGCGACGGCCCGCTCAGTCGGAAGCGTCCGCTCAGGTTGCCCAACCGGTCTGCATCCAGGGCATGGCCGTCAAAAAGCAGGTTCGCGCGGCCCACGGTGGCCTTCAGGCGCAACGGCAGCGCCGCGCGCGTGGCCCCGGCGGCCGTCAAAGGGGTAGCTGGACTGTGCAGTTCGGCCGTCAGCGGCTGGCCGCGCCAGGTGCCTGTGGCCTGCACCTGCAGGCGCGATGAGCCGGCGGCGGCCTCATCCAGGCGCAGGCGAATGGCCATGTCGATGTCCAGCGGCTCGTCGCGGTAGTGCAGCGTGCCCGCACTCAATGTCACATGGCCGAAAGTCGGCAGCGGTGTGCGATCAGCCGTGCCGGCGGGGACAGCAGCCGGACCAACCTGCCACGATGCGCGGCCGTCGGCGAGACGCTCCAGCTGGGCGTCGAGCTCCTGTGCGCGTAACAGTTCAATGTGCAGCGGCTGGCCGTGATGGACCCGCCACAGGTCGACATAGCGCAACTCGAGCAGGACATCGCGCGCACGCAGCGTGGGGCCGGCCGTGCTCCAGCCTGGTGCGCCCACTTCGATCTGCGATGACTTCAGGCGCACGCCGCCGATGAATCGGATCGAGAACGCGTTTTTCCCCAGGCTCGCCGGCGCATCGGCGGACGCAAGGTTCACGGAGCGTTCGAGCTGGTTCGACAGCCATCGGTTCAGCGGCTGAGCCAGGAACGGCCAGCCCAGCGCCTCACCCACGGCCATCGCCACGAGCAGGGTCAATGCACTCAGTGACAGGATGCCGATACCCCCGCGCCACAGGGGCAGCAGGCGGCCGGGTTTCACTTAGGACAGCCGGATCTACGCATCAC
>JAGTRL010000335.1 GCA_018261815.1 Pseudomonadota bacterium
GCAAGAAGATCATGGTGTTGGGCGGCGGTCCCAACCGCATCGGCCAGGGCATCGAGTTCGACTACTGCTGCGTGCACGCGGCGCTGGCGATGCGCGAGGATGGTTACGAGACCATCATGGTCAACTGCAACCCGGAGACGGTGTCCACCGACTACGACACCTCCGACCGCCTCTACTTCGAACCGGTGACGCTGGAGGACGTGCTCGAGATCGTCGCCGTGGAAAAGCCGCTGGGCGTGATCGTGCAGTACGGTGGGCAGACGCCGCTGAAGCTGGCGCTGGAGCTTGAATCGAATGGCGTGCCGATCATCGGCACCAGTCCGGACAGCATCGACATCGCAGAGGACCGCGAGCGCTTCCAGCAGCTGCTGCACACGCTGGGACTGAAGCAGCCGCCGAACCGCACCGCGCGCACCGAAGAGGCTGCCCTGGACCTGGCGCAGCAGATCGGCTATCCGCTGGTGGTGCGGCCCAGCTACGTGCTCGGCGGCCGTGCGATGGAGATCGTGCACGGCGACAAGGACCTGCAGCGCTACATGCGCGAGGCGGTCAAGGTGTCGGACAAGTCTCCAGTGCTGCTGGACCGCTTCCTCGACGACGCGATCGAGGTCGACGTCGACTGCATCAGCGATGGCCAGAGCGTGATGATCGGCGGCATCATGGAGCACATCGAGCAGGCCGGGGTCCACTCCGGCGACTCGGCCTGCTCGCTGCCGCCGTACTCGCTGAGCGCGGCGCTGCAGGACGAACTGCGCCGCCAGACCACGCTGATGGCCAAGGCGCTGAAGGTGGTCGGCCTGATGAACGTGCAGTTCGCCATCCAGGGCGAGGGTGACGAGGCCACGGTCTTCGTGCTGGAAGTCAACCCGCGCGCCTCGCGCACCGTGCCATTCGTCAGCAAGGCCACCGGCCAGCCGCTGGCGAAGATCGCCGCACGCTGCATGGCGGGCCAGCGCCTGAGCGACCAGCGTGGCAGCGACGGACGCGAGCCGCGCGAGGTCATTCCCGCGTACTTCAGCGTCAAGGAAGCGGTGTTCCCGTTCAACAAGTTCCCCGGCGTCGACCCGATCCTCGGCCCGGAGATGCGCTCCACCGGCGAGGTCATGGGCGTGGGTTCCACCTTCGGCGAGGCCATGCTGAAGAGCCAGATCGGCGCCGGTTCGCGCCTGCCCGACAAGGGCACGGCCGTGATCACCGTGAAAAATGCCGACAAGGCGCGCGCCGTCAAGGTGGCGGGTGATCTGGTCGGCCTGGGTTTCCAGGTGGTGGCCACCAAGGGGACGTCAGCCGCGATTGCCGAGGCCGGATTGCCGGTGCGCGTGGTCAACAAGGTCAAGGACGGCCGTCCCCACATCGTCGACATGGTCAAGGCCGGAGAGATCCAGCTGGTCTTCAGCACCGTGGACGAGACGCGCACTGCGATTGCCGATTCCCGCCACATCCGCACCGCGGCACTGGCGCACCGGGTGACCTACTACACGACGATGGCCGGCTGCGAGGCCGCTACCGAGGCCATGAACCACCAGCATGAGCTGAGCGTGCAATCGCTGCAGGAACTGCACCGCGAACTGAACTAAAATCTCGGTTCATATACCGCCGCCCCAGCCGACCGTCTGCCCCAGCAGGCGGGGCCGTCGCGGCGGTTTCACTTTCTGCGAGCGAAGTCCAACATGAGCACCATCCCCCTGACACGACGTGGCAGCGAAAAGCTGAAGGAAGAGCTGCAACGCCTGAAGACGGTCGAGCGCCATGCGGTGATCCAGGCCATTGCCGAAGCGCGCGCCCAAGGCGATCTGTCGGAGAACGCCGAATACGAGGCCGCCAAGGACAAGCAGGGCTTCATCGAAGGCCGCATCCTGGAGATCGAAGGCAAGCTGGCTGCGGCGCAGGTGATCGACCCGTCCACGCTCGACGCCGACGGCCGTGTGGTCTTCGGCTCGACCGTGGAACTGGAGGACGAAACCAGCGGCACGCGTGTCACCTACCAGATCGTCGGCGACGACGAGGCCGACCTGAAGCTGGGCCTGATCTCGATCAGCAGCCCGATCGCCCGGGCGCTGATCGGCAAGGAAGCCGGCGACGTGGCCGAGGTCAACGCGCCCGGCGGATTGAAGAGCTACGAAGTCATCGAGGTGCGCTACCTCTGATGGCTGAACGCTGGCGCCGGATGCTGCCCGGCCTGTGGGCCGGCATGTTGATCTGCATTGCGGCCATCGCTGCGCCGGCCGCGTTCGGCGCGCTGCCCAACGCCGATGCGGGCCAAGTGGTCGCGCGCATCTTCGTGCGTGAAGGCTGGCTCAGCCTGGGCTTGGCGGCGGTGTTGCTGTGGCTGCAGCGCAGGCCGGGCGGCATGGCACCCGCGGGCCCGACAGTCGCCAATGCCGCGCTGCTTTGGACCACGGTGGTGTGCACGCTGCTGGGCTACTTCGCGGTTCAGGCGTTGATGCCGGCGGCCCGGACCGGACAGGGCGTGCTGAGTTTTGCCCAGCTGCACCTGATCACCACCGCGTTCTACGGCATCAAGACGCTGGCGGTACTGCTGCTGGCCTGGCGGGCCACAGGCGTCAGTCGACCGCCCTCTTTTTGACGCTGGTAACGCGCGGCTTGGCGCGTTTGATCTCCCCGCCGGCAGTGACGCGCTGGTTGCCGAAGACCTTGACCTTCTTGATCTGCGGGCGGTGATTGCCGCTCTTCGAGAACTTGAGGATCTTTACCACCCGCGGCCCAGCCATGCGTGAATCGGCGACGGGCTTGACGGGCGCGGGCAGCGGCCGCCACAGCACCAGCAGCTTGCCGATGTGCTGCACGGCCGCCGCATTCAGCGTCTCCGACAGCAGGATCAGGGCTTGCGCACGTTCATCTCGCACGTCGGAGAAGATGCGCACCTTGATCAGGCCGTGGGCCTTGAGGGCGGCATCGGCCTCCTTCAGCACCGCCGGCGTCAGGCCGTCGGCACCTACCAGCACGACCGGGTCCAGGTGATGGGCCTTGCCGCGCAGGTCCTTGCGTTCGGCGGGCGTCAATGTCAGTGCAGCCATGCCTCTATTATCAGGCCGCGATGAAGATCAACAGCAAGAGCCGCAAGATCAACAAGGCGTGGCTCAACGACCATGTCAACGACCCGTACGTCAAGATGGCGCAACGGGAAGGCTATCGCGCGCGCGCGGCCTACAAGCTGAAGGAGATCGACGAGGCGCTGGGCCTGATCAAGCCGGGCCAGTTGGTCATCGATCTAGGTTGTGCGCCGGGCGCCTGGAGCCAGTACCTGCGCCGCCGCTTCGCGCCCAAGACTGCCGGCAGTGGCGGTGCGGCCAGCGGTGAACTGCACGGTCGCATCGTCGCGCTGGACCTGCTGGATTTCGAGCCGGTCGAAGGTGTTCACTACATCCAGGGCGACTTCCGCGACGACGCGGTGCTGCAGCAGCTGGTCGCGGTGATGGACGGGCGACGCGCCGACGTGGTGCTGTCCGACATGGCGCCCAACCTGTCGGGCATCGAATCGGCCGACGCGGCGCGCATGGCTGATCTGGTCGAACTGGCTGTGGAGTTCGCGCAGCAGCACCTGCAGCGCGACGGTGCGCTGGTCTGCAAGGTGTTCCACGGCAGCGGCTACAGCCAGCTGGCGAAGCTGTTCAAGGAACGCTTCCGCGTCGTCAAGCCGATCAAGCCCAAGGCTTCGCGGGACAAATCGGCTGAAACCTTTCTCGTCGGGATCGGTCTGAAGGCCAACTGACGCGCACACCACAACGGGCGTGGCGTTGCGCACAGTTGCACACAGTTGTACCCAGTCGCCCCGGCAACACACCTGGGGCCCAGGAGCCGATTCAAGCCTTGTCTGCACTAGAATCGGCCCCATATGCCGTGGAATCCGGCGCAGGCGTGCGTGCTTGGCCGGCG
>JAGTRL010000030.1 GCA_018261815.1 Pseudomonadota bacterium
TGCCGCCGGCCAACGCGAGATCGAGGTCGGCTCCTTCGTGCCGGCGCGGCTGCTGCCGCAGCTGGCCGACACGGCCGAACTCGTGGCGGTGGCGAAGACCTTGCCCGGCCTGGTCACCTCGGTGCTGGTGCCCAACCTGAAGGGCGCGATGGCGGCGCTGGACAGCGGCGCCGACGCCATGCTGCTGCCCTTGTCGGCCAGCCACGCGCACAGCCTGGCCAACCTACGCAAGACGCCCGACGAGGTGGTGGCCGAGATCGGCCGCATCCGTGCCGAGCGCGATGCGCGGGGCTCGCGCTGCCTGCTTGAGGTGGGCATGAGCACGGCCTTCGGCTGCACCATCCAGGGCCGCGTCGACGAAGCCGAGGTGCTGCGCCTGCTGCGCGCGGTGCTCGATGCCGGCGCCGACCGCGTCGGCCTCGCCGACACCGTCGGCTATGCCGACCCGCTGCAAGTGTCGCGGCTGTTCGAGAAGAGCTTTGCCGTGGCCGGCGAGCGCCTGGCCTGCGGCCATTTCCACGACACCCGCGGGCTGGGCCTGGCCAACGTCTACGCCGCCTGGCAGACCGGGGTGCGTCGCTTCGACGCCTGCCTGGGCGGCATCGGCGGCTGCCCGCATGCGCCCGGTGCCAGCGGCAACGTCGCCACCGAGGACGTGGCCTACCTGTTCGCCAGCATGGGGGTGCCCACAGGGCTGGATTTCGATGCCTTGATCGCGTTGCGGGCACGGGTCGCGTTGTGGCTGGAGGGCGAGACGCTGCACGGCAGCATTGCGCGCGCCGGCTTGCCGAAGACGATGCAGAAGGAGGTCGCATGAACGCGCACGGCCGTTCCGAAGCGTTCATTCCCGGAGCGCGCAGCGCGGAGGGTCAGGTTCACGCGCCGCAACCGCTCAAGGGGCTTCGGGTGGTGGAGTTCACCCACATGGTGATGGGCCCGACCTGCGGCATGGTGCTGGCCGACATGGGCGCCGAGGTCATCAAGGTCGAGCCGATCGACGGCGAGGGCACGCGCCGGCTGCTCGGTGCCGGGGCCGGCTTCTTTCCGATGTTCAACCGCAACAAGAAGAGCATCGGCATCGACCTGAAGCAACCGGCTGGCGCCGACGTCGCGCGCAAGCTGGCCGCCAGCGCCGACGTGGTGGCCGAGAACTTCAAGCCCGGCGCGCTGGCCAAGTACGGCCTGGACTACGCCGCCTTGTCGGCCACGAACGAGCGGGTCATCTACGTCAGCCACAAAGGCTTCCTGCCCGGACCCTACGAACACCGCACCGCGCTCGACGAGGTGGTGCAGATGATGGGCGGGCTGGCCTACATGACCGGCCGCCCCGGCGACCCGCTGCGCGCCGGCAGCAGCGTCAACGACATCATGGGCGGACTGTTCGGCGCCATCGGCGCCTTGGGCGCGCTGATCCAGCGCGGCATCACCGGCAAGGGCATGGAGGTGCAGAGCGCGCTGTTCGAGAACAACGTGTTCCTGATGGGCCAGCACATGCTGCAGTACGCGATGACCGGCCGCCACCCGCAGCCGATGCCGGCGCGCGACAACCCCTGGGCGCTGTACGACGTGTTCACGGTCAAGGACGGCGAACAGATCTTCCTGGCCGCGGTCAGCGACGCGCAGTGGCAGAGCTTCTGCGACGTGCTGGGCTTTGCCGACCTGAAGGCCGACCCGCTGCTGGCCACCAACAACGATCGCGTCAAGCTGCGCCCGCAACTGCTGGCCACGCTGCGCGGACGTCTGGGTTCCCGCAGCGCCGCCGAGCTGTCGGACATCTTCGAACGTGCCGGCCTGCCCTTCGCACCGATCCGCAAGCCCGAAGACCTGTACGAGGATCCGCACCTCAAAGCCACCGGCGGCCTGGCCGACGTGGTGCTGCCCGACGGCGAAAAGGCCGGCGAGACGGTGAAGACCACGCTGTTCCCGATCACGCTGGCCGGTGAACGCCTGCCGGTGCGGCTGCAGCCGCCGCGCTTTGCCGCGCACACCGAAGAGCTGCTGCTCGGCCTGGGCTACGCTCGTACCGAGATCGACGACCTCAAGAACCGGGCCGTGGTGGCCTGAACAACCGGAGACAAGACGATGAACAAGCCCTTCACGCGCCGTGACCTGCTGTCCGGACTGACCGCCATGGCCTCGGCCATGGCGCTGCCTGCCCTTGCGCAAAGCGACAAGAACATCCGCTTCATCCTGCCCAATGCCACCGGCTCGGGCGTGGACGCGATCACGCGCGCCGCGCAGCCGGCGCTGGCCAAGGCGCTGGGCCATCCGGTGGTCGTCGACAACCAGCCCGGGGCCGGCGGCATCGTCGGCCTGCAGGCGCTGGCGCGCTCGCCGGCCGATGGCTTCGGCTTCAGCGTGGTGTCGAACAACGTCGTCATCTTCCCCAGTGTGTTCAAGTCGCTGCCCTTCGACATGCCGGGTGATTTCACGCCCATTGCCGTGGTCGGCTACACGCCGGTGGTGCTGGTGGTCAACGCCAAGGTGCCGGCCAGCAACTCGAAGGAGTTCATCGCGCTGCTGAAGAGCCGCAATGGCGACATGACCTACGCGTCCGGCGGCAACGGCACCATCCTGCACCTGGCCTCGGCGATGTTCCTGGACGAAGCCGGCGTGCAGGCGCGGCACATCCCCTACAAGGGCGTGGGTCCGATGATCACCGACCTGATCGGCGGGCAAGTCGACTTCGCCACCGCGGCACTGCCCAGCGTGCAGGCGCATCTGAAGAGCGGCGCGCTGCGCGCCATCGGAGTGGCGACCGCGCAGCGCGTGCCGGCCGCGCCCGAGATCCCCACCTTCGTCGAGCAGGGCCTGCCCAACTACGTGGTCGAAGCCTGGTTTGCCGTCATCGGCCCAAAGGGCTTGCCCGCAGCCGAGGTGCAGCGCGTGCATGCGGCGGTGGTGTCGGCGTTCGCCGACCCAGGCGTGAAGGAGTCGATGGCGAAGATGGGCAACGTCATCAACGTCGCGCCGGCCGACCAGGCCATGCCCTTCTTCCGCAGCGAGATGGCCAAGTACGCGAAGCTGGTGAAGAAGGCGGGCGTGGAAGTGCAGTGACCTCCTTCGGCCGGATCCTGTTCCTCAGCCGGGATCCGGCACGGGTGCGTGAGCAGCTGACCGGCCGCGTGCTGGCGCGCGAGCAGGCCGGCGCACTGCGCGACGAGATCTCCACCGACGAGATCACGCCGCTGCCGGCGCTGGTGCACTTCGACGCCGCGCTGGGCCGCCATGCACACACCGGCTTCAGCGCGGGTGGCGAATTGCCGATCGGCCGCGACGCGCTGCAACGCGCCGGCATCGAAGTGCTGGTGGCCGGCAGCCGCTACGGCAAGGGCAGCTCGCGCGAGCACAGCCCGCTGGCGGAGCTGTCGGCGGGGGTGCGGCTGGTCATCGCCGAGAGCTTCGAGCGCATCTATCGCCAGAACGCCGACAACCTGGGGCTGCTGACCAGCACCGACCTGAGCCTGGTCGAGCGGTTGCAGCGCGGGGACGCGATCACGCTCGACGGGTTGCTGGCCGGCCGCGAGTCGCAGGCCGCGGCCATCCTGCGTGCCGGCGGGCTGCTGGCCTACGGCCTGGGGCCGCACGCCGAAGCGCCGTCGCCGCCCCCAGGCCCGAAGACGCTGTTCCAGAAAATCGTCGAGCGCCATGCGCTGAAGCCCGGCTTCGTGCATGCCGACCGGCGCTTCATCCACGAGATCTACACCGGCATGTGCGCGCAGCTGCTGCAGCGGCGCTTCGGGCCGGATGTCCGGCTGCACGATCCGGGGAGCATCGTCTGCTTCGAGGACCACCACGCCTACGTCGCGCGCAGCCCGGTGCACCTGGCGCGCGGGCTGGTCGGCAGCGTGCAGCGCCTGGCCGACGCGCACCGCGACTTCGTCGCACGGCATGATCTGGTGGACCACGGCCTGCAGCCCGATGGCGAAGGGGCGCAAGGCATCTCGCACGCGCTGATGGCCGAGCGCTACGCGTTGCCCGGCGAGCTGATCGTCGGCACCGACTCGCACACGCCGCACAGCGGCGCGCTCGGCTGCGTCGCCTTCGGCGTCGGCACCACCGAGATGGCCAATGCCTTCATGACCGGCGCGGTGCGCTTTGCCATGCCGGAAGTGCTGCGCATCGAGGTCGACGGCCGACTGCCGCCCGGCGCCAGTGCGAAGGACCTGGTGCTGCACCTGCTGGCGCTGCCCGCGATCCGCGCCGGCGCCGGTGTCGGCCGCGTGTTCGAGTTCGGCGGCGCCGCGGTGCGCGCGATGAACATCGATGAACGGGCCACGCTGACCAACATGACGGCCGAGCTCGGCGGCTTCACCGGCATCGTCGAGCCCGACGAGGCAACCGCGCGCTTCCTGCGCGAACGGCGCGGCGTGGACTTCCAGATCGAGCCGTGGATGCACAGCGATTCCGGTGCGTGTTATGCCGATGTGATCCGTATCGATGCCGGCGCGCTGTCGCCGATGGTGGCGCGGCCCGGTGATCCCGGCCTGGGCCTGCCGCTGGCACAGCTGCGCGATCGGCCGCGCATTCACATCGCCTACGGCGGCTCGTGCACCGCCGGCAAGCGCGAGGACTTCGAGCAGTACCACGCGGTGCTGGCCTGGGCCGCGCAACGCGGCCTGCGCGTGCCGCCCCATGTGACGCTGTACCTGCAGTTCGGCACCGAAGACGTGCACGCGCACTGTTCCCGCCAGGGCTGGATCGACACCTTCAGCGCCGTGGGTGCGCAATTGCTGCAGCCGGCCTGCGGCGCCTGCGCCAACTGCGGCCCCGGTGCGTCCACCGCCGCCGAGCAGGTGACGGTGAGCGCCATCAACCGCAACTTCCCCGGCCGCTCCGGCCCCGGCCAGGTGTGGCTGGCCAGCCCGGCCACGGTGGCGGCGAGTGCCATCGCCGGCGAGCTGCTGTCGTTCGCGGAACTTCGGGCGCGGTACTGAGGGTCGGGTTCCGCACTTCAGCCGGCCGCGCCGCGCTTCGGCCGCTGCGCATCGGCCAGCAGCGCCATCACCACGGTCGAGGCCAGGCGCGAGCGCACCGAATCGGCGCGGCTGGTCAGCACGATGGGCACGCGCGCGCCGAGCACGATGCCGGCACTGTCGGCACCGGCCAGGTACTGCAGCTGCTTGGCCATCATGTTGCCGGCCTCCAGGTCGGGCGCGAGCAGGATGTTGGCGCGCCCGGCCACCTTCGATTCGATCTTCTTGGTGCGCGCCGCGGCCTCGCTGACCGCGTTGTCGAAGGCCAGCGGCCCGTCGAGCAAGCCGCCGGTGATCTGGCCGCGGTCGGCCATCTTGCACAGGATCGCCGCGTCCACCGTGCTCTGCATGTCGGGGTTGACCGTCTCCACCGCGGCCAGGATGGCCACGCGCGGTTCGTCGATGCCCAGCACGTGCGCCAGGTCGATGGCGTTCTGCGCGATGTCGGCCTTGTCGCGAGCGTTGGGCGCCACGTTGATGGCGGCGTCGGTGATCAGCAGCATGCGCGGGTAGGCCGGCACATCGAGCACGAACACATGGCTGATACGCCGCGCGGTGCGCAGACCGCTGGCGCCGGCCACCACCGCGCCCATCAGCTCGTCGGTGTGCAGGCTGCCCTTCATCAGCGACTGCACCTCGCCGGCGCGGGCCAGGGCCACGGCCTTGTCGGCGGCTTCGTGGCTGTGTTCGGTGTTGACGATGCGCACGCCCGTGAGGTCGGCACCGGCCGCCTGCGCCACCGCACGGATCTTGGCCTCGGGCCCCACCAGCACCGGCACGATCAGGCCGCGCCGCGCCGATTCCAGCGGACCCAGCAGCGAATCACGGTCGCAGGGGTGCACCACCGCGCAGACCACCGGCGGCATGCCCTCGCAGCGCTTGAGCAGGCGCGAGAAGACGTCGGTGTGGCGCAGCACGATCTCCGGCGTGGCCAGGTCGGTGAAGCTGATGCGCTGCGTCGGCGCCACCACGGTGACGCTGCCGGTGATCAGGTCGACGTCGCCGTTGACCACGTGGCAGTCGAAGACGATCTGGTGGCTGTCGGCGCGCTTTTCCTTGACGGTCAGCGTGCCGGCGATCTGGTCGCCCACGCGCATGGTGCCGCCGAAGCGCAGGTCCTGCGCGACGATCACCGTGCCCGGCCCGGGCAGCCGCCGCTGCAGCAGCGCGGACACCAGTGCCTCCGCCGCCACGCCCTCGGCCGACATGCTGTCCTGCCGCGTGCTCTGCGCATCGGTATGGAAGGGGTCGACATCGCCGGAGACGAAGGCCAGTGCCTCGACGTCGGGGCGCGTCAGCCGGTGCGAGCGGGTGATGGTTTCGCCGAGCTGGATCTCGTCGAAGGTGCGGTTGGTGAAGGAATCCATCGGCTTCGCGCTGCTCCCTGTGCAACCCCGATGCTAACGCTGCACCGCAGCATTGCCGGCGGGTGCACGCTGCAGCCGATACAGTCGCGGCATGCCGAACCCGTTCCTGCAACCGTTGGCGCCACACCGATGAACGCCCGTGAGCCACGTCGCGGCGTGCTGCTGGCCGGGGGCACCGGCCTGATCGGACGCGAACTGATCGAGCTGCTGCTGGCGCAGAAGCCGCCGCCGGCCGTGCATGCCCTGGTGCGGCGTCGGCCCGAGACGGCCACTGCGCGCGTACGTTGGCTGCAGGTCGATTTCCGCCAGTTGCCGGCGCTGCCTGCCGCCGGCGAGGCCTATTGCTGCCTGGGCACCACTCTCAAGCAGGCCGGATCGCAGGCCGCCTTTCGCGCGGTGGACTTCGACGCCGTGCTGGCCTTCGCACAGGCGGCACGCGCCGCGGGCGTGATGCGCTTCGGCGTGGTCTCGGCGCTGGGCGCCAGCCCGCGTTCGGCCACCTTCTACAACCGCGTGAAGGGCGAGATGGAAGCCGCCGTCGGCGCACTGGGCTTCGCCAGCCTGGTCATTGCCCGGCCGTCGCTGCTGGCCGGCGACCGCGCCGCGCTGGGCCAGCCGCTGCGCACGGGCGAGCAGCTGGCGCTGTGGCTCACCGGGCCGATCGCCGGGCTCATTCCCAAGGGCATGCGCCCGATCAATGCCCGCACCGTGGCGCGCGGCATGATGGTGGCGCTGCGCCAGGGGCAGACGGGCGTGCGCATCGTCGAATCCGGCGAGTTGCAGGAACTGGGGGCCGAATGAACACGCCGGGTCGCCCCAAGTGCGAAGGCTCCCGCTCGGCGGGAGTGCGACCGGACGTGGCCCGTCCCTGCGGACGGTCCAGGCCTGACGTACGCCCGACTCCTCTGCAGGTCGGGCAGGCCGCAGGCCGAAGGGTGCATCAATGACCATCACGATCAGCTTTCACGGCGCGGCCGACACCGTCACCGGCTCGCGCCACCTGGTGCAGCTCGGCGGCCAGCGCATCCTGCTCGATTGCGGGATGTTCCAGGGCTTCAAGGTGCACCGCGAACGCAACTGGGCGCCGCCCTCGCCCGAGCTGCTGGGCGCCGACGCGGTGGTGCTCAGCCACGCGCACCTGGACCACAGCGGCTGGCTGCCGGCGCTGGTCAAGCACGGCTTCCGCGGGCCGGTGTACGCGTCGGCGGCCACGCGCGACCTGGCCGAGGTGCTGCTTCTGGACAGCGCGTACCTGCAGGAGGAAGACGCGCGCCGCGCCAACCGTTACGGCTACTCGCGCCACGCCAAGGCGCTGCCGCTGTACACACGGCGCGACGCGCAGCGCGCCATCGCCCGCATCGTGCCGCTGCCGCCGGGCCGCGATGCGCTGTGCGGCAAGGTGCGCATCGGCTTCACGCCGGTGGGTCATCTGCTCGGCGCCTGTGCGGTGACGCTCGCGCTGGGCCCCGAGCGGCTGGTGTTCTCGGGCGACGTGGGCCGCAGCAACGACCTGCTGATGCCCGCGCCGCAGCAGGTGCCCGACGCCGACGTGCTGCTGGTCGAATCGACCTACGGCAACCGCGCCCACCCCAAGGACGACGCGGCGGCCCAGCTGGCGCAGATCATCTCGGACACGGTGCAACGCGGCGGCTCGGTGCTGATGCCGGCCTTTGCAGTGGGCCGCGCGCAGGCGCTGATGCTGGTGCTGCAGCGGCTCAAGGCCAGTGGCCAGATCCCGCCCGACCTGCCGGTGTACCTGGACAGCCCGATGGCGATCGAGGCCACCGCGCTGTACCACAAGCATCGCCGGCTGCTGCGCGTGCCCGCGCGCGAAGCCGACCACTTGGCCGACGGCGTGCGCATGGTGGGCGATGCCAGGCAGTCGATGCGCCTGGTGCGCTCGCGCTGGCCCAGCGTCATCATCTCGGCCAGCGGCATGGCCACCGGCGGGCGCGTGCTGCACCACCTGAAGGCCATGGCGCCCATCGCCAAGCACCACATCGTGTTCGCCGGCTTCCAGGTGGGCGGCAGCCGCGGCGCGCGGCTGGTGGGCGGCGCCAGCGAGGTCAAGATCCATGGCGAGTACGTGCCGGTGCGCGCGATGGTGAGCCAGCTCGAAGGCTTCTCCGGCCATGCCGATTCCGACGAGCTGATGGCCTGGCTGCGCGGCCTGCGCCAGCCGCCGCGCCAGACCTTCGTGGTGCACGGCGAGCCCGATGCCAGCGACGCGCTGCGCATCCGCATCAAGGACGAACTGGGCTGGAAGGTGCGCGTGCCGCAACACGGCGAGACCGTGGAGGCCTGAGAGCGTGAGAGGCCGCGGACGGACCCGGCACCGCAGCGCCACGCCAGGACAACCTTCGGCGCCGTCGAGTGCGCCCGGCTGTTTGCGCGGGGTCCGTGAGCCTCGTCAATCGCTTGCCGTGCCGACGCGGCATGATCGTTGCACATGAGTTGCAGCGAATGGCGCGACCCGTTGGCGCGATGGAGTACGGCCTGCTTGCTGGCGATGCCCGGCGCGTCGGGGGCGCAGGCGGCGCTGCCTTGCACGCTCGCGGCGCACGGCGTCGCTGAGCTTCGGGTCCAGGGATCGGTGGCCTCGCTGCCGCAGTCGCTGGGCGACTGCCGCAGCGCGGTCGTGGCGCGTGGCACGGTCGTCGCGTGCATCGCAGGCGACGCGGGCTTGCCGTCCTGCCGCGCATTCGGCCCTGGACAGACGATCGACCTGCGCGGCCCGGCGCCGCAGGCAGCCGAGAGCGTGCTCGGGGGGCTGCAGCGCGTGTTGGGCACGCTGCCCGGCCAGCCGCAGTCCTTGCCGCGTGGTGCCGAGACCTTGTTGCCCAGCAAGGTGGTGCTGCTTCTCGACGACGTGGTGCGGGTGGACTTTGCCGAGGCCGACATGCAGGACATCGAGGCGGTGGAGTTCCGGCGCGAAGGGATCGATGGGCCGGTGGCCGCGCGCATCGAACGCGGGCCCGGGCCGGCATCGACCCCAGGCGAGGCCTTCGTCGCCGGCCGCTTCTACTGGGCCGTGCCGATCCCCGGCGGCCGGCCCCACCAGGCGCCGCGCCGATTCAGTGTGGCGCCCGAGCCGGAGCGGCAGGCGGCCATGGACCGGCTGCGGGTGTTCGACCAGCAGCAGGCGGGACCGCTGGCCACGGCCATGATGCGTGCCGCCTGGCTCGCCCAGCAGAACTACGACTACGACGCGCTGGCGACCATGAAGGCCGTGGGCCTGCGTACCCGCTGAGACGCGCCTGCCGATGGGTTGAGCTTGCGCAAGGCGTGCGGGCGCACACCGCACAGAATCATCGACATGCGCAGCGAATGGCGAATGCTCTGGGCAGCGGCCGTATCCCTGTGCAGCTGCGCAGTGTTCGCACAGCCCGCCCCGGCTGCGTCGGCGCCACCGTCCGAGCCGATCCTGCGTGTCGAGGCCGGCATGCACAGCGCGCCGATCGAGCGCATCGCCGTGGATGCGGACGGGCGCTACGCGGTCACGGCCGGTCCCGACAAGACCGCGCGCGTTTGGGACGCCGCCAGCGGACGCCTGCTGCAGATCCTGCGCCCGCCGATCGGTGTGGGCGACGAAGGCAAGCTCCACGCGGTGGCCATCACGCCGGATGGCAGCGTCGTCGCCGTCGGCGGATCGACCGGTGCCAGCTGGAACGGCAGGACCCAGGTGTACCTGTTCGACCGCGCCAGCGGCCGCATGCTGCGCCGCCTGCCCGGCGCGTCCCGCACGGTGCTGCACCTGAACTTCAGCGCCGACGCCCGCTGGCTCGCGGCCTCGCACTTCGGCGACGGCCTGCGGGTGTGGGATTGGCAGCGCGCCGACCCGCCGCTGGCCGACCGCGACTACGCCGGCCCGAGCTGGTACACCGCCTTCAGCCGCGACGGCCGGCTCGCCACCACGGCCCGCGACGGGCGGGTTCGGCTGTACACGCTCGACGATGGCAAGCTGCGCCGAGTGGCCGTGCAGAAGGCCCCTGGCGGTCAGATCCCGGGGGCCGTGGCCTTCGCGCCCGACGGCGCCACGCTCGCACTCGGCTACGAGGACGTGCCGCGCGTGGACCTGCTCGACGGCCGCAGCCTCGCCCCGGTATCGCCGCTCGCGTCTCCAGCCGATGCCAGGGGCTACCTGATGGCCCTGGCCTACGGCGCCGATGGCCGGACGCTGCTGGCCTCCGGCCTGCGCGACCGGCAGAGCCGCAACCTCGTCTATCGCTGGAGCCTGCCGGGCCAGGATCCGCCGCAGGCCATTGCCGGACCCTTCTATGCCGTGCACGAGATCGTGCCGCTGCCGCAAGGCGGCTGGCTTCTCGCCGCAAGCAATCCGATGTGGGGCCGGATCACGGCCGACGGCCGCTGGCAGACGCAGGGTCTGTCGCCGGTGGCCGACACGCGCTTTTCCCGCGGCAGCGCCTTCCAGCTCGGCGACGGCGGCTGGAGCGTGCAGTTCGGCTACCTGCCGCGCGGTGCCGAGCCGCATCACTTCGATCTGAGGAACCGCACCCTGGCGCCCGGCGTGCTGCCGGGCGGACAGCCGCCGCGCACCAGCGGGCTCGAGGTGGCGGGCTACGAGGAAGGCACCGCGCCCACGTTGGCCGGTCGCACACTGCCGATGCTGCCGCGCGAGCATGCGCACGGCCTGGTGGTGGCGCCCGACGGCGCCAGCTTCGTGCTCGCCACCGACTACCGGCTGAGGCGCTTCGATGCCGATGGCCGGCTGATGTGGGGGCGCGCCGTGCCGGCCTTCGCCTGGGGCGTGAACCTGCCGCAGACCGGACCGCTGGCTGGGAAGGTGCTCGTCGCCACCTACGGCGACGGCAGCATCCGCTGGCACCGCACCAGCGACGGCCAGGAGCTGCTGGCGCTGTTCGCACATGCCGACCGACGCCGCTGGGTGCTGTGGACGCCGTCGGGCTACTACGACGCCAGCGCCGGCGCCGACGAACTGATCGGCTGGCACCTCAACCGCGGGCAGGACCAGGCGGCGGACTACTTCCCGGCGTCGCGTTTCCGCGCGCGTTTCCACCGGCCCGACGTCATCGACCGCGTGCTCGACACGCTGGACGAGGCCGAAGCACTGAAGCAGGCAGACGCCGCCCTCAGCCGGCGCGAGACGCCGCCGCCGGCACTGGCCCAGTCGCTGCCGCCGGTGGTGGAGGTGCTGTCCGGCACCGACCTGGCCACGGCGGCGGCGCAGATCACGCTGCGCGTGCGTCCGCGCACCGCTGCCGACGCGCCGGTGACAGGCTGGCGGGTGCGGGTCAACGGGCAGTTCGTCGCAGTGGCGCGCGGTGCCACGCCGGTGGCCGACCCGGGCCTGGCCGACGCACGAGAGTTCGTGGTCGACGTGCCGCCGCAGGACAGCGATGTGCAGGTCTTCGCCGAGAACCGCCATGGCATGTCGGTACCGGCCGTCGTGCTGGTGCGCCGTGGCACGGCGGCGGCAGCGCCCGTGCGCCAGCCGCGGCTGTACGTGCTGGCGGTCGGCGTGGGCCAGTACGCGCACCCGGACATCGGCGGGCTGGCCTTCGCCGCCAAGGACGCGCGCGACTTCGCCGCGGCCATGCAGCGCCAGCAGGGACGGCTGTATTCGCAGGTCGAGGTGCGGCTGCTGACCGACGCGCAGGCCACGCGCGACGAGGTCGTGGACGGGCTCGAGTGGCTGCAGCGGCAGGTGACGCAGCACGACGTGGGCATGCTGTTCTTCGCTGGGCACGGCATCAACGATGCCTCGCAGGGCTACACCTTCCTGCCGGCCAACGCCGACCCCGACCGGCTGAAGCGCACCGGCGTCAGCATGGCCGATGTGCGCACCACGCTCGCCAGCCTGGCCGGCAAGGCGCTGTTCTTCGTCGACACCTGCCATGCCGGCAACGTGCTCGGCGCCGGCCGGCGCGAGCTGCCGCGCGACATGAGCGGCGTGATCAACGAACTGGCGGGCACCGAGAACGGCGTCGTCGTGTTCAGCAGCTCCACCGGCCGGCAGTTCAGCTACGAGGATGCTGCCTGGCGCAACGGCGCCTTCACGCTGGCGCTGGTCGAAGGCCTGAACGGTGCCGCCGCCGCGCCGGACGGCCAGCGCATCACGCACAAGACGCTCGACTTCTACGTCAGCGACCGCGTCAAGCGCCTCACCGACGGACGACAGACACCGGTGACGCAGGCGCCGGGCGGCGTCCCGGATTTCCCGGTCGCGCTGAAGTAGCGCGCCGGCCATGCGACGGCCTCTTCGAACAGTCTGCCGTGCCCTGGCCGTCGTGCTAGGCCTGACGCTGGCCGCCTGCGCCGCACTGCCGCCCCGAGGCACACCCGCCGCGTCGCAGGCCCTGGCCGGCGACGACCACACGCCACTCGCCCGCATCGCGCAGGCCAGCCGGCCCGCGCACGAGACGCTGCCCTCGGGCTTCCGCCTGCTGCCCAGCGGCGAGAGTGCCTTCGCCGCGCGCATCGCGCTGGCCGACCGGGCGATGCAGTCCATCGACGCGCAGTACTACCACGTGCACGACGACGCGGCCGGCCATGCCCTGCTGCGCGCGCTGCGCGACGCGGCGCGGCGCGGCGTGCGCGTGCGCCTGCTGGTGGACGACCTGTACAGCGGCCCGATCGCCGACCTGCTGCGCGCGCTGGCCGCGGAACCGCAGGCGCAGGTGCGGCTGTTCAACCCGCTGCCGGTGCGCGGCGGCCCGCCGCTGGCCCGGCTGGCGCTGTCGTGGCCCGAGTTCGAGCGGATCAACCACCGCATGCACAACAAGCTGCTCGTCGTCGACGGCGTGGTGGCGATCTACGGCGGACGCAACATCGGCAACGCGTATTTCATGCGCGACGGCGAGGCCAACTTCGTCGACCTCGACGTGCTGTCCACCGGCTCGGTCGTGCGCGAGCTGGCCGCCGCCTTCGACCTGTACTGGAACAGCGACCGGGTCTGGCCGGCGCAGGCGGTGCTCGGCCAGGCCAGTGAAGCCGATCGCGCCGGATTCGACGGCCGCACCGCCGCGACGCAGACCGACCTGCTCATGGAGCCGCCGCGCGACGTGCTCGGGCAGACCCCGGTGGCGGTGCAACTCGCCGCTGGCCGGCTGTCGCTGCACTTTTGCGCCGCCCGCGTCGCGCCCGACCCGCCGCAGAAGGCTGCCACCACGGCCGTGCCGGGCCAGCCCGGCGCGGCGATGCGCGCGCAGCTCGACATCATCGACGCCGCGCGTTCGGACGTGGCGCTGTCGTCGCCCTACTTCCTGCCCGGCGGCCTGGGCCTGCAGCTGCTGCTCGAGGCACGCCAGCGCGGCATCCAGGCGCTGGTGCTGACCAACTCGCTGGGCTCGACCGACGAACCGCTGGCCTTCTTCGCCTACGCGCCGCACCGCAAGGCGATGCTGCGCCAGGGCATCGAACTGTACGAACTGGCGCCGACACTGGCGCGCGACTCCGGTGGCTTCGGCAAGTTCGGCACGTCGATCGCCCGCCTGCATGCCAAGCTGGCCACCGTCGACCGCCGCTGGCTGCTGGTGGGCTCGGTGAACTTCGATGCGCGCTCGGCCACGATCAACACCGAGATGGGCGTGGCCATCGACTGCCCCGCGCTCGCGCTCGAGGCGATGCGCGTGCTCGCCGGCGATGCCTTCCGCAGCATGTACCGGCTGCGCCTGTCCGCCGATGGCCAGAGCCTGGAATGGGTGTCGAGCGACGCCGATGGCCACCTGCAGGTGTCCACCCGTGAGCCGCATGACGACCTGGGGCTGCGGCTGCGGTTGCAGATCCAGTCGCTGTTCGTCGACGAGGACCAGCTGTAGGCGGCGGCCATGAGGCGCGGCAGGCTCCGGCACCCCGCCATCGCGCGCTTCTGGCTCGCGCTGCTGGCCACGGCGCTGCTGCTCGCGTTGCCGCCGCACGCCCGCGCAGAACGGCACGCGCTGCTCGTCGGCGTGTCGCGCTATGCGGTGTTCGCAGGCGACGAACGCTGGCAGCTCGCCGGCCCGGCCAACGACGTGCAGCTGATGCGCACGCTGCTCGAGCGCCGCGGCTTCGCAGGCCCGGCCGTGCGTGTGCTGGCCGATGGTGTGCCCGATGCGGCGGCGCCGACGCGCGCCGCCATCCTCGAGGCGCTGGACGACCTGGCGGCGCGGGTGGCTCCGGGCGACCAGGTGGCCCTGTACTTCGCAGGCCATGGCTCACAGATGCCCGCGGACCCGCAGACGCCGCAAGGGCGCGCCGAGAACGATGGCCTGCACGAGATCTTCCTGCCCGCGGACACGGGACGCTGGAACCCGCAGACCCGGCGCGTCGACCGCGCCATCGCCGACCACGAACTGGTCGAGCGGCTGGATGCGCTGACCGGCCGTGGCGCCTTCGTCTTTGCGGTTTTCGACACCTGCCACTCGGCCACGTCGTTGCGCGCGGTGCCCGGCGCGGCGACGCGCTGGCGGCGCGTCGAGCCTGAAGCGCTCGGCATCACCGCCACCTCGCGCGTGCCGGCACCCACGAGCTTGCCCCTGCCCGGGCTGGCGCGCACTTCGCAACCGAAGTCAGGCACGGGCGGATTCGTCGCCTTCTACGCCGCGCAGACCAGCGAGCTCACGCCGGAAATGCCGCTACCGGCGGGTCGCGACGGCAGCGTGCATGGCCTGTTCACCTACACACTGGCCGAAGCGCTGGCTTCCGCCTCGGTGGCGAGCTACAGGCAACTGGCGCAGTTCGTCTTTGCGCGCTATGCGGCGCAGAACCTGAGCACACCGACGCCGCTGGTCACCGGCACGGGGCTCGACGCGCCGGTTTTCGGCGACGCGGCCGGGCCGGCACCGCGGCAATGGCCGCTGCGGGTCACGCCGGCCGGTCTGCGCGTGGAGGCCGGCCGGCTCGATGGCCTCGACGTCGGCAGCGAGCTCGACATCCTTCCCGACGCGTTGGCACCGGCAGGCGCGCGCCTGGGCAGCCTGCGCGTGGCCAGCGCCACGGCAACGAGCGCGCTGCTCTTGCCTGTCGAAGCCGGGGGCCGCGCCGCGATCGACGCCGCGCGCCTGCCGCCGCAGGCCGTGGCACGACACAACGGACCTGCGCGGCTCGCGCTGCAATTGCGCGTGGCGGCACCGACCGTCGCGCCCGACTCCGCCTCGCGTGCCGTGTGGCAGGCCATCGACGCGATGACGCGCCGCCCGGAGGGCGTCGACATCGCTTGGGTCGGGCCGGAGGAACCGCATGACCTGCGTCTGCAGGTCGCGCTGGGCCGGCTCTGGCTGCTGCCCTCCACGGGCCACTGGCTCACCGAAGGCGTGAATGCCACGCCCTCGCTCGCCATCGGCGAACCGGCCTTGGCCGAGCGGCTGCATGCGCAGCTGCAGCGCGTGGGCCGCAGCCTGAACCTGTTGCGCATCGCTGGCAGCGCACAGGGCGCGCCATCCGATCGGCGCGTGCAGGTGCAGGCGACGCTATTGCCGACTCAGGGCTCGCGGCGATCGATCGAGGAGTGGCAGATCGCCGACGTTCACGATGGCGACCATGTCGCCGTCGAGGTGCGCAACACCGGGCGCCAGGCCGTCGACCTGACGGCGCTGTACGTCGATGCGGCTCACGGCATCACCGTGCTGTACCCCAACCCGCGCGGCGCAAGCAACCGCATCGAAGCCGGCGACCGCGACAGCTTCGTCGCACGCATCGATGCGTCGACGCGCGGCGTCGAACGGCTGCTGCTGATTACCGTCGACGCTCAGCCGCAGGGTGACCGACGCGACTTCTCGTTTCTTGCGCAGCCACGACTGGGGGCCATGCGGGGCGCGACGGACGCGGTCTCGCAGCTCTTCCAGCGGGCCGCCTTCGGCAGCACCACAGGCGCGGGGCGTCGCGGTGCCGAAAGGCAGGCCACCGAGCCCTTGGACATGCGGGTGTTCAGCCTGGACGTGCGCTGAACACCGGTCGTGGGTGGCGCCCAACCCTGGCGGCGACGCGCAGAGCGTTCTCAGCCAAACACGCCTTCGCGCATCCACTTGGTGGCGACCCACTTCTCGCCGTCGGTCACCGGCGAGCCGCCGTGCAGCGTGCCGGTGGATTCGTGCGGCCGGTCGTAGCTGAAGAACAGCGCGTGGCCCTTCACCGGCGCCACCTCCAGGCCCACGTCGGGGAAGACGGTGCCGCCGCCGTTCTTGGGAACGTGCAGGTACATGACCAGCGTGCCCACGCGCTGGCCGCCGCGCTTCAGCACTGCGGCGGTGCCCGGCTGCGCCGGGTCGAAGTAGTCGAAGTGCGGCCGGTACTGCGCCCCCGGCCGGTAGCGCAGGATCTGCAGGCCCTCGCCCTTGTCCACCGGCCACTGCAGCAGCGCGGCGATGCGCTGCTCGATGCGCTGGATCAGCGGCGCCTCGCCGCGCTCGAAGAACATGCCGTCACTGGTGCGCGCGGCATTGACCTCGCTGCCGCCGCTTTGGTGGTGCACCGTTTCCGAACGGGCCAGCCGCGGGCGCGCCAGCGCCATCAGCGCGTCGCACTCCTCGTCGGACATGAAGCTGCCGAACAGCACCACGCGCGGGCGCTGCATGGTCAGCAGCACCTGCACCTCGCGGTCGTGCAGGCGCAGCACCGCGGGCGCGCCGCGCAAGTCGGGCTCGGGTACCGGGCTGCCGCAGCCGGCGGGCACGGCCTGCAGCTGCGGCAGCGCGGCCTGGTGGAGGGATGCCGCGGCCGGCTGCAGTGTCTGCACCAGCGCCGCGCGGGCCACGGCGTCGTCCCAGCCACTGGCCTGCATCGCCTTCAGGATGTCGTTGGTGGCACAGTTGGCCTGGGCCTGCGCGAGGATCCATTCGCGCAGCTCCGGCGTGACCGCCTGGGTCAGGGTCTGGATTTCCATGCCGCGATTTTGGCAGCGCTGTAGCTTCGACTTGTAAACAAACGCATCCTCAGCGGAAGTTGCGGCTGCGCGTGGCCAGGCCCTGCAGCAGCGCGCTGTGGTCCACCAGTTTGCGTGCGATCAGGTGCATCACCGCACGCGCGCCCTCGCCTTCGCGCTGCCACACGCCGTACACCGTGAGCAGCGTGCTGCCCAGCAGCGGCTTGCGCTGCGCCTCGGCCACGTCGGGCCAGACGATGATGTTCACCGTGCCGGTTTCGTCCTCCAGCGTCACGAAGACCACGCCCTTGGCCGTCTCGGGCCGCTGGCGGTGCGTGACCAAGCCGCTGGCACGCGCCAACTGGCCGCTGCGAAAACCCCGCAGTGCCGACGCCGGCTGCACGCGGAAGACCGCCAGCTGCTCGCGCAGCAGCGCCAGCGGGTGCGTGGTCAACGACAGCCCGGTGCTGCGGTAGTCGGCCAGCATGTCCTCGGCCGCACGGGGCGCGGCCAGCGCGGCGGCGGCCTCGTGGGTGCGCGTGCTCTTCAGCAGCGGCGTGGCGCGCGTGTCCACCCCGGCCACGGCCCAGGCCGCCTGGTGGCGGTGGCCGGTGAGCGAGACCAGCGCATCGGCTTGCGCCAGCAAGGCCAGCTGCCCGGCATCGAGCGCGGCACGGCGCGCCAGGTCTTCCACGCTATCGAAAGGCGCCTCGGCCCGCGCCGCCAGCAGCCGCGTGGCCGACTCTTCCGCGAAGCCGCTGATGCGGTTGAAGCCCAACCGCACCGGCCAAGGGCCCGCGCCGACGGGCTCGAGCACCGAATTCCAATCGCTGCAGCCCACATCCACCGGCCGTACCGTCACGCCATGCGCCTTGGCATCGCGCACCAGCTGCGCCGGTGCGTAGAAGCCCATCGGCTGGCTGTTCAGCAGCGCGGCCAGGAAGGCATCGGGATGGTGGCACTTGAGCCACGCGCTGGCATACACCAGCAGCGCAAAGCTGGCGGCATGGCTTTCGGGGAAGCCGTATTCGCCGAAGCCCTCGATCTGCTTGAAGATGCGTTCGGCGTACGCGCGCTCGTAGCCCTTCTGCACCATGCGGCCGACCAGCCGCTCGTGGAAGGGGCCGAGTCCGCCCTTGCGCTTCCACGCCGCCATGGCGCGGCGCAGCTGGTCGGCCTCGCCCGCGGTGAAGTCGGCGGCGAGCATGGCGATCTGCATCACTTGCTCCTGGAAGATGGGCACGCCCTGGGTGCGCATCAGCGCGGGCTTGAGCTCCTCGGGGCAATCGATGGCTTCGGCGGGCAGGCTGCGGTTGCGCAGGAAGGGGTGCACCATGCCGCCCTGGATGGGCCCGGGTCGCACGATGGCCACTTCGACCACCAGGTCGTAGTAACAACGCGGCTGCAGCCGCGGCAGCATGCTCATCTGCGCGCGGCTTTCGATCTGGAACACGCCCACCGTGTCGGCGGCGCAGATCATGTCGAAGGTGGGTGTGTCGCCGTCGGGGATGTCGCCGAGTTCGAATGTCGGCCCCGAGACGCCTGCGCATTCGCCCCCCGAGGGGAGCGAATCCGGCTTGGGGCGGCCCGGCGCCGGATTCCTCCGTCCCAACTTGGTGGCCACGAACTGCAGCGCACGCCGCAGCGCGCTGAGCATGCCCAGCGCCAGGATGTCCACCTTGATGAGCCCCAGTGCGTCCAAGTCGTCCTTGTCCCACTGGATGACGCTGCGGTCGGGCATGGCGGCGTTTTCCACCGGCACCAGGCGCGCCAGGTCGTCGCGCGCGATGACGAAACCGCCGGGGTGCTGGCTCAGGTGGCGCGGGAAGCCGATCAGCGCCTGCGTCAGCTCCACCCACAGTTTGCACAGCGGCGCCTCGGGGTCGAAGCCATTTTCGCGCAGCCGCTCGGGGCTGACCTTGCGGCCGTCGAACCACTGGGTCGACTTCGATACCGCATCGATGCGGTCCAGGTCGATGCCCAAAGCGCGGCCCACATCGCGCAGCGCGCTGCGCGGCCGGTAGCTGATGACCACCGCGGTCAGCGCGGCGCGGTGGCGGCCGTACTTCTTGTAGATGTACTGGATGACTTCTTCACGCCGCTGGTGCTCGAAGTCGATGTCGATGTCGGGCGGCTCGTTGCGCTCGGCGCTGATGAAGCGGCCGAACAGCAGCGTGGCGCGGCGCGGGTCGACCTCGGTCACGCCCAGGCAGTAGCACACCAGCGAATTGGCCGCGCTGCCGCGGCCCTGGCACAGGATGCCCTGCGCGCGCGCCCAGTGCACGATGTCGGCCACGGTGAGGAAGTAGGGCTCGTACTGCAGCTGTGCGATCAGTGCCAGTTCCTCGTCCAGCGTGGCGCGGTACGCCGCCGGCATGCCCGCCGGAAAGCGCCGTTGCACGCCGGCTTCGGCCAGCGCGCGCAGCCAGCTGGCGGGCGTGTGGCCGGCGGGCACGATCTCCTCGGGGTATTCATAGCGCAGCTCGTCCAGCGAGAAGGCGCATTGCCCGGCGATGCGCAGCGTAGCGGCCAGCCACTCGGGCGGGTACAGCGCGGCCAGGCGCTGGCGCGAGCGCAGGTGCGCCTCGGCATTGGGCTGCAGGCTGAAGCCGCATTCGGCCACCGGCGTGTTCAGGCGCGTGGCGGTCAGCATGTCCTGCAGCGGCTTGCGCGAGCGTGCATGCATCAGCACGGCGCCGGCCGCCACCAGGCCCAGGCCAGTGCTTTGCGCCACTCGCTGCGCCACGTCGGCCAAGTGCGCGTCGTGCACCTGGTGCAGCAGTTCCACCGCGATGAAGGCGCGCTCCACGCCGAACCAGGTCTTCAGCCACATGGCATGGGCGAACACCGTCTCGAAGCCCTGCAGCGCGCCGGGCAGCAGCAGCGCGATGCAGTCGGGCAGGCCGGCCAGGTAAGGGGCATGCGGCACGCGCCCTTCCACGTCGGACGGGTGGGCCAGGTAAGCGCCCTTGGCCGCGCGGCGCCGCGCCACCGTGACCCACTGCGCCAGGTTGCCGTAGCCGCGGCGTGTTTGCGCCAGCAGCACCAGCTGCGGGCCCGGCGGCGCGTCGGGCCTGCCCTTGACGGGCGGGTGGGTGAGCTGCATCTCGGTGCCGACGATCAGGTGCAGCCCCAGGCGCTTGGCCTCGGCATGCGCGCGCACCACGCCGGCCAGCGAACACTCGTCGGTGAGCGCCAGCGCACCGTAGCCCAGCGCCTGCGCGCGCGCGACCAACTCCTCGGGGTGCGAGGCGCCGCTCAGGAAACTGAAGTTGCTGCGGCAGTGCAGCTCGGCGTAGGCAGGGAGCATGGCGTGGCCTGGGGCATCACACCGCCTGCAAGGCATCGAGCGGGCTGCGCACCGCGCCGCCGGCGACTTCGAGCACATGGGTGTAGATCATCGTCGTGCTGACGTCGCTGTGGCCCAGCAGCTTCTGCACTGTCCTGATATCGACGCCCGACTGCAGCAGGTGCGTGGCGAAGGCATGGCGCAGCGTATGCGGCGTGGCCGGGCGCGTGATGCCGGCGGCCTGCACGGCGCGCTTGAAGTCGCGCTGGAAGGTCTGGTCGTAGAGGTGATGGCGCCGCTCGACGCCGCTGCGCGGGTCGACCGAAAGGCTGGCTTGTGGAAAGACCCAGAACCAAGACCATGAGGCCCTGGCGCGTGGGTACTTGCGCTCCAGCGCATCGGGCATCTGGACGCCACCGCGGCCAGAGCGGGCGTCGGCCAGCCACAAGCCGTGGGCGCGACGCAGCTGCGCCTTCAGCGCCGGTGCCAGCGACGACGGCAACATGACGACACGGTCCTTGCCTGCCTTGCCGTCGCGCACGACGATGACGCCACGCTCGGAGTCGACATCCTTGGTGCGCAACTGCAGGGCCTCGGTGATGCGCATGCCAGTGCCATAGAGCAACTGCCCCAGCACGGCATGCGTGCCGTCGAGCAGTGCGAGCACAGCACGCACCTCGGCCACCGACAGCACCACCGGCAGGCGCGGTTTGCGCTGCGGGCGATCGATCTCCTGCATCCAGGGCAATTGCAGCCCGAACACCTTCTGGTACAGAAAAAGCAAGGCAGCCAGCGCCTGCCGGTGGGTAGACACCGACACCTGCCGCTCGGTGGCCAGCCAGGCCAGAAAGGCCTGCACTTCGGCAACACCCATCTGCCGTGGATGGCGCAAGCCCGACCAGCGAACGAAGGCGCGCACCCAGTGGACGTAGGCCTCCTCGGTGCGCAGGCTGTAGTACCGGTAGCGCAGTTGCTCACGCAACTGGTCCAGCAGGCGGCGCTGCGGGGCCGCTGCGGCACCGGGCTGCGGAAGTGCAGCCACATCGGGTGGCGACACACCGGTAGGCGACTATCGCGAACTGTACATTTATAAGGGGTATCCACTTAGCTCCATCTACGCTAGAGTTACTGGATGAATGTCCAGCATATCGCAGCGCCTGTTGCAGGTAAAGACTACCCGCGCAACTGGAGCGAATTCCTCGACTGGTTTGCCAGTGAAGAGGCCTGTTTAGGCTATCTGGAGAAGCTGCGCTGGCCGAGCGGCTTCGTTTGCCCGGCCTGCGGGGTGGCCGATGAGCCGTACCGATCGAGCCGATCTCGCCTCATGTGCCGCAGTTGCTCCCACCAGGGTTCGGTGACGGCCGGCACCATCTTCGACAAGACGCGCACACCGCTGCGGGTGTGGCTGGCGGCAGCCTGGTACGTGACCAACCAGAAACTGGGTGTCAGTGCGCTGGGGTTGAAGCGCGTACTCGGGCTGGGCAGCTACGAAACGGCCTGGACGATGCTGCATCGCTTTCGCCGAGCCATGGGGCGCCCGGAGCGCGAACTGCTCAAGGGCGAGGTGGAAGTCGACGAGACCTACCTGGCCATCTCCGATCGCGACAAGCCGTTGTCCAGCGAGGGGCGCAAGAGCAAGACGAACAAGATCCTCGTGGCCATCGCCGTGGAAATTCTCCAGCCCAAGGGCTTCGGTCGGATCCGCTTGCGCCGCATCGACAACGACTCCGATGCCTGCGTGGTGCCGTTCGTGCAGGACAACATCGAGCGCGGTGCGCGGGTGCTAACCGACGGCTCGGCAGCCTACCGCTCGCTGAGCAAGATCGGCTTCGAGCACAACCGCCAAGTCATGCTCGGCGCCGAGTCACCGGCCCATGTCACGATGCCTGGCGTGCACCGGGTGGCCTCTTTGGTCAAACGCTGGATCCTGGG
>JAGTRL010000336.1 GCA_018261815.1 Pseudomonadota bacterium
GTGCGCAGGATGGTGAACTCCGAGCTCTGTGCCAGCCGGGCCATCGAATAGATGGTGCCGATCAGCACCGCGATCGGCAGCAGTTCATACAGGTTGCCCGGCAGCTCCAGCGTCGCGCCCGCGACCGCCATCCACAGCGTGAAACCGGGGCGGCCGATCTTCTGCAGTTCGTCGACGAAGTCGATGAAGAAAGACAGCGACAGGAAGGCCAGGGCGACGAAGGCCACCGACGACACGACGTCGCGGTAGAGCATGCGGCGCACCGTCTTCATGCCGGCACCATGCGGGTGGGACTGTGGCGGAAGTACAGCACCGCCGAATGGTCGCGCCACCACAACAAGGCCAGCGCCACCAGGAACACGCCGCCATGCAGCGCGAGCAGAGCCTGCACCATGCCGAATCGGCCGTTGGCGACCCAGCTCTGCGTCAGGTTGATCGAGTTGAAGTAGGCCAGCGAGCCGACCAGCGCCACCACCAGGTTCAGGTTGCTGGGCCGCCGCGTGTTGACATGCGCCAGCCCGATGGCCAGCAGCGACAGGTTGACTGCCGCCAGCATCAGGCCGAAGCGCCAGACCAGCTCGCCCTGGTTGCGCGGCGTGGGCGTGCGCATCAGCTCGGCGGTGCCCATGGTCTTGGCCGGCTGCTCGCGCACGCGGCGCAACGCCCTGATGTCGACCAGCGCGCGGTAGGTCTCGAAGCCGGCAATCGTGGTCTCGCCCGTGGTGGTGTTGACATCGCTGCGCTGGCCGGACTCGAGCACCAGGAAGCGCTCGTCGCCCTGCACGTCGATGCGCCCGCCACGTGCCGACACCACGCTTTCCAGCGCGTCCTTGTTCGACAGCGCGAAGATGTTGCGCACGCTGATCTCGTCGCTTGGGTCGCGTTCGACGAAGAACACCCGCTGCCCGTCCGAGGAACTCTGGAACACCCCGGGCGACACCCGGGCCAGGTCGGAGCGCTGGGCATAGCGGTCGCGCAGTTCGCTGCTGTTGCGGTTGACCCAGGGCCAGGCAAACGCCAGCAGCAGGCAGATCACCAGCAGCACCGGCCAGAAGGTGTAGAGCACCGGCCGGACGAATCGCGCCAGCTCCAGGCCGCTGGCGAACCAGATGGCCATCTCGCTGTCGCGGTACATGCGGCCGAGCGTGACGACGATGGACACGAACAACGACAAGTTCAGGATCGTGGCCAGGTGGCCCAGCGTCGTGTAGCCCAGCACCAGCACCACGTCCTTCGGTTCGACGATGTCACTGGCAGCCAGCGACAAGGTGCGCACCAGCAGCATGGTGATGACGATGGTCAGCAGCACCACCAGCGTTGCGCCGAAGGTGCGGGCCAGGTCACGCCTCAGCGTGCTATCGAATAACATGGTCCGCTTTGCATACCGGATCGAATTATGGACTTCAAGATTCAGGCCGCCGAGCTCAAGGACTTGCGCCATGCCGAGGCCGATGCGCTGCTGCTGGTGGTGGGTGAGGGCACCTCGCCCGAGGCCCTGGGCAAGGCGCTGGGCACGGCATTGACCGGCGCGCTGAAGGAGGGCGATCTGGCCTACAAGGCGGGGCGCTGCCTGTACCTGCATGGCCTGCCGGGCGTGAAGGCATCGCGCGTCGTGTTCGCGGCCGCCAGCGGGGCCTCGGCCAAGGCCTTCCGGGCTGCATTGGTCGCCGGTCTGGGGCTGTTGAAAGGCGGCGGTGCGCGGCATCTGCTGGTGGCCTCGGCGCTGCCCCAGCCGGTCGACGCGACGCAGGCCGAGGTGCTGGCCGGCGCAGTGGGCGATGCCTTGTATGTGTACCGCCACACCAAGCCGTCGGCACCGGCGGTGTCGAAGCTGCTGCGCGTCACCCTGGCCTGCGGCACGGCCGAGAGCGCGACCGTGCGCGACGGCCTGCATCGCGGCGAGGCGGTTGCCGCCGGCGTGGCACTGGCACGCGAATGCGCCAACCGGCCAGGCAACCATTGCACGCCGTCGTACCTGGCCGACGAGGCGCGGCGCCTGGCCAAGGCGCACGACCTGGAAATCGAAGTGCTCAACCGCAAGGAGGTCGAGAAGCTCGGCATGGGCTGCTTCCTGGCGGTGGCCCAGGGCTCGGAACAACCGCTGAAGTTCATCGTGCTGCAGTACCGCGGCGCCGCCAAGACGGTGGCGCCATTGGTGCTGGTGGGCAAGGGCATCACCTTCGACACCGGCGGCATCTCGATCAAGCCGGCGGCCGAAATGGACGAGATGAAGTTCGACATGGGCGGCGCCGCCAGTGTGCTGGGCACCTTCCGCGCCGTGGCGCAGCTCAAGCCGAAGGTCAATCTGGTGGGCCTGATCCCGGCCTGCGAGAACATGCCCAGCGGCAGCGCCGTGAAGCCCGGCGACGTGGTCACCAGCCTGTCGGGACAGACGGTGGAGATCCTCAATACCGACGCCGAGGGCCGGCTGATCCTGTGCGACGCGCTGACCTATGCCGAGCGTTTCAAGCCTGCAGCGGTGGTGGACATTGCCACCCTGACTGGCGCCTGCGTGGTGGCGCTCGGCCATCACCGCAGTGGAATGTTCAGCCCGGACGATGCGCTGGCCGCCGAACTGGACCGGGCCGGACAGGCGGCGCTGGACCCGTGCTGGCGCATGCCTCTGGACGAAGAGTACGACGAAGGCCTGAAGAGCAACTTCGCCGACATGGGCAACGTCGGACCGCGTGCCGGCGGCGCCATCACCGCGGCGATGTTCCTGAAGCGCTACACCGCCAAGTATCCGTGGGCGCACCTGGACATTGCCGGCAGCGCATGGAAGTCGGGCCCCGCCAAGGGCGCCACGGGCCGGCCGGTACCGCTGCTGACACAGTTCGTGCTGGGGCGCGCTGGCTGAACGTGTCGCAGGTCGATTTCCACAGCGGCGTTGACGCGCCCGTGCGATTTGCCTGCCGGCTGCTGCGCAAGGCCTGGCGGCAGGGCGTGGCGGTGCTGGTCATCGCGCCGTCCAACACGCTGGCTGCGCTGGACCGCGAGCTGTGGACCTTCGAGGCGCAGGAGTTCGTACCCCACCTGAGGGTGCAGCCTGGGCGGGGGGTCGATGCCGTACTGCGCCGCACGCCGATCTGGCTGTGCGAAGGCGAGCCGCCCAGACCTTGCCCGAGGGTGCTGGTGAACCTGGGAGGAGATCCTCCCGAGGTTGGCGAGCCCTTCGAGCGCATCATCGAGATCGTTCCCGTCGAAGGCGAGGAGCGTCAGCGCGCCCGCGCCCGCTGGCGCGCCTACGAGTCACGCGGCTGGACCATCCGGCACCATCCGCAGGCGGCAGCCTGAACCGGCTTGTTCCGTGGGAACTCCGCCGCTCCGGGGCAAAAAGCAAGTCTCGCTGACCCGGATACCGGGCAGGCTTGTCAATCCCGTATCATCCTAGGTACTTCTTTTTTTACAGGAACCCCCTTCATGAACAAGTTCACCCTATCGGTTGTCGCCTCCGCGGCCGTGCTGCTGGCGGCATGTGGCAAGAAAGAGGAAGCGCCTACGGCGACGGCGGCTGCTCCGGCGGCCTCTGCCGCGCCGGCCGCCGCGCCGCCGCCGAGCGAACTGGTCATCAAGATCGGCCACGTTGGCCCGACCAGCGGCGCCATCGCCCACCTGGGCAAGGACAACGAGATGGGCGCGCGCATGGCCATCGACGACCTGAACGCCAAGGGCGTGATGATCGGCGGGCAGAAGGCCAAGTTCGAACTTCTGGCCGAAGACGACGCGGGCGATCCGAAGCAGGGCACCGCCGTGGCGCAGAAGCTGGTCGACGCCAAGGTCCAGGGTGTCATCGGGCATCTGAACTCGGGCACCACGATCCCGGCCTCGCAGGTCTACAACACCGCCGGCATTCCGCAGATCTCGCCGTCGGCGACCAACCCGAAGTACACCCG
>JAGTRL010000337.1 GCA_018261815.1 Pseudomonadota bacterium
GCGGCTATCCACCGATCGGGGTCAATGACACCCTGTGCGCCTGGGGGGTGGTGCAGGGACGCGGCCTGAGAAAGCCCGTCCCCGCGCACCCTGCATCGCACCTCCTGGTGCGATGCGGTGCAGCCTCATGGCTGCAATGGCGTCAGTCTGCGCTGTACGGCATGCCGTAGAACTTGTGCACGCCGGCGGCCCAGGTCTTGTCCGACATCGTCGGCCAGCGGTCCTTGTTGAAGCCCGGCGCGTCCTTCAGCGCGTCCTTCGGCACATTGAGCGTGAAACGCTCGTTCACCGTGTCCAGCGTCAACGCCGCCCAGGGCACTGCGAACAGCTTCTCGCCCATGCCGAGCAGGCCGCCGAAAGACAGTACCGCATAGGCGATCTTGCCCGAGGCCATGTCGATCATGAACTCCTTGATGTCGCCCAAATCCTGGCCGTCCTTGTTGTAGACGTCGTTGCCGAGCAGCGTGTTGGCGCCCATCAGTTCCGGGCCCGGGCCCTCGTTCTTGTTGGCGTACATGCCGAAGTTGTCGCGCGTCACGTAGTTGGTACTCATGTTCGTTCCTTGTGTCATCGATGAAATGGAGGTGCCAGCAGTCCTGTCGTGCCCGTTCGATGCAATGGACACGGAGTTCGATGGGGCTGGCGCAAGGCCTTCGTTGCCGATCCCACCGGACAACGAATCGAACCCGAAGGCTCTGCGGCAACCATAGCCACCGCTGCCGGACATCGCTGTAGGACGAGCCCGACATCGGCTGTCGGCCGTCAGGCCAACGGTGCGAAAGACCGACGATGGCAGCCGCTTGTCTGCTACGCTGCTTCAACCAGTGGCGAGTGCTTTGCGAGGCGCCACGACCCATCGCCGAACCTCAGCAATTGCCTGCCCGAATGAACTCCACCGACCTCACTCGCAGCCAAGCCTTGCCGCCCTGGAGGATCCAGTGGCCGGCGCTGCGGCGTGTGACCGAAGCGTTCAACGCCTCGGCGCGGAGGGGCGCATTGCTGGGCGTGCTGCTCACCGCGGGTTGCGCCGGCATCGAACGTGCGCCGCAGCCCGAGGCGTTGCCGCAAGCCGCGCCGGCGGCGACGACCGTCTCGGTCGAACCCAAGGCGGTTGCCCCGGTGCCGCCGACCCAGGCGAAGGCGGCGGAGCGTGTTGCCACCGTGGACAAGGCCACGCAGCCCAGCGTCGTGCCGTCGGCCTCACCGGCTCAGGGTGCGGCCAAGGCTGCTGCGGCGCCTCCCAAGGCGCCAGCGAAGCCCGCCGCCACGCCGTCGGCTGCGGCACCGCCCGCGAAGAGCGAGACGCCCGCCGTGGCCCCGGCGAAAGTGCAAGCCGCGGCGCCACTGGATCTGAAATCGCTCGAGACCCGGCTCAAGGAGACCCAGGCGATCGGCGTGTTCACCAAGCTCACCCTGAAGAACCAGATCGACGCGCTGCTCGATCAGTTTCGGGCGTTCTACCAGGGCAAGCTGAAGACCTCGCTGGCCGACTTGCGGCGCTCCTATGACATGCTGGTGCTCAAGGTGCTGGCGCTGCTGCAGGACGCCGACCCGCCGCTGGCCAGCGCCATCGCTGGTTCGCGCGAGGCCATCTGGGGCATTCTGTCCAACCCCGCAAAGTTTGCGGCGGTCTAGCCGGTGCGAAGGAGATGTATGTTGAATGATCGCGCGAGTATTTGGATCCTTGCCGCCTTGCTGACGGCGCTTTCGTCACTGCCCGCGCGCGCGGCAGAGGATGCCGCACTGCTGAAGGACCTCACGTCGGTGATCGCGCTGCTCGGCCTGCCTTGTGGCCAGGTGGTCTCGGCCAGGCGGCTGAAGGATGATGATCACGTCGCCACCTGCAAGGACGGCAATCGCTACCGGGTATTCATCAATGCCCAGGGCAAGGTGGTCGCGCAGAAGCAGTAGGCGGCAGGAGGCGCAAGCAGTCTGGGTGGCCTGCGGATTGAGTTTCATCAATGCGGTCTCGAGGCAATCGGCTGGCTCGATGCGCAAGCTGTGAGCGGTAGCGTACGATGATCGGGTCCGTTGATGAACGGATGTTGGTGCCCTGAAACAGAACGAGAGGCGGTGAATGCAACAGCCTCTGGCAAACCGGGTCGCAAGCGAAGCGGATCCCACGCAGATCGCGGCCGCGGTTCTCGCGATCTGGACAGAGATCGACGACGCGCTGACGCCCATCGTCGGACCGCTCGGCCTGGTCGCGCTTTACCGCCGCACCGTGCACCTGGCCGCGGCGCAGCACCCGTGGCTGGCCGGTCGCGATGAAGGCGTGCTCACCGACACCGACCCGGCGGTGCTCAAGTCCGTGCTCGCGCAGCGCAGCAGCGCCGAAGCTGCGGCCGGCGGCAATGCGTTCCTCACCACCTTCCACGAGTTGCTGGCCAGCCTGATCGGCCCCTCGCTCACCGCGCGATTGCTGCGTTCGGTGTGGGAACCCCCATCGAGCGGCGCGGCCGCGCAGGACACCTCGCCATGAGCCACAAAGTGATCATCCAACGTCTGGCCACCGGCGTGCCCGGCCTGGACGAAGTGCTGGGCGGCGGCTTGCCGCAGTATTCGTTCAACCTCATCGCCGGCCCGCCGGGCTGCGGCAAGACCACGCTGGCCCACCAGATGATGTTCGCGCTGGCCACGCCCGAGCGCCCGGCGCTGTACTTCACCGTGCTGGGCGAGCCGCCGCTGAAGATGCTGCGCTACCAGCAGCAGTTCGACTTCTTCGACCAAGACGCCATCGACCGCTCGGTGCGCTTCATCAACCTGTCGGAAGCCGCCATGGCCGGCGAGCTGGACCATGTGCTGCGGCAGATCGTCGAAGCAGTCACGTTGTACAGCCCGGCACTGGTCTTCGTGGACTCGTTCCGCTCGGTGGTCTTTGCCAGCGCCAGCGAGAGCAACCCGCACCACAAGCTGCAGCAGTTCGTGCAGCAGCTGGGCATGCTGATGACCAGCTGGCAGGCCACTACCTTCCTGATCGGCGAATACTTCGTCGAGACCGACGCCAACCCGGTGTTCACCGTCGCCGACGGCCTGATCTGGGTGCGCCAGAGCGTGCAGCGCAACTCCATGGTGCGCAAGATCGAGATCATGAAGATGCGCGGCCAGCCGACGCTGCCCGGGCTGCACACCTTCCGCATCAGCACCGCCGGCATCAAGGTCTTCGCCCCGGCCGGCATGGGTTCGGGCCAGCCCGCCGGCTTGCCGGCGCCGGAGCAAGGCCCGCGGCTGCTGACGGGCGTGGCAGGTCTGGACGAGATGCTCGGCGGCGGACTGCCGCGGGGCTACTCGGTGCTCGTGGCGGGGCCCTCCGGCTCCGGCAAGAGCATCCTGGCCGCCACCTTCCTGGCCGAGGGCGTGCGTTGCGGCGAGACCGGCGTCATCGCGGCCTTCGAGCAGCACCCCAACCGGGCGCGCAACCGCGTGCTCGTCGACCTGGTCGAAGGCGGGCAGGTCGGGCTGGTCGACAGCCGCGGCTCGGACCTGTCCATCGACGAGGTGGTGTCGCTGCTGCTGAGCGAGGTGCGACGGTTGAAGGCCACGCGCGTCGTCATCGATTCGCTCACCGGCTTCGAGCTGGCCTTGGCGCCGACCTTCCGCGACGACTTCCGCGAATCGCTGCTGCGGCTGGTGACGGTGCTGGCCGGCGAAGGCGTCAGCGTGATGATGACCTCGGAGCTGGAAGACCGTTACACCGACCTGCGCTTCAGCCCCTACGGCGCCGCCTTCCTGACCGACGCCATCATCGTGCAGCGCTACATCGAGGTCGACAGCCGCTTGCTGCGCGTCGTCGCCGTCGTCAAGGTGCGCGCCAGTGCCCACTCGAACCAGCTGCGCGAGTTCAGCATCGACGAAGACGGCCTCCACATCGGCCAGATGCTGCCCGACC
>JAGTRL010000338.1 GCA_018261815.1 Pseudomonadota bacterium
CAGGCTGATGACGCCAGCCTTGGTGGCCGAGTAGCCGGGACTGTGCGTGCTCGCCGCGCCCAGCCCAGCGATCGACGCGATGTTGACGATTTTGCCCGCACGCCGCGGCTCCATCAGTCGCAGCGCCGCGCGGGTGCACCAGAAGACGCCATGCATGTTCACGCCCCACCACTTGAGCCAGTCGTCGTCGCTGAGCGACGAGACGATGCCGAGCGACTGGCGCGGCATCGGCGTCGTCATGTACTGGTAGTGCAGGTTGCGCCGCGCCTCCTCGGCCGGCGCGCTGGGCACGCGGGCCGCGTTGTTGACCAGGATGTCGACCGTGCCGAAACGCTCGGCCGCCTGCTCGAACATGGCGTCGACCGCGGCACGGTCGGAGACGTCGCAGCGCAGGGCCAGGCACTCGGCGCCGAGCTCGTCGAGCCGTGCCTGCGTGCTGGCCAGCGCCTCGGCATCGATGTCGCAGAGCACCAGCCGTGCGCCTTCGCCGGCCATGGCCAACGCGATCGCGCCGCCCAGGCCCGGCCCCGCTCCGGTGACGAGCGCCACCTTGCCCTGCAGCCGGCCGGAGCCGTCGCAACGCAGCACCGCGTGCACCTGGCCGACTCCGCGCTCAGCCACCGAGTTCCTGCGGCTTGACTCCCAGTGCACGCAGCGTCGCGCCCTGCTTGTCGGAGGCCACGCGCAGCGACTTGGCCAGATCCTCCGGCGAGGCGCCGCTGCCCAGGTCGTTACCCAGCTCGGCCAGGCGCGTCTGCACCGCCGGCTGCGTCATCACCTTCAGCGCGGCCTGGCGGATCTTCGCCTGCACGTCGGCCGGCACATCGGGCTTGATCCACAGGCCCATCCAGGCCACGTCGTCGAGCATCGGGTAGCCCTGCTCGGCGAACGTCGGCACCTCGGGCATTGCCGGGTTGCGCTTGGGGCCGCTGACGGCCAGCGCCTTGATCTTGCCGCCCTTGATCATCGGGATCGAGGTCGCCGGGCCGTCGAACATCAGCTGCACGTGGCCACCGGCCAGGTCCTGCAGCGCCGGCGGCGAGCCCTTGTAGGGCACGTGGTTCAGGTCGGTGCCGGCGGACTTGTTCAGCTCCAGGCCCATGGTGTGCGAGATCGTGCCGGCGCTGTACGACGCATAGGACAGCTTGCCCGGGTTGGCTTTGGCATAGGTCACGAGCTCAGGCACGTTCTTCGCCGGCAGCGAGGCGTTGGCCACGAAGACCAGCCCGCTGCGCGCCAGCTCGGCCAGCGGCTTGACATCCTTGAAGGGGTCGAAGCGCACCTTGATGACATGCGGAATTTCGGTTACCAGCGCGTTCACCGACACCAGCAGGGTATGGCCGTCGGCAGGCTGGCCGAGGAATTCCTGCATCGCGATCATGCCGGCCGCGCCGGGCTTGGACTCGACGATCACCGGCTGGCCCCATTCCTTCTGCAGGCCGTCGGCCAGCAGCCGGGCGACGATGTCGGCGGTGCCGCCCGCAGGCGCACCGATCAGGATGCGCACCGGCTTGCTGGGCCAGGCCTGCGCCAACGCAGCCGGTGCGGTGGCGAGCAGCGCGGCGCCGGCGATCACGCCGAGGGCGGCACGGCGTGTGGTCTTGAACAGGGTCTTCATCGGTTTGTCTCCGGGGTGATGTGGTGTGTGCTCAGGCCGCCAGGCGCACCGGCGCGCCACGCTCGCCGGACCGGCGGTTCGGGGCGTAGCCGAGCTTGGCCAGCGTTTCGTCGGCGGTTCTGTAGTGGGTGCCGATCTGGTAGATCGCCTTGGCCTGTTCGCCGCTGGCCACCTCTCGGTACAGCTCGCGCGAGATGCGCACCATCTGCTCGACCTGCCTGACGCTGGTGATGCGCTCGCCTTTGCGGCCCCACAGGTTGTCCTCGATGCCGACGCGCACGTGCAGGCCCATCGCAATCGCCATCGTGCCCAGCGGCAGCACGTTGCGCATGAAGGCCTCGATGGTCAGCACCGCGCCGGCAGGCACGCGGCGCACGAACTCCATCATGTTGTACGGGTTCGGGCCGTCGGCGCCGCCGCCGATGCCGACCCAGTTCAGCACCAGCGGGCCGGTGTAGGTGCCGCGGCGGATCAGCCGCTCGACGGTCTCGAGCTGGCCGGCATCACCGAGCATGAAGTGCGGCTGGATGCCGGCGGCCTGCAGCCGCTTCAGGTGCTCGGCAACGAAGGCCGGGCCCGAGGGGATCGTCATCTCGCTGTAGGCGGCCTGGTACGCCGGCTGCGCCAGCGAAGTGCCTTCGACGTCGTCGGCGGTCAACAGCTCGCAGACGTTCATCTGGTTGGTGTTGATCGCGATCGTCACCTGGTCGGGCTTCGGGGTCAGCTCAGCCAGCATGTGGCGCGTGTCGTCGTTCAGCCACTGGGCGTCGCCGCCCTCGCCTTCGGGTGCGAAGGAGATCGAACCGCCGACCTGCAGCAGCATCTTCGGTACCGCGCTGCGCAGGCGGTCGAGCATCTCGTTGAACATCGACAGGCGCTTGCTGCCCTTGCCGTCGGCCTCGCGGCAGTGCACGTGCAGCACGGTGGCGCCGGCGTTCCAGCAATCGACCGCCTTTTGCACCTGCTCGGCCATCGTCACCGGGATGTCGTCGGAGTCACTCGGCAGGAACTCGGGACCGTAGGGGGCGACCTGGATCACCAGGGGCTGCTGGTTCTCGGGCAGAAGGGAGTCGTCGAGGAATTGCATGGTCGTGTCCTTGGAAGTGTGTGTGTGTTGGGGGAGTCAGCGGGCGGTGGTTCGGGGGCTGGCATCGGCGCTGTGCTTCGCCGCGATTTCTTCGAGCAGGATCGGCGCGCCCAGGCTCATCGTGTGGATGCCCAGCACGCTGGTCAGCTGCAGCACCGCAGCGATCTCTTCCTTGGTGGCGCCGAGCTCAAGCGCCTTGCGGATGTGCCGGCGCACGCCGGGGCCGTACATGTGGGTGCATGAGGCGTCGACCGCGATGGCGATGAACTCCATCGTCTTGGCGTTGAGCGCGCCGGCGAGCATCGGCCTCAGGCCGACGGCCATGAAGCCCTCGGTCCACGCCGGGTCCAGTTCATAGAACGGCTGCCAGTTCGGGTTCCACTCGCCGGCGGCGCGCAGTTGGTCGCAGATCGGCGTCGCGGGTCGGTTCGGGGTCATTGCAGGGCCTTCGGATAGCGGTGTGTCGATGCCCGGCATTGTTGGCTCGGGTTCGTTTTCGCGATTAACATTGCGGGACATCAACTTGCCATTACGGGACATGACCGCGAAGCTGACCGGAGCCCTGGTGCGCAGCGCCGCGCTGACCCATTTCGCCGAAGTGGCTTCGGCATGCGGCCTCGATGCGCGCGCGCTGCTGGTCGAGGCCGGTCTGCCGCCGCGCTGCCTGACCGAGCCCGACCTGAAGGTGCCCACGCGGGGCGTCGGCCGACTGCTCGAGATCGCCGCCGGGCGTGGCCACGAGCCGGCCTTCGGCCTGCGCATGGCCGAATCGCGCCGGCTGTCGAACCTGGGCCCGCTGGCGCTGCTGGTGCGCGACGAGCCAACGTTGCACAGCGCACTCGAGGTGCTGATGCACCACGTCCACGTGCACAACGAGGGCGTCGCGGTGCAGGTCGAGGAGTACGGCGGACTGGTCGCGATCCGCACCGAACTGGCCGCCGAAGGCGCCACGTCGGTGCGCCAGGCGACCGAACTCGTGGTCGGCGTCACCTTCCGCGTGCTGCAGGTGTTCATGGGCGCCGGCTGGCACCCGCGGTTGGTGTGCTTCACCCACGCGGCGCCGCCGAGCTTGGCGGTGCACCGGCGCGTCTTCGGCCCGGCCGTGGAGTTCGGCCACGAGTTCAACGGCATCGTCTGCAATGCCACCGACCTGGACGCGCCGAACCCCGGCGCCGA
>JAGTRL010000339.1 GCA_018261815.1 Pseudomonadota bacterium
CGCGCCCTATGACCAGATCATCCACGAGTACGGCCGCTGGGTGCACCTGGCGATCCCGGCCGTGGGCCAGCAAGCCCGCGTCGAGACGCTGTCGATCCACGTCGCCGGCGTGTACACGCCTGGGCTGCGCAGCCGCAGCCGCACGATGGCTTGAGGGCGCCGCCGTGGCAGGGCCGGCTCGAGGCCGGTCCCTACAATCCGCCGCCATGGCAACAAGCAAGCAAGGCAATTACGCCGAAGCCTCGATCCGCGTGTTGAAGGGCCTGGAGCCCGTGAAGCAGCGGCCGGGCATGTACACGCGCACCGACAACCCGCTGCACGTGATCCAGGAAGTGATCGACAACGCGGCCGACGAGGCATTGGCCGGCTTCGGCAAGCGCATCGCGTTGACGCTGCATGCCGATGGCTCGGTCAGCGTCGACGATGACGGGCGCGGCATTCCCTTCGGGTTGCACCCCGAGGAGCAGGTGCCGGTGGTCGAGATCGTGTTCACGCGGCTGCATGCCGGCGGCAAGTTTGACAAGGGCGCGGGCGGCGCCTACAGCTTTTCCGGCGGGCTGCACGGGGTGGGCGTCAGCGTTACCAACGCGCTGGCCAGGCGGCTGCAGGTGACAGTGTGGCGCGACGGCCAGGTGGCAACGCTGGCCTTCGGCGGCGGCGACGTCAGCGACACACTTCAGGTCCGCGCCGCCACCGCGGGCGAGCGCAAGCACGGCACCTGCGTGCGTGTCTGGCCCGACGCGAAGTACTTCGACAGCGCCGAACTGCCAAAGCACGAGTTGATGCACCTGCTGCGCAGCAAGGCGGTGCTGATGCCCGGCGTGACGGTCACGCTGACGCAGGAGAAGGCGAACGCCGCCGCCGTCGCCGGGCCGCCCCAAGACGGCGGCGAGCCCCCGCGGGGGGCGGACGCGAAGCGGCCGGGGGCCGACATCACACAGACCTGGCTCTACAAGGGCGGCCTGCGCGACTACCTGAACCAGCACCTCGCCGCCGAGCCGCTGATCCCGCTGTTCGAAGGCGAGCAGTACGCCACCGGCAACGAGACCGAGAACTTCGCCGAAGGCGAAGGTGCCGCCTGGTGCGTGGCCTTTACCGAGGACGGCGCCACGCTGCGCGAGAGCTACGTCAACCTGATCCCCACACTGGTGGGCGGCACGCACGAGGCCGGGCTGAAGGACGGCCTGTTCGGTGCGATCAAGGGCTTCATCGAGCTGCATGCGCTGGCGCCCAAGGGCGTGAAGCTGATGCCCGAGGACGTGTTCTCGCGCGCCAGCTTCGTGCTCAGCGCGAAGGTGCTGGACCCGCAGTTCCAGGGCCAGATCAAGGAGCGGCTGAACAGCCGCGATGCGCTGCGGCTGGTGTCGGCCTATGTCAAGCCCGCGCTGGAGCTGTGGCTGAACCAGCATGTGGAATATGGCAAGAAGCTGGCCGACCTGGTGATCCGGCAGGCGCAGACCCGCCAGCGCGCATCGCAGAAGGTGGAAAAGCGCAAGGGCTCCGGCGTGGCCGTGCTGCCCGGCAAGCTGACCGACTGCGAAAGCCGCGATTTGAAGCTGAACGAGGTCTTCCTGGTCGAGGGCGATTCGGCCGGCGGCAGCGCCAAGATGGGCCGCGACAAGGAGACGCAGGCCATCCTCCCACTGCGTGGCAAGGTGCTCAACTCATGGGAGGTCGAACGCGACCGCCTGTTTGCCAACAACGAGATCCACGACATCGCGGTGGCCGTGGGCATCGACCCGCATGGGCCGAACGACACGCCCGATTTCAGCGGGCTGCGCTACGGCAAGGTGTGCATCCTCAGCGATGCCGATGTCGACGGCTCGCACATCCAGGTGCTGCTGTTGACACTGTTCCTGCGCCACTTTCCGAAGTTGATCGAGCGTGGTCATGTGTACGTAGCCAAGCCGCCGCTGTTCCGCGTCGATGCGCCGGCGCGCGGCAAGAAGCCGGCGGCGAAGATCTATGCGCTGGACGAAGGCGAGCTCGAGGCCACGCTGGACAAGCTGCGCAAGGAAGGCGCGCGCGACGGCAGCTGGAGCATCAGCCGCTTCAAGGGCCTGGGCGAGATGAATGCCGAGCAGCTGTGGGAGACCACGCTCAACCCCGACACGCGCCGGCTGCTGCCGGTGGCCTATGGCAGCGCTGGCTTCGATGCCACCGTGCTGTCATTGACCAAGCTGATGGGCAAGGGCGAGGCCGCGGCGCGGCGCGAGCTGATGGAGTTGCACGGCGACGCGATCGAAGTCGACGTCTGACTACTTCGACGCAAAGGCGCCCATCAGCGCGGCGCTGGCCGAGCCGAAGGGCCGCGCCGCCGACATGTCGGCGATGCGGTCCCAGTGGGCGGCCACGCCTTCGGGGGTGAGCTCGTCGCCGGCCAGGTGCACACCCTGGCCTTCCATCATCTGCACACGGGCGAAGTAGCCGGCGCCCGCGGCGACGATCTCGCCGGTGAAGCCGCAGGCCTCGCTGGCCAGGTAGACCACGGCCGCGCTGACACGTTCAGGCGTGGCTTCCTGCAGCATCGCGCTGAAGGGCAGGCCTTCGGTCATGCGCGTCAGCGCCACTGGCGCCACGGTGTTGACGAGGATGCCGTACTTGCCGGCTTCGAGCTTGAGCGAGTTCATCAGTCCGACGATGCCCAGCTTGGCAGCGCCGTAGTTGGTCTGGCCGAAGTTGCCGTACAGGCCCGCCGCCGAGGTGGTCATGACGATGCGGCCATAGGCGCAGCCCTGCATGTGGGCCAGCACCGCGTGCGAACACCAGGCCGAGCCGAGCAGGTGCACGGCGACCACCGATTCGAAGTCGGCCGGCTCCATCTTGGCCAGCGACTTGTCGCGCAGGATGCCGGCGTTGTTGATCAGCACGTCGATCCGGCCGTAGTGGTCCAGTGCGCACTGCACCAGCCGGCGCGCACCTTCGGCCGTGGCGATGTTGTCGTGGTTGGGCACGGCCTCGAAGCCGGCGGCGCGGATCTCGGCCACCACCTGGTCGGCGGCGGCATGGTCGCCGCCGACGCCGTTGACCGTACCGCCGAGATCGTTGACCACCACCTTGGCGCCGCGCCGCGCCAGCTCCAGCGCATGGGCGCGGCCCAGACCGCCCCCGGCGCCGGTGACCAGGGCGACACGTTGATCGAAGCGGATGGCCTGCATGTTCGATTTTCCTCGTCAGTGGGCCAAAACTATAGCGGCGCTGCCTTGGCGCGCTACAGTGCAGCAGCCCAGCCCACCGGAGAAGCCCATGTCCGCGATCCTGTCCGAAACCCTCGACGCCCAGGCGATCCGCGCTGCGGTGGCCGAACTGCGTGCACCGGCGGTGCAGCTGCTGTCGCGGCTGGTGGCCGAGCCTTCGTTGCTGGGCGACGAGGCCGGCGCGCAGCAACTGATGGCGCAGCAGTTCCAGCAGCTCGGCCTGCGCGTCGACGAGTTCGAGATCGACGAGGACAAGATCCGCGACCACCCGGGCTATTCGCCGTCGATCGTCTCCTACACCGGCCGACGCAATGTCGTCGGCGTGCACCAGCCCAAGGGCCCGGTGCGCGGCAAGTCGCTGATCCTCAACGGCCACATCGACGTGGTGCCGGTGGGCGCCGCGCGGCTGTGGAGCCAGTCCCCCTTCGAGCCGAAGGTCGACGGCGACAAGCTCTACGGCCGTGGCTCCGGCGACATGAAGGCCGGCATCGTCGCCTACTGCATGGCCTTCGATGCGCTGCGCAATCTGGGCTTCGAACCGGCGGCGCCGGTGGTCCTGCAATCGGTGATCGAGGAGGAGTGCACCGGCAACGGCGCGCTGTCCTGCCTGGTGCAGGGCTACCGCGCCGATGCGGCGCTGATCCCGGAACCGATCCCCGGCATCATGACCGGGCAGATGGG
>JAGTRL010000031.1 GCA_018261815.1 Pseudomonadota bacterium
CGCGCGTGCTCAAGCTGTCGCCTATCTCGGGCTATGTGGCGGGCTGGGACGTCCTCAAGTTCCTGGTGCTGCCGATCGCGCTGTCGCTGGTCGCGCGGCTGGGTGCCGAGGCCCGGCTGTACCGCGCGATGTTCCTCGAGGAACTGGGCAAGGACTACGTGCGAACGGCCCGCGCCAAGGGCTTGTCGGAGATGGTCGTGCTGTATCGACACGTGCTGCGCAACGCGATGATCCCGATCATCACCAGCGCGGGCAGCTACCTGCCCTATGTGTTCCTGGGCAGCCTGGTGTTCGAGAGCTTCTTCGGCCTGCCCGGGCTGGGCGCCTACGTCATCGAGGCCATCACCAAGCAGGACTTCGCGGTGGTGCGCACCATGGTCTTCCTTGGTTCGCTGCTGTACATCCTGTCCTACATCCTGATCGACGTGGCCTACACCTGGGCCGACCCGCGGGTGCGCCTGGCCTAAGGATATGGCGCCCCCACGTTCTCCTCGTTCGCTGCCCCCCGAGGGGGCGCGTCAGTACCTGCGGGCGGCCGGGCGGTACTGACATGCCCAAGTTCGTGCTGCTCTGGACCGATGCCGCGATGTGGCTGATGGCCGCCGCGCTGGCGGGCTACGTGCTTTTGGTGCTGCGCCGGCCGGGGCTGCGCGCCAACTGGATCAAGGTCTTCGGCGATGCCGCGGCACTGTCATCGTCGGTGGTGCTGGCGCTGTGCCTGGGCATCACGCTGCTGGACAGCCTGCACTACCGGCCGCTGCTGCCGCCGGCCGCGGGAAGCGAAAGCAGCGCGCCGGCCTACGACACGCGCACCCGCTCGCTGCTCGACGCGCTGCTGGTGCGCCTGGTCGACTCGCGCGAAGCCACCTATTCGCGGCCGCTGTCCTACGTGGGCTTCACCAAGGAATCGGTCGAGATCGACGGCCAGGTGCAACGCGTGGCGCCGCGGCTGAAGTTCGGCGGCGCACACCTTCAGGACCCGGCCACACAATGGCCGGGCGACCTGGCCTGGCGCAGCCTGCTGGGCCTGGCGCTCGGTGCGCTGGTCGCCGCGCTGCTGTCGGTCGCGCTGCTGGCGCTGGTGGCACGACGCGACCACCGGCCCTTGCCCCAGGCCATGGCGGCGGCCTGGCGCGGCGAGGGCCGCATCCCGTGGCGCGTGGCCTGCATCACGCTGGGGGTCATCGGTCTGCTGGCCGGACCGGTGGCCCTACTGGCCGGCCACTACCACGTGTTCGGCACCGACCTCACCGGCAACGACGTGCTCTACCAGGCGCTGAAGAGCATCCGCACCGCCTTCGTCATCGGTACGCTGGCCACGGTGGCCACGCTGCCGCTGGCCGTGGGCCTGGGCATCCTGGCCGGCTACTTCCGCGGACCCGTCGACGAGGTCGTCCAGTACCTCTACACCGTGCTGTCGTCGGTGCCCAACGTGTTGCTGATCGCCGCCTGCGTGCTGATGGTGCAGGTCTTCATCGACCAGCACCCGGAGGCTTTCGAGACCGGCGCCGAACGGGCCGACCTCAAGCTGTTCCTGCTGTGCGCGGTGCTCGGCCTGACCGGCTGGGCCGGGCTGTGCCGGCTGCTGCGTGCCGAGACGCTGAAGCTGCGGGAACTGGAATTCGTGCAGGCGGCGCAGGCCTTCGGCGTGCCCAGCACTCGCATCATGCGGCGCCACATCTTCCCCAACCTGGCGCACCTGATGCTGATCGTGACGGTGCTGGAGTTCTCGTCGCTGATCCTGTACGAGGCGGTGCTGTCCTACGTGGGCGTGGGCGTCGATCCGTCGATGAACAGCTTTGGCGGCATGATCAACCTGGCGCGCAGCGAGATGAGCCGCGACCCGGTGGTGTGGTGGTCCTTCGCTGCCGCCTTCGGCTTCATGGTGGTGCTGGTGCTGGCCGCCAACCTGTTTGCCGACGGCGTGCGTGATGCCTTCGACCCGCGCTCGCGCGCCTTCCGGCCGCAGCTGGGCCTGAAGAGGGCTAGCCCGTGAACACGCGCGAACTGCTGCAGGCCATCGACCTGAAGGTCGAACTCGACGCCGAGGCCGGCGTGGTGCGCGCGCTCGACGGCGTTCGCCTGAGCATCGAGCGCGGCGAGACCTTTGCGCTTGTGGGCGAAAGCGGCTGCGGCAAGAGCATGACGGCGCTGGCGCTGATGCGTCTGCTTCCGGAAAACGGCCGTATCGCCGATGGCCAGGTGCGGCTCGGCGACCTGGACCTGCTGGGCCTGCCCGAGGCGACGATGCGCAGCGTGCGCGGCGCACGCATTGGCATGATCTTCCAGGAGCCGTCGACCAGCTTGAACCCGGTGATGCGTGTCGGCGACCAGATCGTCGAGGCCATCGAGACGCACACGGCGCTGCGCGGCGCCGCTGCACGCGCCAAGGCCATCGAATGGCTGGGCCGGGTCGGCATTCCCGAGCCCGAGCGGCGCATCGACGAGTATCCGTTCCGCCTGTCGGGCGGGCAGAAACAGCGTGTCATGATCGCCATGACGCTGGCCGCCGAGCCCGACTTCCTGGTGGCCGACGAACCCACCACCGCACTGGACGTGACCATCCAGGCGCAGATCCTGGACCTGCTGCGCACACTGCAGCGCGAGCAGAAGATGGGCCTGCTGCTGATCACCCACGACCTGGGCGTCGTGGCCGGCATGGCCCACCGCGTGGCGCTGATGTATGCCGGGCAGATCATCGAGGTGGCGCCGGCCGACGAGTTCTTTGCCGCGCCGAAGCACCCCTATGCCCGCGCGCTGCTGCGCGCCTTGCCCGATGCCGATCGGCGCGGCCAGCCGCTGGAGGCCATTGCCGGCACGGTGCCGCCGTTGTGGACCGAGTTCCAGGGCTGCCGCTTTGCACCACGTTGCGGCCAAGCGCTGCCGGCCTGCACGACGCTGGCGCCTGAATTGTTCGACGCCGGTGCGCAGCGCCAGGTGCGTTGCCTTCTGCATGCGCCAGGAGCCGAGTCAGGCCGTGTCACGGTCGACGCTGCGCTGTCGGCGGCACTCGAGCCGCTTGCGGATGACCGGCACGGGGCGCCGCAGCTGCTGCAGGTTCAGGAACTGAGCGTTGCCTTTCCCACCCGCAAGGGGCTGCTGCAGCGCGCCAGCGGTGCGTTCCTTGCCGTGAGGGGCGTCAGCTTCGAGGTGGCACGGGGCCGAACCCTGGCGCTGGTGGGGGAGTCGGGCTGCGGCAAGACGACCACCGGCAAGGCCATCGTGCAACTGCTGCGCGGCCAGGCCCGCATCGACGGCAAGGCCTTGCTGGAGGGTCGCAACCTGTTCGAGCTGCAGGGCGAGGCATTGCTGGCGGCCCGGCGCGACGTGCAGATCATCTTCCAGGATCCGTTTGCATCGCTGAATCCACGCATGCGCGTGTTCGAGCTGCTCGAAGAAGGGCTGCAGGCGCTGCATCCGCAGATGGACGCCGCGGCCCGACGGAATCGCATCGAAGACCTGAGCGAGCGCGTCGGCTTGCGTCGTGAAGCGCTGGAACGCTTTCCGCACGAGTTTTCTGGCGGCCAACGCCAGCGCATCGCCATCGCCCGCGCGCTGGCCGTGCAGCCCAAGCTGGTGGTCTGCGACGAGCCGACCTCGGCCCTGGATGTGTCGGTGCAGGCGCAGATCCTCAACCTGCTTCGCGAGCTGCAGCGCGACCTGGGGCTGAGCTACCTGTTCATCACGCACAACATCGGCGTGGTCGAGTACATCGCCGACGAAGTCGCGGTGATGCGCGGCGGCGCCATCGTCGAACAGGGACGCTGCGGCGCCGTGTTGGGGCGACCGCAACATGGCTACACGCGCGAACTGCTGGCAGCGGTGCCGCGCCTGGCCCCAACGACCTGAAGACATCGTCGACCACAGCCGAATTTAGTTGCCGAATTGCAACAGACGGCTCTGTCGCGGCCCGTTCGAACGGCCATCGCCCGCTCTGTCCCTATTGCGGGATTGACTCCAAAACCCAAGCGTGACGCGCATTTGCGATCGGTCCAGGGGGAAGCGCAAGCGAATCACCCGGTGGCATCTAAGGGGATGCCCCGGGGGTGCGCGCGGGCATGGCAGGTCGAGAATTCACTTACACAAGTCCATGCGGCAGAAACATGCGCTTCACAAGCGCTGGCACGTTTCCCGCTCGGGCAAGTCATCGAAACCGTCGAACGCCATACTGAGGAGTGCAGTCATGTTCAAGAAGACGCGAATCTGCAAGGGGCTGATGCTGGCTTTTGGGGGCAGCATTGCGATCGGCGCATTGCCGATGCAGGCTCTGGCCCAGAAGGTGGAAATCACGGGGTCATCCATCAAGCGCATCGAAGCCGAAGGCGCACTTCAGGTGCAGACCCTGACCCGTGCCGACATCGACCGTACGGGTGCCCAGACCACGGAACAACTGCTGCAGACGATCTCTGCCATGTCTTCGTCGGGTGGGACGATGACGAACATGGCGGCCGGTTTGGACACCTACGGTTCGTCAGGGGTCTCACTGCGCGGCCTGGGCGAAGAACGCACACTGGTGTTGATGAACGGCCGGCGGCTGGCCGCGTTCGCCGGCGGCGGCGGCACGGCCGTGAACGTCAACAACATTCCCCTTGCAGCCATCGAACGGGTCGAGATTCTCAAGGATGGCGCATCGGCCATCTACGGCTCGGACGCTGTGGCCGGCGTCGTCAACTTCATTCTGGCAAAGAACTTTCAGGGCTTCCAAATTGGTGGCACCTACGGTTCACCGACGCAAAGCGGCGGCGGGGAACAGTACCAGGCCAACATCGTGGCGGGCTGGGGCGACATTGCGCAAGACCGCTTCAACCTGACCGTCAGCGGCCAGTACTCCAGGAACAAGGAGTTGTTCGGCAGGGATCGGGATTTCTCGAAGACGGCAAACAAGCCGCCGTACTTCGAGTCGGGCGCCACGGGCCAGGGCAACATTCAAGGCCCCTGGGCGACCGGTGTGCCTGTGGCGAATCAGTCAGCGGATTATCTGGGTGGCTCTGGCTCGGGTTACGGCAACCCGCTGGCCTCGCCGACGAACAAATGCGGCCAGATCAACATGGCCCTTGCCCCGTCGCTAAGTGCCGGCGGGCAGCCGTTCTGCAATTTTGACACCGGCCCCTTTGTCGGGCTGCTGGGTGAAACGGAAACGACCTCGTTGACCGGCAATTTTGTGTTCAGGCTGAACGACAAGGCCGAACTGTTCGCGGATGCCCTCTGGGCCAAGACGATTGCCAGCGCAACCTACCAGCCCAGTCCGCTGCGCACCAGCTTCATGGAAACCGACGAGGAATTCGCCAATCAGGGTATCGATCCGGTCCTGCTGCTGCGACCCACCAATCCGAACTACCAGATCGCCGCCGACTACTTGAACGCCAATGGGCTCGGCGCGTTCGTCGGCCAGGACCTGGGCATCACGGCGCGTGTCTTCGACTTCGGGCCCCGCTCCGAGGAGAACGAGAGCACGCAGATGCGCATCGTCGGTGGCGTGCGCGGCGACTTCATGGAGCAGTCCTACAACATCGCTTTGACCTACAACGAGAACAAGCTGGACGGCAGGGTCACGGATGGCTACTTCTCGCAGGTCGGGTTTGCAAAGGCGACCCAGGCTCCCGGCAGCGACTGGAATCCTTGGTCGCTGACGCAGTCCCAGGCGTTCAGGGATGCCATCGCCCCGGCCAAGTACGTGGGTGGGACGCTCAGCGCCAAGTCCACCAATACGGTCGTCGATGCAACGCTCGCCGGCGACGTGCTTCAGTTGCCTGCCGGCATGATGCAGTACGCCGCGGGCTATCAGTACCGAAGCGAGAAACTGGAACAGACGCCCGCACCAGCCCAGTTCAGCGGCGACATCGCCGGCTTGGGCGGCGCCACCAAGCCTCTGGATGCCGACCGGACCATCAATGCCTTCTACGGCGAGCTGAATATTCCGGTGATCAAGAACCTCGACGCCAACCTGGCAGCCCGCTGGGACGACTACAGCGACTTCGGCTCGACGACCAACTGGAAGGGCAGTTTCCGCTGGCAGCCGGTACAGCAGGTGATGTTCCGGGGCTCCTATGCCACGGGCTTCCGTGCACCGACCTTGTCCGACCTGTATGACCCGCAGGTCTTGCAGACCTCGTCGCAGTTCGATGACCCGGTGACTGGCCAGACCGACCTGCAAGTCAACGACCTCAACGGTGGCAACCCCGACCTGGAACCTGAAACGTCGAAGCAGTACTCGCTGGGCATCATTTTCCAGCCCATGCCCAGTCTGGCGATCGGCCTGGACTACTTCAACATCACCGTGGACGACGTCATTTCGGCGCCGTCGACGCAAGAGATCGTTTCTCAGGCCGCGCTGGGCAATCCGGCCTACACGGCGCTGGTGACCCGCAATCCGCCCTGCGTGGGTGCGGCTTGTGGACCAGCGAACCAGATCGTGAGCACGAAGACGTTGCTGGCCAATACCGGCAGGATGGAAGTGCAAGGCATGGACCTGGACTTCCGCTTTCGCGAGAAGTTTGGCCCGGGCCTGCTGGGCCTGTACTTGAACAGCACCTACTACTTCAAGTTCGACCAAAGCACGCCCGGTGCCGGCACCTCTCAGAAGGTTGCCACCACGGTGGACAACCAAGGCAACCCGGTCATCGCCTCGACCAATGGTCAAGACGGATACGGCGTGATACTGCGCTACAAGCAGTACGCGTCGGCGACGTGGCTGCAGGGTGACTGGGCAACCACACTGGGGAACAACTATGCCACCGGCTACCGCGCAGGATTCGACCTGAACGGGAACCCGACCTATATCAGCGCCATGTCTCTGTGGGACCTCCAGGTGGCCTACTCGGGTATCAAGAATGCGGTGTTGACCCTGGGTGCGCGAAACATCTTCGACACTCAGCCTGATACCTTCGTCAACGTGTCGAATGCGTTCCAGTCAGGCTACGACCCTTCCCAATACGATCCTCGTGGTCGCTTCGTCTACTTGACCGGCACCTTCAAGTTCTGATGGGCCTACCTTCGGGCCGTCATTTGGCCTGATCCGAAGCCTCCTTGCCGGCTTGCCTGCGGGAGGCTTCGACGCCAGCCAGCTGAAACTTCTGCCGCAACTGCGCGACGTGCTCGACGCCGGGTTCGAGCGTGCCCAGCAAAACCAATTGGTCGCCGGCCTTGATCGGCTGGCCGTTGCGCCAGTAGGCAATGGCCAGGTAGCGATGCACTTCCGCAAAGCCGCTGCTCAAAGTCTGTGCTCGCTCGAGAGCGTCCACGGCCTGCGCGTGTCGTGAGTGCCGCAGATGGTCCAGGCCCAGGCCCAGCCAGTGGTAGGGATCTTCGGCGCGCCGCGCGGCGAGTCGCATTGCGTAGTCCCGTGCTTCGGCCTGCCGGCCCTGGTCGACCATCAGCTGTTGCAGCGACTGCAGCGCCACACCCAGCGGGTCGCCGAGCGACAGCGCGTGCAGGAGCAGTGCTTCGGCCTGGGCCGGCCTGCCGGTGCGCAGATAAAGCTGGGCCAGATTGCTGTAGCTGGCACGGTACGACGGGTCGGCCAGGATCGCCGCCTTGAAGTGCGCGTAGGCCAGGCGCTCCTGATGCGCGGCCAGTTGCGCCGCCGCGCGGTTGTTCAGGAAGCGGGCATACAGTGCCGCATCGCTCAGCGGCGTGCCGCGCTGACGCGAACCGACCTGCGGTTCGAAGTCGATGATCAGGTCGGCCGCCGGCAGCACCCGGTCGCGCAGATTCACCAGGTGGTCGTTGCGCACCCGCAGGTTGACATGCGCGTTGACGAAGTCGACGCCGCCGCGCCGGTCGAACAAGGTGGGCACCCGGACCTCCTGCACCTGCGCCGTCACGCCCAGGGCCCGGGCCAGCGCCAGGCTCAAGATCGACAGCGACAGGCAGTCGCCGCGCTTCAGGCGCCAGGTTTCGGCGGCCACGGTCGAATGGCCGCCTGCGTAGGCAAAGACCTGCAGGTCCGGGCCGAATATCAGCCCCAGCAGATTGGCCACGCGTGTTCCAGCACCGGTGTGCGGCGCTCCGTCCGGCGCTGGCAGCAAGCGGACGACTTGCGGGTCGAGCTCGAACAACGAATCGCGCGACACGGTCACCAATGACGGGTCGTAATCGAAGGCCTCGTCCTGCCACAGGCCGGCCATGGGCGGCGCCGGCGCGGGTGGCACCGCGCAACCGGCTGCGCACAGCGTCAGGCTCAGCGCGCCCAGAAAGTGGTGCCACATGGCTTGCCCATGTGAGGCTTCGCTGGACCTACTTCGGCGCCATCCGGATCGCTCCATCGAGCCGGATGACCTCGCCGTTGAGCATGTCGTTGGTGACGATCTGGTGCACCAGCTTGGCATAGTCGGCCGGCGTGCCCAGGCGGCTGGGGAAGGGCACGCTGGCGGCCAGCGCATCCTGCACCTCCTTGGGCATGCCGAACAGCATCGGTGTACCGAAGATGCCCGGGGCAATGGTCATGTTGCGGATGCCGTTGCGCGCCAGGTCGCGTGCGATGGGCAACGTCATGCCGACCACGCCGCCCTTGCTGGCGGAGTAGGCGGCCTGCCCGATCTGGCCATCGTAGGCGGCGACGCTGGCGGTGCTGATCAGCACGCCGCGTTCGCCAGTGGGCTCGGGCACGTTCCTGCACATGGCCTCGGCCGCGAGGCGGATCATGTTGAAGCTGCCCACCAGGTTGACCATGATGGTCTTGGTGAACTGCCCCAACGGATGCGCGCCGTCCTTGCCCACGGTCTTGATCGCCGGCGCAACGCCGGCGCAGTTGACCAGACCCATCAGCTTGCCCGCACCGGTGGCCGCGGCCACCACGGCTTGGCCGTCGGCCTCCTGGCTGACATCGCACTTGATGAAGAGGCCGCCGATCTCGGAGGCCACTTTCTGCCCGGCCTCGACCTGCAGGTCGGCGATCACGACCTTGGCGCCATGGGCGGCCAGCATGCGCGCGGTACCTTCGCCCAGGCCTGACGCGCCGCCAGTGACGATGAAGACCTTGCCTGCGATGTCCATGGGGTGCTCCTTGTGCTGTGGATTCAGGCCAGTGCTGCGAAGGCGCGTTCGGTGATCTGCTCGACCGAACCACTGCCGTCGATGCGCCGGTAGCGCGGTGCCTGCGCGTCGCCGCTGGCGGCCCAGGCCGAGTAGTAGTCGACCAGCGGCCGTGTCTGCGACTGGTAGACCTCGAGCCGCTTGCGCACGGTGTCTTCCTTGTCGTCCTCGCGCTGCACCAGGTCCTCGCCGGTGACGTCGTCCTTGCCCGCCACCTTCGGCGGGTTGAACTTGAGGTGGTAGGTTCGGCCCGAAGGCAGGTGCGCGCGGCGCCCGCTCATGCGTTCGATGATGGCCGCGTCGGGCACGTCGATCTCCAGCACCACATCGAGCTTGACGCCGGCGCTCTTCATGGCCTCGGCCTGCGGGATGGTGCGCGGGAAGCCGTCGAAGAGGAAGCCGTTGGTACAGTCCGGCTGGACGATGCGCTCCTTCACCAGGCCGATGATGATGTCGTCGCTGACCAGCGCACCGGAGTCCATCACCTTCTTCGCTGCCACACCCAGCGGCGTGCCGGCCTTGACGGCGGCGCGCAGCATGTCGCCGGTGGAAATCTGCGGGATGCCGTACTTCTGGCAGATCTGGGTGGCCTGTGTGCCCTTGCCGGCGCCCGGTGCGCCCAGAAGAATGAGTCTCATGGAGTTGTTTGCCTTCGCCGGTGCCGGCTGCTGGTGAATGGAAGAGGCCAGGCCGTGCGTCCGCGGCCCATGGTGCGGAAAGATTATCACGGCCGGGTTGGCGTGGGCCTTACACGCCGCCGCCTTCAGCGGAACAGCGCGCGCACCCGCTCCAGGTCCTCGGGCGTGTCCACGCCCGTGCCCGGGGCATTCGCGCTGACATGCACCGCGATGCGGTAGCCGTGCCACAGCGCGCGCAGTTGCTCCAGTGCCTCGGTGCGCTCGATGGCCGTAGGCGGCAGCGCCGGAAATGTGCGCAGGAACGAAGCGCGGTACGCATACAGCCCCACGTGCCGCAAAGGTGGCGGATCTTGCGGCAACGCCGGCCGAACCGCGATCCCGCCATCGCGCCGCCAGGGAATCGGCGCGCGGCTGAAGTAGAGCGCCAGACCTTGGGCGTCGAGCACGACCTTGACGACGTTCGGGTCGAGGTAGTCGCGCAGGTTGTCGATCGGATGCGCCGCGGTGCTCATCACGCAGTCCTGCCGCTGCTGCAGCAGGTCGGCGCATTGTCGGACCAGTGCCGGATCGATCAGGGGTTCGTCGCCCTGAACGTTGACCACCACCTGTGCGCCGTCCAGGCCCAGCAGCGCGCAGGCCTCGGCCAGGCGGTCGCTGCCGCTGGCATGATCGCTGCGCGTCAGCAGCGCGCGCACGCCGTGCGCTGCGCAGGCCTGCACGATCCGTTCATCGTCGCCGGCCACCACCACCTGGTCGGCGCCGGCTTCGGCCGCTCGCCGTGCCACGCGAACCACCATGGGCAACCCGCCGATGTCGGCCAGCGGTTTGCCCGGCAAGCGCGTGGACGCCAGCCGCGCCGGGATCAGCACCGAGAAGCCCATCAGTCCGGTTGAATGGCCTCGTCCTGGGCGTCCAGGTTGCGGGCTTCATGCTCGAGCATCACCGGAATGCCGTCACGGATGGGGAAGCCCAGCCGGTCGGCCGGACATTGCAGCTCCACCAGACGGTTTTCGCTGTCGCGGTGTGGTTGCAGCGGGCCTTTGCAGACCGGGCAGACCAGCAGGTCCAGCAGGCGGTGATCGATGCTCATTGACATACCTTCGTGCCGCGCACTGCGGAATTCGCCGTGGGAACGGCCCTGCGGCTCATGGGCGGTACACAAGGCGCAGGTTGTCCAGCACCGCAGTGCTGAAGTCTTGGGGCAGCTGGAAGTCTAGCGCCACGACCCAGATGCGCGTGGCACCCTCAGTGACGCGCGGCAGCTTGACCGCATCCTTCTCGGTGACCAGCACGTCGGCGGTGTCGGCCGGCCAGGGCAGTTGTTCGTAGGCATGGTGGTCGGGCAGGGGCAGGGGGGTCGGCTGCAGGCCGGCGTCGCGCAGCATGACGAAGAAGCGCTGCGGCGCGGCCATGCCTGCGGCGGCCAGCACAGGCCGGCCGCGCAGGGCCTGCAGTGCCGGCAGCGACGGCGCTGCGCCACGCCACCAATCCTGCAGCAGCACGGCACCGGCCAGCCGACGCTGCGCCAAGGTGCCTGGCCAGGGCGTGCTGGCACGTTCGGCGTTGTACAGCACATGGCTGTTCACCGGCACGTGCGTGGGATGCGGCTGGCGCAGCGGACCGGCCGGCAGCTGCCAGCCATTGCCCACACCGCGGTCATCGAAGACGATGATCTGGACCGCGCGCGCCAGCGCCAGGTGCTGCAGTCCGTCGTCGGCCACCAGCACATTGACTTCGGCGTGGGCGGCACAAAGGCGACGGGCCGCGTCGATGCGCCGCCGCGCCACCCAAACGGGTGCACGCGTGCGCCGTCGTATCAGCAGCGGTTCGTCGCCGACATCGGCCACCGGGCTGTCGTCCCGCACCTCGACAGCGGCATGGCTGCTGCGTCCATGACCGCGCGAGATCACGCCCGGCGTCCAGCCAGACTGGCGCAAGGCCTGCACCAGCGAGATGACCGTCGGTGTCTTGCCTGCGCCCCCTGCAACCAGATTGCCCACCACGATGACGGGCACCGGGGCGCGCTCGGTCTTGAGCCAGCCCAGGGCAAAGGCCATGCGGCGCAGCGCCGACACAGCGCGGTAGCACAGGGAAAGCGGCCACAGTGCCCAAGCCGCGACGCCTGGGCGGTTACGCCACCAGATGCGGGCCAGGGCCGACTCGACCCGTCCGGCCGAGGCCACGGCTATTGAGCGGCCTTGGCCTCGCCGGTCTGCGCCGCGAAGCTCAATCGCGCCAGGCCGGCGCGTCGCGCCGCGTCGAGCACGTTGATGACTGACTGGTGCGTGGCCAGCGCATCGGCCGAGACGATCAGGATCGTGTCGGGGCGGCCGGCCGAGGCCGCCTTGAGTTCGGCAGCCAGCAACTCAACGCTGCGGCCGTCCACGGGGCGGCGGTTCAGCATATAGCGACCATCGCTGCTGACGGCCACGATGATTTCGCCCGGGCGCTCGCGCAACTGTTCGGCGTCGGCCGCCGGCAGGTTGAGCTGCAGCTCCGTGAAGCGGGAGTAGGTGGTCGACAGCATCAGGAAGATCAGGATCACCAGCAGCACGTCGATGAACGGGATCAGGTTGATCTCCGGTTCCTCGTGTCGTGGATGGCGCCGGAAATTCATGCCGTGGCCTCGCTGGCTGGAATCGGCGGTGTGCGTACCGCAAAGCGCATCAAGTGCGGCACCAAGCGCTCGGTGGCCAGTTCCATGGTCAGCAGATACTCGTCGATGCGGCCGCGGAAGTAGCGGTAGAACATCAACGACGGGATCGCGATCATCAGCCCGAAGGCGGTGTTGTACAGAGCGATCGAAATGCCGTGCGCCAGCTGCTGCGGATTGGTGCCACCGGTGGGCGCCTGCGACCCGAAGATCTCGATCATGCCGATGACCGTGCCGAACAGCCCGAGCAGCGGTGCCGCCGCGGCGATGGTACCCAGCGTGTTCAGGTAGCGCTCCAGCCGATGCAGTGCGATGCGGCCGGCGCTTTCAAACGACTGACGCACCGCGTCCTCGGTGATGCGCGGCTCGGCGATGACGCTGCGCAACCCTGTGGCGAAGACACCGCCAAGCAGCGAGTTCTCGGCCAGCTTGTTGACCACGTCGCTGCCGGGCAGGCTGCTGCGCGTGACGCCCAGCACCTCATCCAGCAGGTTGGCCGGTGCGATCAGGCTGGCCCGCAGGCTGAAGAGCCTTTCGATGATGATCGTCAGCGCCGCGATGGAGCACAGGACGAGTGGCCAGATGGGCCAGCCAGCAGCTTGGATGATCGAAAGCAAGTCGTCCTCTGTACGGGTTCTTGTGGGGCGCGATGCCGCGGGATTATGGCCCCAGCTCTGCGCGCTCAGTCCGATCGGTGAAGGTCTGGGGCAACAGCGGGGCCGGTAATCCACTGCAACTGTGGATAACAATGTGGGTAACCTGGCAGCGTGGCCCGAAGAGCCGCGCGATTGTTGGGTTCTGGTCTTGTTGCCCAAAAATTAATCAGCGGATTTTCCTTGAAATTCAAGCACTTGCACGGTCGTTACAGTTCGATGACGGGCTTGCGGGCGGTTTGGGCCAACCCTGGCGCGCCTGTGGATGTCCGCAGCCGCATGAACACTTGTTCTGCCGATGGTTGAGGTCCCTTCAACCGTCGCTGCGCGCCAGGCCTGGGACGTTGGTGCCTTGCTGCTGGCTACCGGCGACATGCTGCAGGCGCGTTTCGGCGCGGTCACCGTGCGCGGTGAGTTGTCGGGTCTGACGCGTGCGGCCAGCGGGCATCGTTACTTCGCGCTGAAGGACATGGCCGGTGCCGGTGCCGGTGCGCTGCTGCGCTGCGCGATGTTCCGCCGCGCCGCGGCGCTGGTGGCCTTCGACGCCCAGGACGGTCAGCAGGTCGAGGTGCGTGGTCGTCTGTCGGTGTACGAGCCGCGTGGCGAGCTGCAACTGGTGGTCGAGTCGATGCAGCGGCTGGGCGCCGGCGCGCTTTACGAGCAGTTCCTGCGCCTGAGGGCCCGGCTGGACGCGGCCGGCCTGTTCGACGCGTCGCGCAAGCGGGCGATTGCGTCCTGGCCGTCGACGCTGGGCATCGTCACCTCCAACGCCGCGGCTGCACTTCAAGACGTGCTGGCCGCGTTGTCGCGGCGCGCACCGCAGGTGCGGGTGATCCTCTATCCAAGCCCGGTGCAGGGCGCCGACGCGGCGGCCTCGCTGGTGGCGGCCTTGCAGCTGGCGGGCGCGCGCCGCGAGGTCGATACGCTGTTGCTGGTGCGCGGCGGTGGCTCGCTGGAGGACCTGTGGTCCTTCAATGACGAAGCGCTGGTGCGCGCTATCGTGGCGTCGCCGATTCCGGTGATCTGCGGTGTCGGCCACGAAAGCGACGTGACGCTGGCCGACCTCGCCGCCGATCTGCGCGCCGCCACCCCGACCGCCGCGGCCGAATTGGCGGCACCCGCCCGTGCCGAGGCGCTGGCACGGCTCGATGCACTGGCCGAGCGGCTGCAGCGGCGCGTGCACCACTGGAGCGACACGCAGGCACAGCGGCTCGATGCGCTGGCGCTGCGACTGGGGGGCCCGACACGTGCTCTTGCGGCGCAGCGCCAGGCGCTGATGGCGATCGAGGAGCGTCTGCGCCTGGGCGTTCGGCATCGTGTGGCCGACGCGTCGCGCGGCCCTGCGCAGCTTGGTTCCCGGTTGGTGCGCTCCATGCGGCATCAGTGCGAGCGCCAGGTGCAGTTGCTGCTGGCCGCGACCCAGCGCCTCGCAGCGCTGGACCCGCATCGGGTGCTTGCGCGGGGCTATGCGTGGATGGCTGATGCGCAAGGCCGGCCGGTGCCGTCGGTGCACGGCGTGGCTGCGGGCGCGAGGCTGGATGCAGTGTGGGCCGACGGCTCGGCCCGCGTCGAGGTGCTCGAGGTGCGGCCACAGGATCCCGCAACGCCGTCCGCGGCATAGGCGCGTACCCTGTGAGGCCGCGCGCAGCTGCCTACAATGCAGCAGACCCAACCCCTGCCACGCCGGCCTTCGCGCCGTGGCCGCATCGAAAGGACACACCATGGAACACACCCTGCCCGCATTGCCCTATGCGCTGGACGCGCTGGCCCCGCACTACAGCAAGGAGACGCTGGAGTTCCACCACGGCAAGCATCACAACGCCTACGTGGTCAACCTGAACAACCTGCAGAAGGGCACCGAGTTCGAATCGATGGCCCTCGAAGACATCATCAAGAAGTCCTCCGGCGGCATCTACAACAACTCCGCCCAGATCTGGAACCACACCTTCTTCTGGAACTGCATGAAGCCCAATGGTGGCGGTGAGCCCAGCGGCGCGCTGGCCACGGCGATCAACGCCAAGTGGGGTTCCTATGCCGCCTTCAGAGAAGCCTTCGTCAAGAGCGCCGTCGGCAACTTCGGCTCGGGCTGGACCTGGCTGGTGAAGAAGGCCGACGGTTCGGTGGACATCGTCAACATGGGCGCGGCCGGCACGCCGCTGACCACCGGCGACAAGGCGCTGCTCACCGTCGACGTGTGGGAGCACGCCTACTACATCGACTACCGCAACCTGCGCCAGAAGTTCGTCGAGACCTTCCTCGACAAGCTGGCCAACTGGGACTTCGCGCAGCGCAACTTCGGCTGAAGCGGGCTACCCGCCTTGGGGGCCGGTCAGGTCCCGAAGGGCGGGCCTTTGAGCTTGAACCCGGGCTTGATGCCGCGCCTGGCAAACCAGCCCTGGTTCATTTCCAGCGCAAAGCGCACCGGCTCGGCCGAACAGTGCGACTCCTCGGACTGCGGCTGCATGTCGGCGAGGCTGACGACGCGGCCGTCGTCGGCGATGAAGGCGATGCTCAACGGCAGCAGCGTGTTCTTCATCCAGAAGCAGCGGCGCCCGACGCCGTCGAAGATGAAGAGCATGCCCTCGTGCTGAGCCATCTCGCGTCGGAACATCATGCCAATCTGGGTCTGCATCGGCGTGCGCGCCACCTCGGCTCGAATGTTGTGCATGCCGGCATTGAGCGTGACGGTGTCCAGCTTGGGCTGCGGCGCATTCTGTGCCAAGGCGCCGCCGACGGCCAGTCCCAGGGCCAACCCCAGCAGGCACAGTGACTTGTCGATCGATCGAATGCGGATCATGTAAGGTCGCTCGCGTGGAAATTGGATTGTCGATCATCAGGCGACTTGGCCGTCAGCGCCCCGGGCCGGTGCGATGAACGCATCCACGACCTTTACGGCGTCGGTCACCGAGCCCACGCCCGACATCGCGGTGCTGGACGACCCGCTGGAACAGCAGCGCTTCACGCGCTGGTCCACCGGCAGTGACGGCCGGCGCGTGGCCGAGTCGACGCTGCGCCTGTCGGGCATGTACTGTGCGGCCTGCGCCGGCATCATCGAGCAGGCGCTGGCCGGCGTCGACGGCGTCAGCGCTGCCACGGTCAGCGCTTCGGGTCAGCGCGCCGCGGTGAGTTGGGACCCGCAGCGCACGCGGCCGTCGCAGTTGGTCACGGCGGTGCGCCGTGCCGGGTACGACGCCGCGCCCGATGCCGCGGCGCCGGCGCGCGAACTGCGCCGTGCGGAGGGCCGCAAGGCGCTGTGGCGGCTGTTCGTTGCCGCCTTCTGCATGATGCAGGTGATGATGCTGGCCACGCCCTCTTACGTGGCCGGGCCCGGCGAGCTGGAACCCGACCTGGCGCAGCTGCTCAATTGGAGCAGCTGGGTGCTGAGCCTGCCGGTGCTTCTGTTCTCGGCTGCCCCGTTCTTCACGGGTATGTGGCACAGCCTGCGCTCGCGGCGCATCGGCATGGACGTGCCCGTGGCCATCGGCATCGCAGTCACCTTCATCGCCAGCACTGGGGCGACCTTCGACCCCGGAGGCATCTTCGGACACGAGGTGTATTTCGACTCGATGACGATGTTCGTCAGCTTCCTGCTGGCGGCCCGCTATCTCGAGTTGCACGCGCGGCAGCGCGCGGCGCAGGCGCTGGAATCGGCGCTGGACAGCATGCCGCAGCAGGCCACGCGGCTGCTCGATGACGGCCGCACCGAGCAGGTCAGCGTGTTGCGGCTGACACCGGGCGAGCGCGTGCGCGTGGCGCTGGGCCAGGCGTTCCCGGCCGATGGCCGCCTGCTCGACGGCCGCACCCGGGTCGACGAAGCCTTGCTCACCGGAGAATCGAAGCCGGTGCCCAAGCTGCCTGGCGACTCGCTGGTGGCCGGCAGTGTGAACCTGGGAGCGCCGGTGACGATGCAGGTGCAGCGCGTCGGCGCCGACACGCGGCACGAGGCCATCGTCGCGCTGATGCGCGAGGCGATGAGCCAGCGCCCGTCGATGGCGCGCGTGGCCGACCGGCTGGCCGGCCCTTTCCTGTGGCTGGTGCTGGGGCTGGCCGGTGCAGCCGCAGCGGTCTGGAGCGTGATCGACCCGTCGCGCGCGCTTTGGGTGGCGGTGTCGGTGCTGATCGTCACCTGTCCCTGCGCGCTGGCTCTGGCTGTGCCGGCCGCACTGGTGGCCGCGGCTGGCGGGCTGGCCCGACGCGGCGTGCTGGTGCAGCGGCTCGATGCGCTGGAAAGCATGGCCCAGATCGACCGCCTGTTCATCGACAAGACCGGCACCTTGACGACGCAGTCGCTGCGCTTGGAGCAACAGCGCGTGCTGCGAGCCAATGCCGATCTGCCAACGCAGGAGGCGGCACTGGCCGTGGCGGCATCGCTGGCCGCGTGGTCGCGACATCCTTTGTCCGCGGCATTGAATGCCGCCGGCGCAGCGCCGGCGCCTTGGGGCTGGACGCAGGTTGAGGAGGTGCCTGGCCATGGCCTTGACGGGCGCGACGCGCAAGGCATGGCCTGGCGCCTGGGCGCACGCGATTGGGCCTGCGCCATCAGCCGCCTCGCGCCGCCCACGGATGAATCTCCCGAAGCCGCCGCGCAGACCTGGTTGTGTGCCGAAAACGGCGGCTGCGCCTGTTTCGGCTTCGAGGAAGCGCTGCGCGAGGGCGCCGACGAGGCGATGTGCGCGCTGCGCGAACAGGGTTACCAGCTGAGCCTGCTCTCGGGCGACAGCCCCGATCGTGCGCAGCGTTTGGCCCGCCAGCTCGGGCTGCATAAAGCCGTGGGCGGTGCCACGCCGCAAGGCAAGCTGGACGAGGTGGCCGCGGCGCAGCAGCGCGGCGAGCGCGTGGCCATGGTCGGCGACGGTGTCAACGATGCGCCGGTGCTGGCGCGCGCCGATGTCTCGATGGCCATGGGGCAGGGTGCGCTGGTCGCCCGTGCCCAGGCCGATGCGGTGCTGGTGGGCAACCGGCCGATGGACATCGTGCAGGTGCTGCGCGTGTCACGCAGGACGATGCGCATCGTTCGTCAGAATCTTGTATGGGCGTTGCTCTATAACGTGGCATGCGTTCCATTGGCCTTGTTGGGACTTCTGCCGCCCTGGGCCGCCGGACTGGGCATGGCCACAAGTTCGGTGGTGGTGATCCTCAACGCGCTGCGCGCCGCACGCTGAGCGCAGCACACTGAGGACCTTGTGATGGAAATCCTCTATCTGCTGATTCCCCTGTCCACGGCGCTGGTGCTGCTGATCCTGGGCATTTTTGCCTGGGCGCTGCATCGCGGCCAGTTCGACGACCTCGATCGCGAAGGCGAGCGCATCCTGCAGAACGACGCTGTCAGCGTTGATGCCGATCAAACGCGCGTGCTGCAGCGCACGGAACAATCCCCCACAGTTTGAAGGCCCATTCAGGAGGCGAGTTATGGCAGTGAGTTCAAGGTCCACGAGCCCGGTCTATACCGACGATGCGGTACGCGGCTTCGCGTTGGCCACGGTGTTGTGGGGCGTGGTCGGCATGCTGGTTGGCGTGATCATCGCATCGCAACTGGCTTGGCCATCGCTGAACCTGGGCATTCCCTGGCTGAGCTACGGACGTCTGCGCCCGCTGCACACCAACGCAGTGATCTTCGCCTTCGGCGGCTGCGCACTGTTCGCCACCAGCTACCACGTCGTGCAGCGCACCTGCCAGACGCCGCTGTTCCTGCCCTGGCTGGCCAAGTTCACCTTCTGGGGCTGGCAACTCGTGATCGTGCTGGCAGCGATCACGCTGCCGCTGGGTTACACGCAAAGCCGCGAATACGCCGAACTCATCTGGCCGATCGACATCCTCATCGCCGTGGTCTGGGTGTCCTATGCCGTCGTCTTCTTCGGCACCATCGGCATCCGCAAGGTGCGCCATATCTATGTGGCCAACTGGTTCTTCGGCGCGTTCATCATCGCGGTGGCGTTGCTGCATATCTTCAACAACATCCAGATTCCCACCAGCCTGACCCATTCGTATTCGGTCTACGCCGGCGTGCAGGATGCGATGGTGCAGTGGTGGTACGGCCACAACGCGGTGGGCTTCTTCCTGACCGCCGGCTTTTTGGGAATGATGTACTACTACATCCCCAAGCAGGCCGAGCGCCCGGTGTACAGCTATCGCCTCTCGATCGTGCACTTCTGGGCGCTGATCTTCACCTACATGTGGGCGGGCCCGCACCACCTGCACTACACCGCGCTGCCCGACTGGGCACAGAGCGTCGGCATGGTCTTCAGCCTGGTGCTGCTGGCGCCTAGCTGGGGAGGCATGATCAACGGCATCATGACGCTCAGCGGTGCCTGGCACAAGCTGCGTGACGACCCGATCCTGAAGTTCCTGATCGTCAGCCTGTCCTTCTACGGCATGAGCACGTTCGAGGGCCCGATGATGTCGATCAAGACCGTCAACGCGCTCAGCCACTACACCGACTGGACCGTCGGCCACGTGCACAGCGGCGCGCTCGGTTGGGTCGGGCTGATCTCGATGGGCTCGATGTACTACCTGATCCCGAAGCTGTTCGGCCGCAAGCAGATGTACAGCGTGCGTGCCATCGAACTGCACTTCTGGATTGCCACCATCGGCATCGTGCTGTACATCGCCGCCATGTGGATCGCCGGCGTGATGCAGGGCCTGATGTGGCGTGCCATCAACCCCGACGGCACACTCGTCTACACCTTCGTCGAAAGCGTCAAGGCCACTTATCCGTTCTATGTCATCCGCTTGCTCGGCGGGCTGCTGTACCTGAGTGGCATGCTGATCATGGCCTGGAACACGGTGATGACGGTGCGCGCTGGCAAGGTAGCCGTCGTGCCGGTGCCCCCGGTGGCTGCGGCCCACGCCTGAACAAGATAAGAAAAGGATCGAAGCCATGGCGCAACACCACGCTCCTTCCGGTCACGAGAAGATCGAGACCAGCAACTTCCTGATGATCGTGCTGATCCTGCTCACCGTCGCGGTGGGCGGTATCGTCGAGATCGTGCCTCTGTTCTTCCAGAAATCGACCACCCAGCCGGTCGAAGGCCTGAAGCCCTACACCGCGCTGCAGCTGGCCGGCCGCGACGTCTACATCCGCGAGGGCTGCTACAACTGCCATTCGCAGATGGTGCGGCCGTTCCGCTCGGAGACGCTGCGCTACGGCGCGTTCTCACTGGCTGGCGAATACGTCTACGACCACCCCTTCCAGTGGGGCAGCAAGCGCACCGGGCCCGACCTGTGGCGCGTCGGCGGCAAGTACAGCGACGAGTGGCACCGCATCCACCTGATCAACCCGCGCGATCTGGTGCCCGAATCGAACATGCCGGCATATCCGTGGCTGGAGAAGGCTGCGCTCGACCCGGCCTTGATGGCACCGAAATTGAAGGCGCTGCGCATGGTGGGCGTGCCCTATAGCGACGCCGACATTGCCGGCGCCGGTGAGGCTGTCAAGGGCAAGACCGAGCTCGAGGCGGTGATCGCCTACCTGCAAGGCCTGGGCACGCTGGTCAAGTAGTTGGAGCCAAAGTCATGGACGTGAACGACATGCGCGTGGCAGTCATGCTGCTCGGTCTGGTGCTGTTCCTCGGCATCTGGGCCTGGACCTGGAGCTCGCGGCGACGTGCCGCCTTCGATGAAGCGGCGCGCCTGCCCTTCGCCGACGAAGCATCGAGCTTGGATTCGCACGGAGAAAAACGATGAGCGACTTCTTCAACAACGGCTGGTCGATCTTCATCGCCGCGGTCACCATCATCAGCCTGCTGGCCTGCCTGGCGCTGTTGATGTTCGCCAGCCGCCGCAAGGTGATGGCCGACGACAACACCACCGGCCACGTCTGGGACGTGGACCTGCGCGAGATGAACAACCCACTGCCGCGCTGGTGGATGTACCTGTTCGTCATCACCGTGGTCTTCGCCGCCATCTACCTGGCGCTGTATCCGGGGCTTGGCAAGTTCCCCGGCACGCTGGGCTGGAGCAGCGTCGGCCAGTACAAGAGCGAGCAGCAGCGCGCGCAGGAGAACATGGCGCAGATCTTTGCCAAGTTCAAGGGCAAGACGGCCGAGGAACTGGCCAAGGACAGCGTCGCCATGGGCATCGGCGAGCGCCTGTTCGGCAACAACTGCGCGCAGTGCCACGGCTCCGATGCGCGCGGCAGCAAGGGCTTCCCGAACCTGACCGATGGTGACTGGCTCTACGGCGGCTCGTTGCAGACGATTGCCGAGACCATCACCAAGGGCCGCATGGGCGTGATGCCACCGATGGCCGCTGCCGTGGGCACGGCCGAGGACGTGCGCAACGTCGCCAACTACGTGCTCAGCCTGTCGGGCGGCGCGCACAACAGCGTGGCAGCGCAACTGGGCAAGCCCAAGTTCGTGGTCTGCGCCGCCTGCCACGGACCCGACGGCAAGGGCAACCCGGCCCTCGGCGCACCCAACCTGACCGACAAGGTCTGGCTGCATGGCTGGGGCGAGGCCGCCATTGTGGCGATGGTCAACGCCGGCAAGACCAACATCATGCCGGCCTTCGGCGAGCGCCTGAATGCCGAGCAGATCCACGTGCTGGCAGCCTATGTCTGGAGCATGTCGCAGACCTCGGCGGTGGCGGCGAAGTAGATATTTCAGGTGAACCAGGCCACTGCAGCGCCCAAACCCGTGCCCACCTCCGGCGGCCCGGGCCAGGCTGCCGACGAGACCAGCGACGACGCGGTGACGTCCGTCGTCTCGATGTATGTCAAGCAGCAGAAGATCTATGCGCGCGCCGTCAGCGGCTGGTTCGCCGGCTGGCGCTGGGCCATGGTCTGGGCCACGCAGCTGGTCTTCTACGGCCTGCCATGGCTGCAGTGGAACGACCGCCAGGCGGTGCTCTTCGACCTGGGCGCGCGGCGCTTCTACATCTTCGGCATGGTCCTGTATCCGCAGGACTTCATCTACCTGACCGCGCTGCTGGTCATCTCGGCCTA
>JAGTRL010000032.1 GCA_018261815.1 Pseudomonadota bacterium
AGCAGCACCTTCTTGCCCTGCTGCGCCATCATGTAGCTCAGGTTGGCCAGCGTGAAGCTCTTGCCGATGCCGCCCTTGCCGTAGATGGCGATGATCTGCGTGGTCTTGGTGGCGGGCGAGGTGGACACCGGGTCCGGCTCGATGGCGGCTTCCGCGCGCAACTGCACGTCGCGCAGGATCTGGATCGGGGACACCGAAGGGGCGCCGTGGGGAGTGCTCATGCGCTGTGTCTCCAGTCGAGGATCATCTTCAGGCAGGCCACATCGCCGAAGGCGGTGCGGTAGGCGGCATCGGCATGCGCCGCTTCTTCACGGTGGGTGATCAGGCCGTCGAGCGACAGCACGCCGCCCTCGATCAGCGCCTTCACGGCCAGCAGGTCGGGGCGCTGCCATTCGGCGGCGGCGCGGATCTGCGCCTCGCGCATGAAGGCTGGCGCGAAGGAGAAGGACACGCGCTCGCTGTAGAACCCGGCGAGCACGATCTCGCCCCCCGGCGCCAGCCGGCCGATCAGCGCATCGAGGATCGAGGCGTCGCCGCTGACGTCGTAGATGGCGCGGTAGTTGCGCCGCGGGTCTTCGTCCGGATGCAGCACGGTGTAGCCCTCGGCGCCCTGCGCACGCTGCGCATCGCGCTCCCAGACCACCGTGTCGGTGCAGCCGGCAGCGACGTTCAGGCGCGCCAGCAGGCGGCCGAGCACGCCGTGGCCGACGATCAGGTCCGGCGCCACCGGATGTTCACGCTTGCCGCCGCCGGACACCGCGTGGTAGGCCGTGGCGGCCAGGGCCAGCAGGATGGCGTTTTCGCCCAGTGATTCGTTCACCGGCACCACGCGCTTGCCCGGCACCACGACGCGCGCCGCGGCACCGCCGAACAGGCCGCGCACGTCGCCGAAGCAGTTGGCGCCCGGCACGAAGACGCGGTCGCCGATGTCCAGCCCGGCATGCACGCCAGCCTCGACCACGCGGCCCACCGATTCATAACCCGGCACCAGCGGGTAGCCCATGCCGGGGAAGTTGGGCATGCGCCCGCTCCACAGCAGCTTCTCGGTGCCGGTGCTGATGCCGCTCCATTCGATGTCGACCACCACGTCCTGGTCGCCGGGATCGGACAGGGCCAGCTGGCTCAGCAGCAGGTGTTCGGGTTGCTCCAGCACGACGGCGGTGGTCTTCATGCAGCACCTCCTGGACGCCAGGTCGGCGGTCGATCGGCTGGGATCGTGGGGCGGCTCATGGGTCAACGGGGCGTCGGGGTCGGAAAGCTCGATCGGTCGAATGTCATCTTAGTCTTACTGATCAAAGTGTCAAGTTCTGTTTACGCCATGGTGTTCGTGCTGTCGGCAACACCCCGGCGACAGACCAGAACCCCCACCTGCAGCGGGATTGGCGTGGCCAGTTCACGCACCTGCTCGAAGCCGGCCGTGCGCAGCAGCGCCGACAGTTCGCCGGCCGTGCGCGCGCGGCCGCCGCGCATGGCCAGCAGGTACATGCCGAAGTAGGCGTCGCCCATGCGTGGCGCGCCCGGCGCGCCGGCCATCGGCTCGGCCACGAGCAAGGTGCCGCTCGGCGGCAGCGCGCGGTGCACGGCGCGCAGGATGGTCAGCGCACGCTCGTCGCCATGGTCGTAGAGCACGCGCACCAGCGAGGCGATGTCGGCGCCGCCGGGCAGCGCATCGCGGGTGAAGTCGCCGCCATGGACCTCGGCGCGCTCGCCCAGGCCGAAGGCCGCGAAGGCCGCGGTGGCCGAGGCCACCACCGCCGGCAGGTCGAAGAGCATCAGCTTCAGGCCCGGTGCGCGCTGCCCGGCCGCCACCAGGAAGCGCCCCTGCCCTCCGCCCACGTCGAGCAGGCAGCGGTGGCCGTGCAGCGGGTAGGCATCCAGCACCTCCTGCGCCACCAGCGGCTGCGACGCGGACATCAGCGCGGAGTAGGCGTCGACCTCGGAGCGCGGCAGCGCGCCGGGCGCCGCAGCCTCGGCATAGGCCCAGTAGCGCGACAGCGCCGGCGCGTCGCCTTGCCCGCGCAACAACGTCAGCGGGTCCTGCAGGTCGGCATAGAGCACCGCATGGTGCTCGACCATCGAGGCGATGGCTTCGTTGCCGACCAGCGGCGCGCCCAACTTGCCCAAGCCGTAGCGGCCGCCGCGGCGGTGTTCCACCAGATCCAGCGACACCGCGGCGGCGAGCAGCCGTTCGGTGGCCGGCAGCGGCAGATCGAATCGCGAGGCCAGCACGGCCGCGGTCTGTGGCCCTTCGGCCAGGATCTCGAAGGCGCGCACGCGCACGCAGGCCAGCAGCACCTGCGAATAAACGAAGCCGGCCACGAGATCGAACAGCGCGCGAGCGCGGCGCCGCGCCAGCGGCCGCAGGTACCAGGTGCGCGCCGCGCGGCGCTGGAATTCGGGGCTGGTGAGCTTGCGGTCGCGCCAGGCACACCAGCGCTCGTGCCAGCCGGTCAGCCAGCCACTCGCCGGGGAGTCGGGCTGCGCCACGCTCGGCTGACGGGTGGAGCGTGCCGCCTGCATGCGTCGAGGGTCCGCGCTGGGCGGCCAGTGCTAGGCCGCCAGCGCCAGGTCGCGCACGCTGTCCTGCGGCACCAGGCGCTCGGATTCGGCACGCACCATGGCGCGCAGCAACGTGGCCCCGTCGCAGTCCGGGATGGCCTCGATCGAGCGCTCGACCAGGCGGTCGAAGTAGTCGATGGCGCCGCCCAGCCCCAGTTCGGACGCCGAGCTCGGCCGCGACAGGTCGCGGTCGCGTCCGGCCGGCTTGCCCAGCGCCTGGGTGGTGGCGACCACGTCGCGCACGTCGTCGGCCACCTGGTAGGCCTCGCCCAGGCACAGGCCGAAGGCGCGCCACGGCGCCGGGTCGGCGGCGGCGGCCAGCGCACCGGCTTCGGTGCAGGCGGCAAACAGCGAGCCGGTCTTGGCGCGGTGATAGGCGGCCAGCGAGACCCGCGGCTCGCACTCCCAGGCCTGCCCGGCGACGATGCCGCTGGGCCCGCCGATGCGCCGCCCGAGCAGCGCGATCAGCGGCGCCAGCAGGCGCTGCGTCTGCGGCCTGGCCGCCTCGGCCAGCGCCTGGAATGCCAGCACGATCAGCGCATCGCCGGCCAGCACCGCGAGGCGCTCGCCAAAAGCGGCATGCACCGAGGGCACGCCGCGTCGTGTGGCGGCGTCGTCGAAACAAGGCAGATCGTCGTGCACCAGCGAGGCGCAGTGCAGCAACTCGATGGCACTGGCCGCGGCATCGGCCAGCGCGGGATGCGGGTCGCCGCAGGCGCCGGCCACGGCCAGGCACAACTGCGGGCGGATGCGCGCGCCGCCGGGGAAGACCGCATGGCGCATCGCCGCGGCCAGCAGCGGCGGGCCCTCGGGGCCTTCGCCCAGCGACAGCGCCTGCTGCAGGACCTGTTCGATGCGCTGCGCGACCGACGCAGACCGGGTTTGGATGGCGGCTGCGGCGGTGTCCTGGCGGCGGCGCTTGTGTAACATTTTTATGTCACTCCTAGTTGTCAAGTTCAATTGACACAAGTAGGATAGGTCCATGTGCACTTCACGTCAACGTGGTCTTCGAGCGCTTTCGCGCCTGCGGCGATGAGCGTGCTCACCCTCAGCCTGAGCCACCACAGCGCCCCGCTGGACCTGCGCGGCCGATTCGCGTTTGCGCCGGAGCAACTGCCGGTGGCGCTGCGCTCGCTGCGCGAGCGGCTGCACCGCGCCGCGCCCGAGGTGACGTTGTTGTCCACCTGCAACCGCACCGAGTTGTATGTGGCACCCGGCAGCGGTGTGGCCGCCAACGAGCTGGTGCGCCCGGCGCTGGACTGGCTGGCCGAACAAGGCGGTGCCGACGGACCGACGCTGGCACACCACACCCGCGTGGCCGAGCACTGCGATGCCGCGCGCCATGCCTTCCGCGTCGCCGCGGGGCTGGATTCGATGGTGTTGGGCGAGCCGCAGATCCTCGGCCAGATCAAGCTGGCGGTGCGCGAGGCCGGGCTGGCGGGCACGATGGGCAGCACACTGCACCAGCTGTTCCAGCGCGCCTTCTCGGTGGCCAAGGAAGTGCGCACCGTCACCGACATCGGCTCGCATTCGGTCAGCATGTCGGCCGCGGCCGTGCGTCTGGCGCAACAACTCTTCGGCGACCTGAGCCAGGTGCGCGTGCTCTTCGTCGGCGCCGGCGAGATGATCGAGCTGGCCGCGGCCCACTTTGCCGGGCGCAAGCCGCTGTCGATGACCGTGGCCAACCGCAGCGCACAGCGCGGGCAGTCGCTGGCTCGGCGCTTCGGTTGCGAAGCCATCGGCCTGGCGGCGCTGCCGCAGCGGCTGCACGAGTTCGACGTGGTCGTCTCCTGCACCGCCAGTACGCTGCCGATCATCGGCCTGGGTGCGGTGGAAAGTGCCTTGAAGCAGCGCCGCCGCAAGCCGATGTTCCTGGTCGACCTGGCCGTGCCGCGCGACATCGAGCCCGAGGTGGCGCGACTGTCGGACGTCTACCTCTACACCGTCGATGACCTGTCGATGCTGGTGCAGTCCGGCGGCGAAAAGCGCCAGGCGGCGGTGGCGCAGGCCGAGGCCATCGTCGATGCCGGTGTGCGTGGCTTCGCACACTGGCTGGATCAACGCCACAACGTGCCGCTGATCCGCGAGGTCAATGCCCGCGCCGATGCCTGGCGCGACGCTGCGCTGACGCGCGCGCGCAAGCAACTGGCGCGCGGCGAGGACATGGACGCGGTGCTGGAATCGCTGGCCCGCGGTCTGACCGCCAAGGTGCTGCACGGCACGCTGAGCGAACTGCGCCATGCCGATGGCGCGCATCGCGCCGAAGTGAATCACGCCGTATCGCGGCTGTTCCTGCGTTGTGGCTCCCGCTCGGCCGCGTCGTGATTCAGCGTCCCGTGCGTTGACCTGGCTTGTGCGCTCCAGCTCAAGCGGCTGGCTCGCTGCGCTACCGTTGCAGGTGACCCCGAAGTTGCACGGCGACCACGCGCAGTGATCGTCCTCGCCCCACCCTGGGTCGGGAACTGCGGCTGACAGCTGCCGCTCGGGTGGCGACTGCGAACACCTGCCCTCGACCCCAAGGCGGCGGTCAGGATCGTCCGGCTGCTTCCGCCCCCATGGCCTTCATGACGAGATCGGCCATCGACCCAGCCTCGGCCGAAGTCTCACCGTGCAGCCCGCGCACCGTGCCGAGCCTGTCCTGCAGCGCTTCGTCCTGGCTGGCCTTGAGCTTGCCTTCGAGGCGATCGACGGGGATCTCGATGCCAACGATCGCGCGCAGCAACTGGTCGATGAACGAGGATGGTGCGTCGCCGACGCGCCATGGCACGGCCCGGCGGGCCTCGTGAACGTCGGTGAGTCGGTTCAGCATGTCGAGCAACCCGTCGCGGTCCTCGATCGCCCGCGCCATGCCGTGGGCATGGGCGACCACGTAGTTCCAGGTGGGAACGACCTTGCCGTGCTCCGCCTTGCTCGGATACCAGCCCGGCGTGATGTAGGCCTGCGGCCCCCGGCTGCGATCCAGCAAGAAAGGCACATGGTTCGCGATCAGACCTTCGCGGCCCTGGCACACCCAGGCCCCCAGCGGGCGGGACGCCATCAGCGCAAAGAGGGACTCCTGATCGGTGAGTTCGTGTCGCGGGTTGACGTACACGAGAGCCTTCAGAGTCCGAGGAGGGCATGCCGGATCAGCAGCGCCGACAGCACGAACATGGTCACGCCGATCAACCCGTCCAGCACCTGCCACGCCCGGGGCCGGGCAAACCACGGGGCCAGCCACCGGGCCCCGAAACCGAGCAGCGCAAACCACAGCAGGCTGGCGCTGCTGGCCCCCGCGATGAACCAGCCGCGCAGCGCCGCCGGCTGCTGCGCGCCGATGCTGCCCACCAGCAGCACCGTATCCAGGTAGACATGGGGATTGAGCAGCGTGAAGGCCGCTGCCTGCGCCACCGCGGCGCCCCGTCGCAGACCCTCGCCGCCCGCGGCCGCTGTCAGCTGCTGCGCCTGCCGCGCACGGTGCAGGGCCTGCCATCCATAGACCGCCAGGAAGACGGCGCCGGCCAGCGCCAGGGCCCGCGCCAGGCCCGGACTCTGCCGCAGGGCCTGGGCCATGCCCAAGACACCTGCAGCGATGAGGACGGCGTCGGCCAGGGCGCAGAACAGCACCACGCTGCCCACGTGCTCGCATCGCAGGCCCTGGCGCAGCACGAACGCGTTCTGCGCGCCAATGGCCACGATCAGTCCGAGGCTCAGGGCCAGGCCTTGCACGAACACGGGGAAGGCGAGCGAAGGGGTTGCCGTCAGGGTCATGATGGGGCGAGCTTGCCAGTCCTCGAATATGAAGACAAACTAATTCGACTAACTCAAATGTAGAAACACTTACCCAATGCTGGACTACTCGGCGCTGTCCGCCCTGGCCGCAGTCATTGGCGAGGGAAGCTTCGAGCGCGCGGCCCTGGCGCTCCACGTGACTCCGTCTGCGGTGTCGCAGCGCATCCGGCTGCTGGAAGAGCGCGTGGGCTGTGCGCTGGTGGTGCGCGAGCAGCCCTGCCGGGCCACGGAAACGGGCCGGCGCTTATGCCAGCACGTGGACCGCGTAAGGTTGCTGGAACAGGATCTGCAAGGCACGCTGCCGGCGCTGGCGCCAAAGGGCATCGCCCGGGTGGCGCTGCCCATTGCGGTGAATGCCGACAGCCTGGCCACGTGGTTCGCACCCACGCTGGCGGCCTTCGCGGCGGGCGCCCCGGTGCTGGTGGAGCTGGCAGTGGATGACCAGGACCACACCACCGAGTGGCTGCGCAGCGGCGCGGTGCTCGCGGCCGTGACGGGCACGGCCCGCCCCGCGGTCGGCTGCAACAGCCGGCCGCTGGGCGCCATGCGCTATCGGGCGGCCGCCAGTCCGGCCTTCGTGGCGCGCCACTTCGCCGGCGGCGTCGGGGCCGGCAGCCTGGCGCAGGCGCCCAGCCTGGTGTTCAACACCAAGGACGAATTGCAGGCCCGCTGGGTGCGGCGCCTGTGCCACCGGCATGTGGACCTGCCGCGGCACACCTTGCCCTCGCCCCAGGCTTTCGTCACCGCCGCCGTGGCCGGCATGGGCTGGGGCCTGCAACCCCAGGCGCTGATCGCTTCCCATCTGGACGACGGCTCGCTCGTCGAACTGCAGCCCGACACCCCGCTGGACGTGCCGCTGTACTGGCAGCACGCACGCGCGGCGTCGGCGCTGCTCGACACGCTGAGTCGCCAGGTTCTGTCCGCAGCCCGTGCCGCGCTGTTGCCCGCTTGACCCCGGGCTCGATGCCCGCCAGGCGCCGCATGCCGAACTCGGTGCGGAGCCCTCCACAGCGCAGCTTGTCCGAAAGCAATGCGCCTGCGGCAGTCGATTCGCGTGCGCTGCTAAGGCGCTGGCGGGTCGGCCGTGCCCCCAGTCACCCACGGCCGGATGCGGCCGTACACCTGCTGCGGGTCTTCTTCATGCGCCAGGTGACCCAGCCCGGCCAGTGTCTCCAGGCTGGCATGCGGCAGCAGCGCGGCCACGCGCTGCGAATGCTCGGGCGGCAAGGTCTTGTCGCGCTCGGCCACCAGCAACTGCACTCGGGTGCGCAGCGTCGGCAGCGCGGCGGCCAGTTCGCGCAGGTCCCAGTGGGCCATCATGGCCAGTGCGCCGGCCACGTGCGCCGGATCGCGGACCAGCCGGGCATAGAGTTCGACGCCGGCGTCGTCGATGCTCGAACCGGTGCCCGCAACCAGGCGGCGCACTCGGCTCGGGTCGGTCGCGCCCCAGGAAAACAGGTACGGCACCAGCCGGTTCGCCGCCAGCAGCTTGGCCAAGGGCGAGAACACCTGACCGGCCAGGCCGTGCAGCGGCAGCAGCGCGCCATTCAGACTGATCACCGACTTCAGGCCCTTTGGCTGATCCAGGGCCATGCGTGCGGCAATCGCTGCGCCGGCCGAATGCCCGATCAGCACCGTCGGACGTACGCCGATCTCGCCCAGCAGCGTGGCCACGCCACGGGCCATGCCGGGCAGCGTGGCGCCGTCGCCGCGGGCCGGGTCGCTGAAGCCATGGCCGGGCAGGTCCAGCGCCACCACGCCGGCCTGCCGCGCCAGCAGTGGCGCCAGGCTGCGCCAGGAATGGGTGGACGCGCCAGTGCCGTGCAGCAGCAGCAGTTGCGGGGCATGCGCCGACGGCGCCAGCCACTGCTGCACATGCCAGCGCCGCCCGCCGCTGCCGACGAAGCGGCTGTGCGGGTGGTGCGGCCAGTTGCGGCCGTGAATGGCCCAGTCCATAGGCCGATCGTCAATGGCCTTGGCGCGGCAGCGCACGCACCGCCGCCGACAGTTCCACCGCGCCGGCATGCGGCAGCGTGCGGTACGGCGCGTCCATGGCCTGCGCCAGGCGCTGCGCCGCCGCCGAGGGCTGCGGCGAGGTGTCGACCAGCAGCGCGGTCAGCCGCGCGCCGCGCAGCAGCCGCGCCATCTGCAGCGCATCGGCCTCGGCGCGCGCGCGCCCCGGCCCGCCGTCGAGCGCCACGTTGGCGCGGCCGTCGGTCAGCAGCACCACCACCGGCACCGCGCCGGCACGCCGCACCAGTGTGGCCATGGCCAGCGCGGCCTGCAGGCCGGCGGCCAGCGGCGTGCCGCCGCCGCCCGGCAGTTCGGCCAGGCTGCGCTTGGCCCGCACCAGCGAGCGCGTGGGCGGCAACAACACCTCGGCCGCGCGGCCACGGAAGGCAATCACGCCGACCTGGTCGCGGCGCACGTAGCACTCGGCCAGCAGCAGGTTGACCGCGCCCTTGGCCTCGGCCAGCCGGTGCAGCGCCGACGAGCCCGAGGCATCGATGACGAACAGCGTGGCCGTGGCCGCGCGCTGCTGCAGCCGGGCGATTCGCAGGTCGCTGCCGCGCACCTGCACGCGCTGCGGGCCCGGCGGCGCGCTGGCCGCCCGCAGCCGCTGCCACGGCGCGGCGGCACGCAGCGTGTCGATCAGGTTGAGACGCGCGCCGCCGCGCGGCGACCCGGCGCGCGAACCCACCGGCCGGCCGCTGCGCGGCGAACCGGACAGCGCGCCGACGCGGCCGGCGCTGCGCGCCGCCTCGCCGCTGAGCAGTGCCGCCAGCAGGCCGGCTGGCAGCGCAGCCTGGGTTGCATCGATCAAGCGGTCTTCCAGGGCCTGCGCCGCGTCGTCGCGGCCTGGCGCGCTCTCGGTGCCGCCCTCGGGCGGGGGTGGCGGCGGGTCCGGCGGGGCCTCGTCGGCGGGCGGCTCGGGCTGCGCTGGAGCCACGGTGGCGCGCGGGGCGAGCACCAGCCGCGCGGCCAGCCGGGCATCGTCTTCGATGACCTCGCTGCGGCCGTGCAGCGCTGCAGCGGCACGCGCCGCCCGCAGCGCCATCAGGCTGGCGCGCAACGAGGCCACGCCCATGCGCAAGGCCGTGGCACACAGCGCCTGCGCAATGGGCTCGGCCAGCGTCACCTGCGGCAGCCGCTGGCGCGCCGCCTGGATGTCGGCGGCGCCGTGTGCTGCCTCGCCGATGTAGCCCCAGCCGAGCGCGCCCAGGTCGCAGCGGAAGGCCAGCCGGTCGGCCAGTGCGCTGGGCAGTGCCGGGTCGTCGTCGCGGCCCTCGTCGAAGGCGACGATGCCGAGGCGGCAGGGCCAGCGCTGCGCCACGCCCTCGCGTTCGGCGCCGATCTCGCCGCGGTCCAGCACATGCGCCAGCCGCGCGGCGGTGGCCGCGCTCAGGCGTTCGGCCATTGGCACCAGCACCACGCCGCCGTCGCTTTCGGCCAGCAGCCCACGCTGCGCCACCGGGCGGCCGGCCTGCAGCGTGGCGCTCAGGTCCAGCCCGCCGAGCAGCCGCTCGTCGCCGATGTGCGAGGGCATGCGCCGCCAGGGCTGGCGCGCGTCGAGCAGGGCGCGCAGCAGCGCGGTCCAGTGGTCGCGCACCGGGCCGGCACTGGTGCGCAGCGTGATGCCGCCGAGTCCGTGCGGATCCACCGCAAACAGCGTGGCGGCCCAGACCGCGTCCGTCCAGGCCGGATCGGCCGCCGCTTCGGCGTTCACGCGGCGAAGACCTCCCGTATCGCGCGGTCGACGCGCGCGCCGGCATCGGTGTCGTCGAGTGGGTCGCGGCGCAGCCGGTGGCGCAGCGCCGGCTTGGCGGCGCGCTTCAGGTGCACGTCGGCCACCGCGCGGTCGCCATCCAGCGCCGCCAGCGCGCGCGCAGCGCGCATCAGCGTCAGTTCGCCGCGCAGCCCGTCGGTGCCGAGTGCCATGCACAGCTTTGCGGCGCGCTCCAGCACCGCGTCGTCGACGCGCACCTCGTTCAGGTGCTTGCGTGCGCCGACGATGCGCTTGCGCACGCGCTCGTCCTCGTCGTGCCATTCGGCGGTGAAGGCCGCCGGGTCACGCTCGAAGGCATCGCGGCGGCGCACCACCAGCACACGCTGCGCCAGTTCGGTGGGCGTGCGCACCTCCACCGCCAGGCCGAAGCGGTCGAGCAGCTGCGGACGCAGTTCGCCCTCCTCGGGGTTGCCGCTGCCCACCAGCACGAAGCGCGCTGGGTGGCGCACCGACAGGCCCTCGCGCTCGACCACGTTCTCGCCGGAAGCGGCCACGTCGATCAGCAGGTCGACCAGGTGGTCGTCGAGCAGGTTGACCTCGTCGATGTAGAGAAAACCGCGGTGCGCGCGCGCCAGCAGCCCGGGCTCGAAGGCCTTGACGCCCTGCGTCAGCGCACGTTCCAGATCGAGCGCGCCGACGACGCGGTCTTCGGTGGCGCCCAGCGGCAGGTCGACCACCGGCACCGGCACCAGATGCGTCTTCGGCTTGGCCTTGGCCTTCAGCGTGGCGCAGTCGTCGCAATGCGCCGACGCGTCGGCTGGGTCGCAGGCATAGCGGCAGCCGACCACGGCGCGCATCGGCGGCAGCAGCGCGGCCAGTGCGCGCACCGCGGTGGACTTGCCGGTGCCGCGGTCGCCGAAGACCAGCACGCCGCCGATGCGCGGGTCCACCGCCGAGGCCAGGATGGCCAGCTTCATCTCGTCCTGGCCGACGATGGCCGAAAAGGGAAAGGCAGTCGCCATCAGTTCACTTTCTCGCGTTCGGCGGCATGGCGGCGCGCACGCCGCACCATGAAGAAGGCCAGCACCGCCAGCGCCGGCACGGCGATGCCGACGATCAGGTCGGGCTCGAAGCGCCAGCCGCCGGCCTTGATGCCCTTGGCCAGGTAGCCCACCAGGCCGGCCATGTAGTAGACGATGGCCGCGACCGACAGGCCTTCGACCGTCTGCTGCAGCCGCAACTGCAGCCGCGCGCGCCGGTCCATCGAGGCCAGCAGCGCCTGGTTCTGGCGCTCGCGCGCGATGTCCACGCGCGTCGACAGCAGCGCGCTGGCCCGCGCGATGCGCTCGGACAGCCCGTGCAGCCGCTGCTCGGCCGTCTGGCAGGTGGCCACTGCCGGCGTGAAGCGGCGGGCCATGAACTCCTCGATGGTCTGCAGCCCGGGCAGCCGCGCCTCGCGCATCTCGGCAATGCGCCGCGTCACCAGTTCGAAATAGGCGCGGCAGGCGCCGAAGCGGAACTGGCTGGCGGCCAGGCCGCTTTCGACCTCGGCCGCCAGGCGCGTCAGCTGGTGCAGCAGGTCCTCGTCGTCGCCCTGCCCTCGGGCCAGGCCGTCGGTCAGCAGCGCCAGCTCGCGCTCGATGGCCAGCATGCGCGGCGTCTGCCGGCGCGCGATCGGCAAGGCCAGCAGCGCCAGCAGCCGATAGGCCTCGATCTCCACCAGCCGCTGCAGCGTGCGCCCGGCCTGCCCTGGCGTCAGACCGCGATCCAGCACCAGCCAGCGCGAGAAGCCATCGGCGTGGATGCGGAAATCGGTGTACACCGCACCCGCGCCTTCGGCGATGCTCGAGCCGGCCACCGCGTGGCCGCCGAAATGCTCGGCCAGCGCCGCGGCGTCGACGGCCAGGCCCGGGTCGCCGACGACGTCCACATGCGCTGCGGCGATGGTGCGGCCCGGCACCGACGACAGCCACTCGGCCGGAATCAGCGTGGCGGCCGGTTCCCGAAAGGGCAGCGCGGCCGCGCCGGGAGCGATGATCAGGTAGCCGGAGAATTCGCCGTGGCGCTCCCACTTGAGCCGCAGCCCGCCCAGGCTGGCGCGGAAATGCGTGGCGCCGGACGGCGGCGGCGGCATCCCGTGGCGCTTGCACAGCGTTTCCAGGTGCGCCAGTTCGCGCGCGCGGTCGTCGCTGTCGATGAGCACGGCGACGTAGCTGGCACGCGCCGGCGCCACCACGGTTTCCGGCGGGCGCGCATGCACCTCCTCGGCCATCGCGTAGCGCTCGGCATGGTTCGGCGGAAAGATCGGCATCGTTCGCTGTGGATCGGCCTGCCGCGGCAGGAACGCCGCACCGGCCCACGAAGTATGTCACTCTGATCTGACGCCTGACACTGTCAATCGACACTGTCGTTGGATCGCGTCAGGTGTACGCACCCGCATGCGGCGAGCGTGACCATAACCCAAGGCAGGCGGCCGCGTCGCGCAGGTGCCAGCCCGCGCGCGGGGCTTGCGGCTAGCATCGTCCCGGTTGTCTGAACCGGGCTCGCGATGAACGCTTCCACACGCTATCCGCATGTCTTCACGCCGTTGGATCTCGGCTTCGTGCGGCTGAAGAACCGCATCCTGATGGGCTCGATGCACACCGGGCTGGAAGAAGCCCCCGACGGCTTCCCGCGCATGGCCGCGTACTACGCCGAGCGCGCCCGCGGCGGCGTCGGCATGATCATCACCGGCGGCATCGCACCCAACGCCGAGGCCGGCGTCGGCGGCAAGCTGTCCACACCGGTCGAAGCCGCGCAGCACCGGCTGATCACCGAGGCCGTGCATGGCGCCGACGCGTCAGTGAAGATCGTCATGCAGATCCTGCACACCGGGGCGCTGGCCGGCACGCCGGCCTGCGTGGCGCCGTCGCCGGTGAAGTCGCGCATCGGCCGCTTCACGCCGAACGAGCTGGACGAAGCCGGCATTCAGAAGCAGCTGGCCGACTTCGCCAACTGCGCGGCGATGGCCCAGCGGGCCGGCTACGACGGCGTGGAGATCATCGGCTCGGCTGGCTACCTGCTGTCCACCTTCCTGGTGCAGAAGACCAACCTGCGCACCGACCGCTGGGGCGGGTCGTGGGAAAACCGCATGCGCTTCCCGGTGGAGGTGGTGCGGCGCGTGCGTGCGGCCGTGGGCGAGCGCTTCCTGCTGATCTTCCGCATCGCGGCGATGGACATGCTCGACGGCGGCCTGGCCTGGGACGAGATCGTCTCGCTCGGCCACGCGGTGGTGGACGCGGGCGCGAACATCGTCAGCACCCATTTCTGCTGGCACGAGGCCCCCGTGCCGACCATTGCCACGATGGTGCCGCGCGCGGCCTTCGCGCAGGTCACCGGCCGGCTGCGGCGCGAGCTGAAGGTGCCGATGATCACCAGCAACCGCATCAACATGCCGCAGGTGGCCGAAGACGTGCTGGCGCGCGGCGATGCCGACCTGGTGTCGATGGCGCGGCCGATGCTGGCCGACCCGGAGCTGGTGAACAAGGCGCGCGAGGGTCGCGAGGATCAGATCAACACCTGCATCGGCTGCAACCAGGCCTGCCTGGACCACACCTTCGGCGGCCGGCTGCAGGTGAGCTGCCTGGTGAACCCGCGCGCCTGCAACGAGACGCTGCTCAACTACCCGCCGGTGCGCACGCCCAAGCGCATCGCCGTGGTCGGCGCCGGACCGGCCGGGCTGGCCTTCGCCACCACTGCGGCGCAGCGCGGCCACCACGTCACGCTGTTCGATGCGGCGGCCGAGATCGGCGGCCAGTTCAACCTGGCCAAGCGCATCCCCGGCAAGGAAGAGTTTCACGAGACGCTGCGCTACTACCGCACGATGCTGGCCAGGCTGGGCGCAGTGCAGCGGCTGAACACCCGCGCCGACGCCGCGGCGCTGCAGGCCCAAGGCTTCGACGAGGTGGTGGTGGCCACCGGCATCGCCCCGCGCACGCCCGACATCCCCGGCATCGAGCATCCGATGGTGCTGCCCTATATCGACGCCATCCTCGGCCGCAAGCCCATCGGCCGCCGCGTGGCCATCATCGGCGCCGGCGGCATCGGCTTCGACGTGGCCGAACTGGTCTCGCACGCCGGCACCTCGGCCGCGCTGGACATCGAGATCTTCGCGCGCGAATGGGGCATCGACTTCAAGAACCATCCGCGCGGCGGCGTCACCGGCGTGCTGCCGCAGGTGGCCCGCGCTGACCGTGAGGTGTTCCTGCTGCAACGCAAGGCCGAGGCCCTGGGCAAGACGCTGGGCCGCACCACCGGCTGGACGCACCGCATGGTGCTGCAGCGCCGCGGGGTGGTGATGATCGGCGGCGTCGACTACCTGAAGATCGACGATGCCGGGCTGCACACCCGCGTCAACGGTGAGCCGCGGCTGTTCGAGGTGGACACGGTGATCGTCTGCGCCGGCCAGACGCCGCTGCGCACGCTGTACGACGAGCTGCAGCACGCCGGCATGAAAGCGCACCTGGTCGGCGGCGCCTACGAGGCCGCCGAGCTCGATGCCAAGCGCGCCATCGACCAGGCCAGCCGGCTGGCGGCGGAGGTCTGAGGGTGTCGCATCAACCCAAGCTGCATCACATCCGCGTCGGCGGCTTGTCGCTGGCCGCCTTCGAATGGCGTGCCGCGCTGCGCGGCAGCGCACCGACGCTGTGGCTGGTGCATGCCACCGGCTTCCACGGCCGTGTGTGGGACCAGGTGATCCACCAGCTGCCGGGCCACCACGTCATCGCCATCGAGCAGCGTGGCCACGGCCGCAGCGAGGGCACCGGCTTCGACAGCTGGGCCGATTTCGGCCGCGACCAGGCGGCGATGGCCGCAGCGCTGGACCTCCAGGGCGCGGTCGGTGTCGGCCACAGCATGGGCGCGCATGCGCTGGTGCAGGCCGCGGCCTACGAGCCTGCACGCTTCCGCCAGCTGGTGCTGATCGACCCGGTGATCCGCGCGCCGGCCGAATACCACCAGCCGCTGCCGCCGCCGGACACGTTGCACCCGTCAGCGCAGCGCAAGAACCGCTTCGCCTCCGCACAGGAGATGTTCGAGCGCTTTGCCGACCGGCCGCCCTATTCGGTGTTCGACACGCAGGCCCTGCACGACTACTGCCAGCACGGCCTGAAGCCTGCCGCCGACGGCCAGGGCTTCGAGCTGGCCTGCGCGCCAGCCTTCGAGGGCCGCATCTATCCGATGGCGCTGGCCAATGCCGGCATCTACGCCAGCATCCGCGCGCTGCAGGTTCCCGTGCTAGTACTGCGCGCGCGGCCGCAGGACCCGAGCATCAAGCCCTGGGACGCGCTGGGCACGCCGACCTGGCCGGCACTCGCGCAGGAATTCCGCTTCGGCCGCGACCTGCAGCTGATGGACAAGACGCACATGATGCCGATGGAAGACCCGGGCTTGGTGGCGCGGCTGATCGCCGATGCAATGGCAGGCGCTGGTGCCTGAACCGGCCCTACACCTCGAGGGTATAGACCTTGGCGGCGCGACGCTCGGCCAGTCCGTGGCCTTGCAGCGCGCGGTCCCATTCGGGGCCGTCTGCCCCCTGGGCCGGCACCAGGCCGGCGATCATTTGCGCAGCCTCTTCGGTACCCGCGTCGAATTCGGCGACCTGCTCGCGGTTGTCGAGAAAGAGCCGTGCCAGCCCGACACCCCCGGCATCGATGATCACCAGATAGCGCGCGATCTTGCGATGTTCGGTCTGCACGTGCGCCTGCGGGGTGGCACTGCCGTAATCTTGGCTCATGCCCGCATCTTGCCACGCGCTGCGCGCTGCCGGCCGTGACAATATCCTCCGACGGCGCGCGATGAACAAAGCACTGCCCGCGATCGCGGCCCAAGCCGAGCTGCACCACCAGCTGCTGCTGGGCCTGGAGCTGAGGGTCGCCACACGCGAAGGGCCCCAGGTAGTGGGCGACTGGATGTTCCGCCTGTTCCGCCAGCAGCACGAGGACAAGTTCCTTTCGAGCTTCGCCAAGCTCGGGCTGCAGGGCCTGCCGCACGCGGTGGCCTGCGCGCGTTACCACGTGCTGTCCAACGGCATCGGCGGCGTCGCGGTGGAATACATGGAAGAGTCGGACACCCAGGCCTGGGTGCGCTTTCGCTACCCGCGCTGGATGGTCGACGGCGCCGCAATCTGCGGCGTGCCGCTGGAGGCCGGCCGCGGCTTCCTGCGCGGCTGGTATGCGCACAACGGCGTGTCGCTGGGCAACCCGCGGCTGGGCTTTGTCTGCGTCTCCGAAGACATCAGCGAGGACATGCGCGGCCAGTACGGGCTGTGCGGCTATTTCCGCGAATACGAACACATGCTCGACGAGGAGCAGCGCCTGGTGTTCGCGCCGCACGAACGCCCGCCGCCCTTCGATCCGGCGCGCCAGCCGCAGCCGCCCGAGGCCGAATGGAGCGCCGAGCGGCTGGCCAAGGCGCGGCGCAACTATGCGCTCGACTACGTCCGCAATGGCGTGGCCGCGCTGGTGCAGGTGCTGGGCCGCGAACGCGCGCTGGCGCTGGCGGCGCAGGCGGCGCGGCTGACCGGGCTGCAGCAGTACCGCCGCATGGCCGAGGCCGTGGGCGGCGTGGACGGCGGGCCGAACGACGCCGCGGCCTTCCTGGCGGCGATGTTCGCAGGCATGGGCGATGAGTGTCGCGTCGAAACCGGCACGATCGCCCGGCTGCATCAGCAGGGCCTGCGCGTGCAACGCGGCCTGCCGGCGCCGGCCCGCGCCGACCTGCTGGCCTGCTGGACCGAGCTGTGGCGCGGCGCGCTGCACTCGCACCGTGCCTTCATGGACCTGTCGGTCGAGCCGGTGGGCGACGACGGCCTCGTCTGGACGATCAGGTCGAGCTGAGAAAGGACCTCATGAGCTGGAACAGCGAACTCGATGAACTGGCGCGCCGCACGGCGATGGCCGAGGCGATGGGCGGCGCCGACAAGGTCAAGCGCCAGCACGACGCCGGCCGGCTGACGGTGCGCGAGCGCGTCCACAGGCTGCTGGACGGCGGCAGCTTCCACGAGGTGGGTGCGCTGTCGGGCATCGGCGAATACGACGCCCACGGTGCGGTGCAGCACGTGACGCCGGCCAACTGCGTGTTCGGCCGCGGCCGCATCGACGGCCGACCGGTGGTGGTGGTGGGCGACGACTTCACCGTGCGCGGCGGCTCGGCCGATGCCTCCATTGCCAACAAGCCGCTGATGGCCGAGGACATGGCAGCCGAGTTCCGGCTGCCGATCGTGCGCATCATCGAAGGCTCGGGCGGCGGCGGCTCGGTCAAGACCATCGAGACCAAGGGTGCGTCCAACCTGCCCGGCGGCATCGGCACCACGCGCGGCTTCTGGCGCATGACCGCCAATCTGGCCGAGGTGCCGGTGGTCGGCCTGGGCCTGGGCTCGGTGGCCGGTCTGGGTGCGGCGCGGCTGGCGTCCACGCATTTCTCGGTGATGACCAAGACGTCGGCGATGTTCGTCGCCGGCCCACCGGTGGTGGCGCGGCTGGGCCAGGCGCTGGACAAGCAGGAGCTGGGCGGCGCCGACATCCAGACGCGCAGCGGCGCCATCGACACCGCCGTCGACACCGAGGACGAGGCCTTCGAATGCGCGCGGCGCTTCCTGTCCTACCTGCCGCCGTCGGTGCATGGGCTGCCACCGGTGACCGCCTGCGACGACGACCCTGAACGCGCCGATCAGATGCTGATGAGCGCGGTGCCGCGCGAGCGGCGCAAGGTCTACAAGATGCGGCCGATCGTCGAGGCGGTGGTCGACCGCGGCAGCTTCTTCGAGATGGGCCGCAATTTCGGCCGCTCGATCATCACCGGCCTGGCGCGCCTGGGCGGCCAGCCGGTGGCGCTGCTGGCCAGCGACCCCTTCCACTACGGCGGCGCCTGGAGCGCCGAGGCCTGCCAGAAGGCGGTGCGCCACCTCGACCTGGCCGAGACCTTCCACCTGCCCGTGGTCTACCTGATGGACTGCCCGGGGTTCATGATCGGGCTGGAGGCCGAACGCAGCGCCACCATCCGCCACGGCGTGCGCGCGATGGCGGCGATGAACCAGAGCACGGTGCCCTGGTGCACGGTGATCGTGCGCAATGCCTTTGGCGTGGCCGGCGCGGCGCACCAGCCGGCCGGACGGTTGTCGCTGCGTTATGCGTGGCTGTCGGCCACCTGGGGCAGCCTGCCGCTGGAAGGCGGCATCGAGGCCGCGTATCGCGCCGAGATCGAAGCAGCGCCCGACCCGAAGGCCAAGCTGGCGGAAATCGAGGAACGCTTGAACGCGCTGCGCTCGCCCTTCCGCAGTGCCGAGCGCTTCTGGGTCGAGGAGATCATCGACCCGCGGCGCACGCGCGCGCTGCTCTGTGAATTTGCCCAGCTGGCCGAACCGCTGCGCACCCCCGGCCCCGCCCGCTTCGCGATGCGGCCTTGAACCCGTCAGGACCACCCAAGATGAAGACCCTCACCCTCACCGCCGACGTCGCCGGCACCGTCTGGAAGATCGAGGTCGCCGTCGGCGACACGGTCGGCGCCGACCAGGACCTGCTGATCCTGGAATCGATGAAGATGGAGATTCCCGCCTCGGCCCCGCAAGGCGGCGTGGTGCGCAAGATCCTGGTCGAGCAGGGCGAAGCCATCGCCGAAGGCCAGGGCCTGCTGATCCTCGAATGCCACTGAGCGAGCCCACACCATGACCCAAAAACTCTTCACGCCATTGACCCTGGGCCCGCTGACGCTGCAGCACCGCGTGGTGATGGCGCCGCTGACGCGCATGCGCGCCAGCCCCGACGGCAACGTGCCGACTGCGCTGAATGCGCTGTACTACGCCCAGCGCGCCACGCCCGGCGGGCTGCTGATCGCCGAGGCCACGCCGGTGTCGTGGCAGGGCCACGGCCACCCCAACGTGCCGGGCATCCACACCGCCGCGCAGGTGGAAGGCTGGCGGCGCGTGACCGATGCGGTGCATGGGCGCGGCGGCTTCATCTTTCTGCAGCTGTGGCACACCGGGCGCGTCTCGCATTCCAGCCACCAGAGCGACCGCGCGGCGCCGGTCGGCCCGTCGGCCATCGCAGCGCAGGGCACGACCCTCGATGCCGACTGGAAGAGCGTGCCCTACGAAGTGCCGCGCGCCCTGGAGCTGGCCGAGATGCAGCCGCTGGTCGACAGTTGGCGCCAGGCCGCCGCCCGTGCGATGCAAGCCGGCTTCGACGGCGTCGAAGTCCACGGCGCCAACGGCTACCTGCTCGAGCAGTTCCTGCAGTCGCGCAGCAACATCCGCAGCGACCGCTATGGCGGCAGCATCGAAAACCGCTGCCGGCTGCACCTGGAGATCGCCGAGACCGTGGCGCAGGAGGTCGGTGCCGAGCGCACCGGCATCCGCCTGTCGCCCTGGGGTATTGCCAACGACAGTGGCGAAGCCGAGCCGGTGCCGCTGTACAGCCACCTGGTGCGCGAGCTGGCCCGGTTGAAGCTGGCCTACCTGCACCTGATCGAGCCGCGCGCCAGCGGCACCGGCAAGGCCGACATCTTCCGCGAGGGCCAGCCCTCGGCGGCGCAGACCTTCAGGCCGCTGTGGCCGACGGTGCTGATCGACGCCGGCGGCTTCGACCGCGACGGCGCGATCCAGGCGGTGGAAGACGGCCGCGCTGACGCGGTGGCCTTCGGCCGCTACTTCATCTCCAACCCCGACCTGCCGCGGCGCCTGCAGACCGGCGCGCCGCTGACACCGTACTACCGGCCCACCTTCTACGGCGGTGGCGAAGTAGGCTACACCGACTACCCGGCGCTGGACGCGCAGGCGGCTTGAAGCTGATGGGCCATCGAGACCTTAGAAGCTGCAGGCAGTGCGCATGGCTCTCGGTTTCGTGGCGGCAGGTCGAGCGACGGCAGAAGACGGCTCTCAGACGATCGAGCTCGGCGTTTGTACTGGCGCTTGAGGACCTAGAGCAGACGGTGGCGGCCGCAGCCTGGGAAGTAATTCTTGTCGAGGACGGAAGAGCCTCGCCGGCTACTTCAGCTCGACCTTGATGCCGTCGGCCAGCACCGTGATGTCGCCAATCTCGTAGGTCTTGTTGCCAAAGCTCAGCTCTTCGGCCGTGAAGGTGCGAAGAACTCGGCCCTGCAGCAGTTCCTGTGCGACCAGGCCACCGATCTGCTGCAGCCGTTCGGCGTCGCCGCCGCTGACACCTTGCAGTTCCAGGCGTTCGGCTTTGGGCTGCTCAAGGCGTATGGCGCGCGCCGCGGCGTCATAGCGCAGCGCGCTGCTAAGCGCGATCGTGCCATCGACGCGACCAGCCCTCAGTAGCGAACTGGCGATCAACACACGGGCTGTGATAGCCGCGCGGTTGGCCGCCGCGTTCAGGTCAAGTTGCGGGTCACTAACTGCTACCAAGACGATGTCGGCGTAGCGCTGTGACATGGGGAACTGTTTGGCAATCATGGCCTGCAGTTCTGAACGTGTGGCCGTGTATTCGCTCGTCCAGAAGTTGAAGCCGGCCCAAGCGCGCCACGGCAGCGCGGCGCCGAGCGCGGCGAGGCACAGTTGGCGGCGGGAACAGTGTGGCATGGGGCAAAAGGATTCGGACTGCTGCGATTGTGCGCGTGGCAGTCTGAGCATCGGAAAAAGACTGCTTGCCGCCTCTCGGGTTTCCAGATTGCTGCCACTCACTCGCCGCGGGGCGCTCGTTCGTCTATGGCCGAGCCAAGAGTGCCTGCCGTAGCGGGCCGGTAGTCGTTATTGAGAAACCGATAAATGATTGACAACCGCGAAGTACCCTCGTGCGTTGAATTGGCAATTTGGATGTCGGAGGCGATGCGTGGGTACGAAGCGGGACTTGGAGGCCATCGAGGCGCGGCGAATCGCCGGGGCACGGATGCTCAAGCGCAAGGTCGCGCAAGCCGATGTGGCGCTCGAGTTGGGTGTGTCGCGGCAGGCGGTGAGCGTGTGGGCGCGCCAACTTTCCGAGGTCAATGGCGCGGTCGGCAAGCTCAAGGCCAGGACACTCGGACGGCCGAAGAGGCTGGACGCCGGGCAGTGCGAATCTCTGTCTGGACTGCTGGTGGCCGGTGCCCTGCAGGCGGGGTTCCCGACCGAGCTGTGGACAGTCAAGCGGGTGCGCGCCGTCGTGGCCCGCGAGTTTGGGGTGCAGTACAGCCAGACGGGATGCTGGGAGTTGCTGCGCAGCCTGGGGTTCTCGCCGCAAAAGCCCGAGAAGCGCGCCACGCAGCGCAACGAAGAGGCGATCCTGGCGTGGAAGCGCAAGACCTGGCCTGCACTCAAAAAAAAGCGCGGCGCGAGGGCAGAACCATCGTCTTCATAGACGAGTCGGGTCTGTCGGAGAAGTGCCCGGTGACTCGGACCTGGGCGCCCCGAGGCCAGACCCCCGTCATCCAGCAGAGCTTCACCTGGAAGCAGATGTCGGCGATCGCGGGGCTGAGCTGGTGGCGCTTTTACTTCCGCTTCTTCGATGGCGCGATCCGCGGCGAGCAGGTCATCGAGTTCCTCGGTGCGCTGAAGCGCCAGATTCGCCACAAGCTGCTGGTCATCTGGGATGGCGTGGCCACGCACCGCAGTCGACTCGTGCGCGCCTGGCTCGAGCAGCAAGACGCTCACATCGCCGTGGCTGCGTTGCCGCCCTACGCGCCGGAGCACAACCCGGTCGAGGCCATCTGGGCCTACCTGAAGAAATACGAGATCGCCAACCTGTGCCCGACCACGATCGGCGAGGTCAGCGACTTCGCACGCAGACGCTTGAAGTCCATGCAGCGCCGGCCGCGCCTGATCCAGGCGTTCTGGAAGCAGGCCGAGCTGGCGCTGTGAGATGTCAAGCATTTACCGGAATCTCAATAGCTGGAAGCAGGCCGAGCTGGCGCTGTGAGATGTCAAGCATTTACCGGAATCTCAATAGTGCAGGGCGGTGGCTTCCAGCCGGCGGCGACCACTGCGAGCCGCTAGTCCTTCAGCCGCGTGATCTTGTTGCCCTGCATGCCCAGGCCGGCCATCAGGCCCTTCTGGCCGAAGATGAAGGCATAGATGTCGTCCTTGGCAGTGGTGGTGGTCATGGTCTTTGCCTTGCCCTCGTCGATGACCACGACGCTCGGGCCGACACCGACCTCGAAGCCCTCGTTCGCGGTAAGTGCGCTGACCGCCTTGTCGTTCATCATAAACATCGCGTAGCCGAACTGCTGCGCGCCGGCCTGAAGGCCGTAGGAGGCACCGCTGGTGTTGTAGTAGCCGGCCACCTTGCCGCCCTTGAACAACACGCCGTCACCGTACTGCCCACCGACGCCCAGTCCAGCCTTGGTAATCGTCGGGAAGACCAGCACGGCCGCGGCCGATCCGGACAACGACTTGGCCGCCGGCACGGTGGACGTCAGCTTCGACAGCGCCGCGCGTGCATCGCGCTCCAGGGCGCCGCGGTCGGCAGCCAAGGCTGCGCCGGACGCCAGCAAGCAGGAGATCGCCGCGCCATGCAGCAGGGAACGCAGAGAAAACAGTGTGTTCATGATTGCTCCTTCGTGGGTCGATGAATCCTGCTGGTTGGCAGGGTGGTGAGAACGCTTACTCCGGCTTGAAACCGATCGATTGCAGCACTGCGCCGACGCGATCGTAGTCCGCCTTCAGCGAGAGACCTAGCTGTTCCGGCGTGCGTGGCTGGCCGACTTCGAAACCCGCCTCCAACAGCCGTTCGCGCAGCGCCGGCTGTGTCATGGCCTTCAGCGCGGCCTCGCGGATCTGCGCTTGCAGCGCGGCGGGAGTGTCGGGCTTGACCCACAGGCCCATCCAGAGCACGCCCTCGAGCTGCGGATAGCCCAGTTCGGCAAAGGTCGGCACCTCGGGCAGCAGCGGCGAACGCTTCGGCAGGCTGACGGCGAAGGCCCTGACCTTGCCCGCCTTGATCAGCGGGATCGAGGTCGCCAGGCCGTCGAACATCAGTTGCACATGGCCGCCCATCAGGTCCTGAAGTGCCGGCGTCGAGCCCTTGTAGCCGACATGCAGCATGTCGATGCCGGCGGCCTTGTTCAGCTGCAGCCCCATCACGTGCGACATCGTGCCGGCGGTGTACGAAGCGAAACTGACCTTGCCCGGGTTCGCCTTGACGTAGCTGATCACCTCGGGCAGCGTCTTCGCCGGCAGCGACGGGTTGCCGACCATCACCAGCCCGCCGCGCGCCACCTCGACCAGCGGCTTGATCTCGGCCGCCATGTCGGTCTTGAGTTTGACGATGTGCGGGATCTCGCTGACCAGCGAGCTCACGCCGACCAGCAGCGTGCTGCCATCGCGCGGTGCCAGCGACAGTTCGTTGACGGCGAGCACGCCACCCGCGCCGGGCTTGGGCTCGACGATCACCGTCTGCCCGGTCTGCTTGCTCAGCACGTCGGCGAGCACGCGCGCCACGATGTCGGCCGAGGCGCCGGCCGGCCCGGCGGCGACGATGCGCACCGGTTTGGCGGGCCAGGCGGCCTGGGCCCGGGCCAGCGGCGCGGACAGGGCCAAGGTGGCGGCGGCGGACGCCAGCGCGCCAGTGCGCAGCAGTCCTCGAACAAAAAGTCTTCGTTGCATGGTTCAACTCCTGTGAACGTGGATCAAGTCAGGGCGCGTTGCAGCGCCAGCACCAGCGCGACGAGGAACACCGTCTCGCCGACCATCAGCAGCACGGGTTTCAGGCCGACGCTGGCCAATTCCTTCAATTGGGTCTTCATGCCGATGCCGGCGATGGCCGCCACCAGCAGCCAGCGCGACAGGTCGCTGCCGCTCTTGGCCAAGCTGCCGGACAGCCAGCCGCTGCTGTGGACGAGCATCAGCACGACGAAGCCGACCGCGAACCCGGGCAGCAGCGGTGGCCGTTTACCACCGCCTTCGCGGGCGACCCGAGAGCGCGTCAACATCACCGCGAACACAACCACCGGCACGAGCATGGCCACGCGCATCAGCTTGACCACCGTGGCGACGTCGCCGGTCTGTGTCGACAGGCTGTAGCCCGCACCCACCACCTGCGCCACGTCATGGATCGTGGCCCCGAGGAATACCCCAGCGGCCAGCGGATCGAGGCCGAGCCCCCGCGCGAGCATCGGGTAGACGATCATCGCCAGCGTCGACAGTGCCGACACGCCGATCACGGTAAACAGCGTCGCCCGCTCCTTCAGCGGATGGTTCGGCAGCGCTGCGGCCAGCGCCAACGCCGCCGAAGCGCCGCAGATCGCGGTGGCACCGCCGCTGAGCAGGCCGAACAGGCTCTGGAAGCCCATCAGCCTGGCCACGGCCATCGACACGCCGATCGTCAGCACCACCGCGATCACGACGATGACCAGTGGCTGCCAACCCAGCTCGGCCACCTGGCCGAGCGTGATGCGCAAGCCGAGCAGCGCCACGCCGACGCGCAGCACCGTGCGGGCCGTGAATTCGATGCCCGGCTGGCAAGGGCCGTCGCCGGACAGGAAGTTCATCGCCAGACCGAGCAGCAGCGCGAACAGCATCACCGGCGCGCCATAGTGCTCCGACAGGAAGGTCGCGGCCGCGGCGACGACCGCGCAGGCGAGAACGCCGGGAAACAGCGTGCGCGCCGCTTGCGGCCAGGCGGCGATGGACAAGG
>JAGTRL010000340.1 GCA_018261815.1 Pseudomonadota bacterium
TGCGGCGCGACGTGCACGGCCTGCTGCGCCAGGTCAGCCACGACTACGAACGGCTCCAGTACAACACCGTGATCTCGGGCGCGATGAAGATGCTCAACGCGATCGAGGACGCGCAGCTGGTCGACGCGCCCGCCGACGCCGCCGTGCAACGGGAAGCCTTTGGCATCCTGCTGCGCACGCTGTACCCGGCGGCGCCGCACATCACGCATGCGCTGTGGCGCGGGCTCGGATTCGAGGCCGTGCACGGCGAGATCATCGACGCCCCCTGGCCGCAGGTCGACGAAGCCGCGCTGGTGCAGGACGAGATCGAACTCGTGCTGCAGATCGGCGGCAAGCTGCGCGGCGCGATCCGTGTGCCGGCCGGCGCCGACCGCGCCGCCATCGAGGCTGCGGCGCTGGCGGCGCCCGAGTTCGCGCGCTTTTCCGGGGGCCAGCCGGCGCGCAAGATCGTCGTCGTCCCGGGCCGGCTGGTCAATGTCGTCGTCTGAGCCGCGGTCGCGTCGCGCCGCGCTCGCATCTGCTCTCGCGAGCCTCGTTGCCGCCGGCCTCGGCGGCTGCGGCTTCGCGCTGCGGCGGCCGCCGCAGATGAGCTTCTCCAGCGTCGCACTGACCGGGTTTGACGCTCATTCACCCCTGCGCCACGAACTGCAGCGCCAGCTCGAGCAGCAGCTCAAGGTCCTGGACACGCCAGACCGCGCCGAAGTCGTGCTGCAGGCGCTGGTCGACGCGCGCGAACGCAGCATCGTCGCCTCGACCTCGGCCGCCCAGGTGCGCGAGGTGCAGCTGCGACTGCGGTTCACCTTCCGTGCCCAGACGCCGGCGGGCCGTGAACTGATGCCGCGCGCGGAACTGCTGGTGGCGCGCGACCTCAGCTACCAGGAATCCGCGGCGCTGGCCAAGGAACACGAGGAGGCCGAACTGTTTCGCGACATGCAGGACGAGATGGTCGCCCAGGTGCTGCGCCGGCTCGCCGCCGTCCACGTCTAGCGACATGCAGATCCGACCCGAGCAGCTCGACGCCCAGCTCGCGCGCGGACTCAGGCCGCTGTACACGGTGCACGGCGACGAAGCGCTGCTGACGCAGGAGGCCGCCGACGCCATCCGCGCCGCCGCCCGCGCCGCGGGTTTTTGCGAACGCAAGGTCTTCACCGTCGGCGGAGCGCATTTCGACTGGAGCGCCGTGCTCGGCGCTGCGCAGGCCATGAGCCTGTTTGCCGAGCGGCAGCTGATCGAGATCCGCATCCCCTCGGGCAAACCGGGCAAGGACGGCGCCGAGGCACTGCAGGCCTATAGCGAGCGTCTGTCCGACGACGTGCTGACCCTCGTGCAGTTGCCGCGACTGGACTGGCAGCAGGCGAAGTCGGCGTGGTTCGGCGCGCTCGACGCCGCCGGCGTCACCGTGCGCGTCGAGACGCTGGAGCGCAAGGCGCTGCCGGCGTGGCTGGCACAGCGCCTGGCGCGCCAGGGCCAGCGCGTGCAGGCCGGCGAGGCGGGGCAGCGCACGCTGGCCTTCTTCGCCGACTGCGTCGAGGGCAACCTGCTCGCCGCGCACCAGGAAATGCAGAAGCTGGCGCTGCTGCACCCGGCCGGCGAGCTGAGCTTCGAGCAGGTCGAGGCCGCGGTGCTCAAGGTCGCGCGCTACGACGTCACGCAACTGGCCGAGGCGGTCTGGACCGGCCAGGTGGCGCGCACCCTGCGCATGGTCGACGGCCTGCAGGCCGAAGGCGAATCGGCCGTGCGCGTGCTCTGGGGACTGGCCGAGGACCTGCGCAGCCTGGCGCGGGCGCGCGCGGCGCTCGACGACGGCAGACCCCTGCCGTTGGCGCTGAAGGAGGCCCGCGCCTGGGGCATCAAGGAGAAGCTGTTCGAACGTGTGCTGCCCGCGCTCCCAGCGCACCGGCTGGCGGAGCTGGTGGTGGCCGCGAGCGTGTGCGACGGCATCACCAAGGGCCTGAAGCACCCGGCGTGGCCGCACGCCGACTGGGCTGCGCTGCGGCGGCTGGTGCTGATGGTGCTGCAGGCGACGGCGCCGCAAGCGCCGCGGTCGTCGCTGCGGCTGGCGCTGCAGGCCTGAGCGACCCGGCCGGCGCTTCTGGTCAATAGGCGCGCCGGCGGTCGACGAGGTGCACGATGGCCGCACCGTCGCGCAGCGCCCGCAGGTTGACCGCCACCACCGCGGCGGCGCTGCGCGGGTCGGTGGCCGCCGCGGCGTGCGGCAGCACCGTCACGCGGGGGTGCGACCAGAACGGGTGGCCGGCGGGAAGCGGTTCGACATGGAAGACGTCGAGCACGGCATGGCGCAGGTGGCCGCTGTCCAGTGCGGCCAGCAGGTCGGCGTCGACGACATGCGCGCCGCGACCGAGGTTGACGACCGAGGCGCATGGCGGCAGCGCGGCGAAGAAGCGCGCGTCGAGCAGGCCGCGCGTGTCGGCCGTCAACGGCAGCAGGTTGACGACGATGTCGGCCCGGGCCAGCAGCGGCGGCAGCGGCGAGCCGTCGCGGCGCCACCCCGCCATGCGGTAGCCCAGCGCGGCGATGCGCGCCGCGGCGGCACGCCCCATCTCGCCCTGGCCGAGGACGAGCACCTGCAGTTCGTCGGCGCGACGCTGGACATGCTGGCGCCAGACGCCGCGGCGCTGTCGTTCGGCATAGGCGAAGAAGCCGCGGTGCAGCGACAGCACGGCCCACAGCGCCGTCTCGGCCATCGCCGCACTCATGGCGGGGTCGACCATGCGGGCGATCGGCACGCCAGCCGGCAGCGTGCGGTCGGCCAGCAGGCGGTCGACGCCGGCCCACAGGCTCTGGATCAGGCGCAGCCGCGGCAGGCCCTGCAGGCTGCCGGGTGCCGGATTGGCCACCACGGCGGCCTGCACGTCGTTCGCCTGGGACTGCGCTGCATCGCGGTCGAGCCACGTGGCCTCGGGCATCGCCGCGGCCAGCGCGGTGCGCCAGACCGCCATCTCCGCCGCGTCCATCTCGCCGCACAGCAGCACCTTCATGGGCGCGCCGCCTCGGCCAGCCGGCGCAACGCCGCCCGCACGCTGGCAAGACGCACGGCGTCGCGGTCGCCGCCGAGCTGCAGCAATTCGGCGCGCACGTCGCCGGCCGTGCCCCAGGCCAGCCACACCGTGCCCACCGGCTTGCCCGCAACGGCGCCACCGGGCCCGGCAATGCCGGTCACCGCCACCGCCAGTTCCACCGGCGCACGCTGCAACGCGCCCTGCACCATCGCCCGCGCCACCGCCTCGCTGACCGCGCCGTGAGCCTCGATGAGGCTCGCCGGCACGTCCAGAAGTTCGGTCTTGGCCGCGTTGCTGTAGCTGACGACGCCGCGTTCGAACCAGTCGCTGGAACCGGCCAGCTGGGTGCAGGCGGCGGCGATGAGGCCGCCGGTGCAGCTCTCGGCCGTGGCCAGCCGCCAGCAACGCGATCGCAGCGCGTCGGCCAGCGACTGCACCTGGGGCAGCAGTTCACGAAGATCCATCCCCGGTCCTTCAGGCGAGGCCGAACAAGGGGGGCAGCGTCATCGCCAGCGCGATGACGAGCAGCGTGCACGCGGCCGCGACGAGGTCGTCGAACAGGATGCCCCAGCCCTGGCGCCAGCCGATGGCCTGCCCCGGCCGCAGCTTGCACAGTCGGTCGGCCCAGCCCACCGGGCCAGGCTTGGCGGCATCGAAATAGCGGAACAGCGCGAACGCCAGCAGCTGGTCCCAGGCGCTGGCAGGCGTCAGCAGCCAGAGCACGATCCAGAACGCCACCACCTCGTCCCAGACGATGGCGCCGGGGTCGGCGATGCCCAGGTGCTGCGCCGTCACGGTGCAGGCCCACAGGCC
>JAGTRL010000033.1 GCA_018261815.1 Pseudomonadota bacterium
GGCAAGCACGACACACAGGACGATGAACACGCCCGCCGCGGTGGCGGGTGCCGACCGCCGCGAGGCCGCAGCGGCGACGCCGCCCGCGCCCAGCCAGAGTGCGGCGATGGCCGCACGAAGGAGCGGAGGGTTTGCGACCTCGATCGGGGGATCTTCCTTCTGGTCGTGAACCGTCAGCGGCCTCACGACGATGTCGGCCGCACGAGGCGTGCCGCGAATGACCTCGAGGGAGTCCGAGCGCACAACGCGGAAGGCATCGCTCCATTGTTCGGACCGTGAGAGGTAGATGACGGCGTGCACGAGCGCGACGTCCGGCCGCTCGCGCAGCACGAGCGCAAATCTGAAAGTCCGCTGCCCGCCGACGACAGCCTGAGTCTGCCCGGCAGCGACGACGCGGAGTGAACTCTTGCGTGCATCCTTCCCGTGGAGGTCGAAGTCGAGAAAGGCCCCGTCGGCCGGTTCGAGCAGCGTCACAGTGGCGATGAACGGCTCGCCGACGACGATCACCGATGGCGCGTCAACACGCAGCCAGGATGCCTCTGGCTCTCTCCGGAAAACCAGCAAGGCGACAGCGGCGACAAGTGTCACGAAGATCGCCGGAATCACGCGGGTGCGAAGCAGAGTCATGTTGTGGTTGTGTTCGCGCGCGAACTTGCACAGTGTGTAGCGCCAGTTGTTCACTCCCGACTCGTCGACAAGGGGAGCACGCAGGTCACGCCCGAACCCTTCACGGTCCGTGAAGTCAAGCAAGGGCCGCTCCCTCTGGCTATTCGCCCAGGCATGAGAATCGATCCCCTGCGTTGACGCAATGGGCTCGTGCCCTTGAAGCAACAAGACTTTCCCGGCACGTAGACGTGGACTCACGGGTCGCGCGGCTGGCCGCTAGTCAGCACCTGGCGCAGGTGGTCGACAGCAACTTTCCAATCTTCGGGTGGATACCTTCTGGTGGTCAGCCGCCTGGTCGCGAAGAGTGCGCGAACGGGCAACTCCGGTGCTCGGAAACCGCCGTCCACCGGCGGCCGCTCGTGGCCGGGACACGCCATTGACTTCCCGGTCACGAGCCCGGGATCGTATGTGCACCACTCGCTGAATCCCGCCTCCCGAGGCCCGCCCCGATTGACACTGACATCAGTGTCACTTACGGTCCTCACCATGGCCCGTGACAGCAAAACCGCGCCCGCTCCCGCCCGCCGCGGCGCTGCCGCTCGCCCGATGCCGACGGCGCCGCTCGCCCGCTCCTCGGCCGGCCGCCGCGGCAGCGCCCAGCCGCGCGCGACACGCCCGCGCGCGCCGGCCGGCCTGACCGAGCAGCGGCTGGTGGGCGCCGCCTACGAGGTGTTCGCCGCCAAGGGCTACGTGCGCGCCACGGTGCAGGACATCATCGCGCGCACCGGCTGCAGCCGTGGCGCGTTCTACCTGTACTTCCGCAGCATCGACGACGTGTTCGAGCGCGTGGTCCGGCAGGTGATCGACGCGCTGGTGGCGGCCACGCGCGAGCGCAGTGGCCGCACGCTGCGCGAGCGGGTGGACGCCGGCAACCGTCGCTACCTGGAGATGTTCGCGCTGCACCGCGGCGTGATGCGCGCGCTGGCCGAGGCCGCCTACGTCAACCCGCGCATCGCGCAATTGCAGTCGCAGTTGCGCAGCGCCTACCTGCGGCGCGTGCGCGACCACCTGCTGCGCCAGGCCGAGGCCGGGCACTGCCAGGCCATCGACGCCGATGCGGCCACGCTGGCGCTGGGCATGATGGTCGAGGGCGCGGCGCAGGCCTGGGTGGTGACGGGGCTGGAGCCCTTCGAGCGGCCGTTGGATCTGGAGCGCGTGTGCCGCCAGATCACCGACATCTGGTGCCGCGCCATCTACCTGGACCCCGACGCGCCGATGCCGGACGTTGCGAACGCCTCGCGGAGGATTCGATGAGCCAAGGCACCCCGCCCACCACCGTGGATGCCGCGCTGGCCGACGGCGTGCTGACGCTCACGCTGAACCGGCCCGACAAGCTGAACGCCTACACCGCGCAGATGGGCCGCGAGCTGGAAGCCGCCTTCCGCCGCGCCGACGAGGACGATGCGGTGCGCGCGGTGGTGGTCACCGGCGCGGGCCGCGCCTTCTGCGCCGGCGCCGACATGTCGGGCGGGGCAGACAGCTTCGGCGACTCCGAGCGGTTGTTCGGCGCGGCCGGCGCGGCTGAGCGCCACGGCGGCGGCTTCATCCAGGCGATCTTCGAATGCCGCAAACCGTCGATCGCCGCCATCAACGGCGCGGCGGTGGGCGTGGGCCTGACGCTGACGCTGCCGATGGACATCCGCCTGGCCAGCGCCGATGCGCGCTTCGGCCTGGTGTTCACGCGCCGTGGCCTGGTGCCCGAAGCGGGCAGCGCCTGGTTCCTGCCGCGCATCGTGGGCCTGCCGCAGGCGCTGCGCTGGTGCTACTCGGGCCGCGTGTTCGACGCGGCTGAGGCGCACCGCGGCGGCTTGGTGGAATCGCTGCATGCACCGGAGGCCTTGCTGCCGGCAGCGATGGCCATCGCGCGCGAGATCGCCGACAGCACCGCGCCGGTGGCGGTGGCGCTGACACGGCAGCTGCTGTGGCGCTTCACCGCCGAGCCCTTGCCCGACGACCTGCTGGCGCTGGACAGCGCACTGAACCGCACGCTCGGCGCCGGGCCCGACGTGCGCGAGGGAGTGGTGGCCTTTCTGGACAAGCGCGCGGCCCAGTTCCCGGGCCGCGTGTCCAGCGACATGCCGCCACAGTATCCGTGGTGGGAGCCGAAGTGAGCGACCCCTCCACCATGTTGGCGCAGCAGCTGGGCGCGCTGCTGCCCCAGGTGCTGCCGGGCTGCAGCGGCATCGCCGGGCTGCAGCGCCTGTCGGCCGGCGCCACGCTGCAGACTTGGGCCTTCGACACGGTGGGCGCGGGAGCGCCGCAGCCGCTGATCCTGCGCTGCTCACCGGGCGGGCTGCGCGGCGCCGAGAGCCTGGCTTTGGCCGACGAAGCGGCGCTGCTGCGCGCGCTGGCCGGCGCCTCGGCGGCGCTGCGGCCGGTGCTGGCCGAGGTGGTGCATGTGCTGGACCCGGCCGGCCCGGTGGGCGACGGCTTCGTCATGCGCCGCGTGGCCGGCGAGACCATTGCGCGCAAGATCCAGCGTGACGCGCCCTTTGCCTGCGCGCGCGAACGGCTGCTGGGCCAGCTGGGCCAGGCGCTGGCGGCCATCCATGGCGTGGACCCGGGCGTGCTGCCGGCCCTGCCACGGCGTGGCCTGCAGGCCACGCTGGACAAGCTGGAAGCACGCTGCGCCACGCTGCCGCGGCCGAACCCGGTGTTCGCCTTCGCGTTGCGCTGGCTCAAGGCGCACCGCCCCAGCCCGTCCGGCGAGCGGCTGGCGCTGGTGCATGGCGACTACCGGCTCGGCAACGTCATCGTCACGCCCGATGCACCCGGTGCACCGGGCGGGCTGGCGGCGGTGCTGGACTGGGAGATCGCCCACCTCGGCGACCCGGCCGAGGACCTGGCCTGGCTTGGCCTGCCGCCGTGGCGCTTTGGCTGCATAGCCCGGCCGGTGGCCGGGCTGGGCACGCGCGAGCAGCTGTTCGCGGCCTACCAGGCCGCCGGAGGCGAGGCCGTGGATGCCGCGCGCGTGCGCTGGTGGCAGGCCGCCGGCAGCCTACGCTGGGGCCTGGGCTGCGCCGGCATGCGCGAGTGGTTCGACAGCGGCCGCGACGCCAGCGTGGAGCGGGCGATGATCGCGCGCCGCGTGTCCGAAAACGAGATCGACCTGCTGCGCCTGATCGCACCGCGGCGCGAGCCGGACGCCTTGTGGCCCGGGACAGCATGATGCTGGACGGACCCCACGGCCCCGAGCTGGTGCAGACGGTGGCGCGGCTGCTGCGCGACACCTTGCGCCCGCTGCTGCCGCCCGAAGCCGCCTTCCAGGCGCGCGTGGCGGCCAACGCGCTGGAACTGGCGGTGCGCGAATGGCAGCAGGCGCCGGCCGCTGAGGCGGCCGCGCAGGCGCGGCTGCAAGCGCTGCTGGGCCAGGACGGCCCACCCGCCGCACTGGAAGCCGAGCTGTGCCGCCGCATCGCCGACGGCCGGCTGCGCAGCGACGACCCGGCGCTGCAGGCCCACCTGTGGGCCGGCACGCTGCAGCGGCTGGCCATCGACCAGCCCAGCTATGCCCCGTACCGCGACGAGATCGGCGCGGCCGCCCACGACAAGGAGTGAGACACGATGGACTTCAACCTGCCTACCGAACTGAGCGAGCTGCTGCGGCAGATCGACCGCTTCATCGACCAGGAGATTCGCCCGCTGCAGGCGCAGGACGACAACGAGCGCTTCTTCGACCACCGCCGCGAATGGGCGCGCACCGATTTCGACAACGGCGGCCTGCCGCGGCCGGTGTGGGAGGCGCTGCTGCTGGAGTGCAAGAAGCGCGCGGACAAGGCCGGATTCTTCCGGCTGAGCCTGCCCAAGGAGTACGGCGGCCAGGAGATCGGCAACCTGTGGATGGCGGTGATCCGCGACCACCTGGCGAGCAAAGGGCTGGGCCTGTTCAACGACCTGCAGAACGAGCATTCGGTGGTGGGCAACTTCCCGATCATCGTGATGCTGCGCGACTTCGGCACGCCGGCACAGAAGGAGCACTTCATCACCGGACAGCTGAAGCACGAGACGCGCATCACCTTCGGCCTGACCGAGCCGAACCACGGCTCCGACGCCACCCACATGGAGACGAAGGCGGTGCGCGAGACGCGCAACGGCGTGGACGGCTGGCTGATCAACGGCGAGAAGATGTGGACCACCGGCATGCACACCGCCACCCACTGCGCGCTGTTCGCGCGCACCGCCGGCAAGGCGGGGGACGCGCGCGGCATCACCTGCCTGCTGGTGCCCACCGGCACGCCCGGCGTGAAGGTGGAGGAATACCTGTGGACCTTCAACATGCCCACCGACCACCCGCGCGTGAGCTTCACCAACGTGTGGGTGCCGTGCGATGCGATGTTCGGCGAGGAGGGCCGCGGCCTGGCGCTGGCGCAAAGCTTCGTGCACGAGAACCGCATCCGCCAGGCGGCCAGCAGCCTGGGCGCGGCCGCCTTCTGCGTGGCCGAAAGCGTGAAGTACGCGCGTGAGCGAAAACCCTTCGGCGAGGAACTGGCGCGCAACCAGGGCATCCAATTTCCGCTCGTCGAGCTGGCCACGCAGGTGGAGATGCTGCGACTGCTGATCCGCAAGACCGCCTGGGAGATGGACCAGATGCCGCACCCCGAAGTGGAGAAGAAGCTGTCCGACAAGGTGTCGATGTGCAACTACTGGGCGAACCGCCTGGTGTGCGAGGCGGCCGACCGTGCGATGCAGGTGCACGGCGGGATCGGCTACAGCCGCCACAAGCCCTTCGAGCACATCTACCGCCACCACCGCCGCTACCGCATCACCGAAGGCTCCGAGGAGATCCAGATGCGCAAGGTGGCGGCCTTCCTGTTCGGCTACCTCGGGCCGAACCGTTTCTGAATGCCTTCCCCCCACCGCCCTCGACAGAAGGGCTTGCCTCATCTCACCCCAAGGAGACTCGCATGAAACTGTTCAGGAAGTGGCTGATGTGCTCGGCCATGGCCCTCGGTGCGGCGGCGGCAGCCGTGCCGGCGGCGGCGCAGGAGGTCTGGAAGCTGGGCACCGCGGCCATGCCGGGCTCGGTGCTGTACGACATCGTGATGAAGTTCATCAACGACTTCAACGCCTCGGCCGGCGGCGAGCTGAAGATCGAATACCAGCACGTGGGCAACGAGCAGGAGATGCACCAGCAGCTGGTGCGCGGGCGGCTGCAGGTGGGCGCCTCGTCCTTTGCTGGCGGCGCGATCATCGTGCCCGAAGGCACGGTCTTCAACACGCCCTACCTGTGGAAGAACGATGCCGAGCGTGCCTGGGTCACAGACAACCACGGCCTGCCGGTGATCAAGAAGCTGTACGCCGACAAGGGCATGGAGCTGATCCTGGTGGCCGACGTGGGCTGGAACGACATGGTCTGCAAGACCGCCTGCCTGACGCCCGAAAGCCTGAAGGGGCAGAAGATGCGCGTGTCGCCCTCACCGGCCTCGCGCATCGTGTTCAAGCAGCTCGGCTCCAACGGCGTGCAGATGCCGCTGAGCGAGTTCTGGCCCGGCCTGCAGAGTGGCCTGGTGGTCGGTGGCGACCTGCCCTTCCTGTTCTACGTGACGACGCCGGCGGCACAGAGCGCGCCGCACTACGTGGTGACGCGGCACTACCACCACCCGTCGACCTTCATCGTCAACAAGGCGCTGTTTGACGGCATGAAGCCGGCCCTGCGCGACAAGCTGCTGAAGGCCGTGCCGGACGCCAACTGGGCGCGCAAGCAGGTGGCCGACACCGAAGGCCCGAAGATGAAGGAATTCGTCGCCAAGGGCGGCTTCGTTCACCAGCTCACCGATGCCCAGCGCGAAGCCTGGGCCGTGGTCATCCGCCCCGGGCAGGCGGAGATGATCCAGGCCATCGGCGGCAACGCGCAGCAGGTCTACGACGCGCTGATGCAGGGCAAGAAGGTCTGGGCCGAAAAGCACGAGAAGAAATAGCCCGCGCCGGCAGGCGGCCCCGCCGGCCCGGGCCGCTCCATCCCCTCGTCAGCGCGCGAAGAAGGGGGCGGTCTCGAACACCTGGTTGGCGAAGCGCTGCCCCTTCAGCGACAGGTTGCGCTTGAGCACGAAGTCGAACAGCAGCACGTTGCTGTGGCGCAGCGCGCGCAGCGGCTCCACCATGCCGGCGTCGAGCAGGCCGCGCGACACCAGCTTGTGCAGGTCGATCAGCGGCACCACGCCGGGCAGCGGGTAATCCGAGCCGTTCAGCAGCCGGGCCTGCCAGTCGCGGCGCGAGAGCAGCGTGTCGAGCACGCCGATGCGGTTGGACTGCACCACCGCCGAGATGTCGCCGAAGAGCAGCCTGCCGTACCTCGGCTCGTCCATCAGGCGCACGAACAGGTCGAAGTTGCTCGGTTTGCCGCCCGACCCGGCCGGATCGAGCTCCTCGCCGTGGCCCAGCGAGGCGCAATGCGCGACGATGACGCGCACGCCGGCCTCCAGCGGGCGGCGCAGCCGCAGCGGGTTGCCCAGGTGCTCGCCGAAGCCGACCACCGCCTGCTCGTCGCCGGCATGGGTGATCAGCGGCAGGTTCAGGCCCACCAGCTTGGCGTAGTAGCGGTCGAGGCGCGGGCTCGCCGGGTCGATGTTCTGCGCGGTGGGCAGCCACTTGATGGCCCGCGCGCCGGCGGCCACCGCGGCATCCAGCCGGTCCAGCGCGCGCGGGTCGTAGGGGTGGATCGAGGCCACCCATTCGAAGTGCGCCGGGTGCTCGGCCGCCTTCTTCGCCATGTACTCGTCGCTGGCGTAGTAGGTGGACATCTCCTGCACCGGCGCGCCGGCCTCGTCACGCGCCCAGTCGAAGGCGAAGAGCATGGCCTTGAAGCCGGGCTGCATGCCGCGCGCCTGCGCCAGCAGGTTGGCGCCGAAGCTCAGGTCGATCTTGCCCGGCCGGTCGTCGATGCACGAGGCATTGATGTAGATCTTGCGGCGCAGGTATTCCTGCGGGTTCCACAGGTTGTTCATGCGCGGGTTGAACCACAACCCGCTGCCCGAATCGCCGTCGCCGAAGACATGCACGTGGGTGTCCCACACCTTGGCGGCGTCCAGGCCCTTCCACGCCTCGCGCAGCCGGGCGTCGTTGCGCAACTCCGGCGGCAGCTCGGCGATGCACTTGTTGAGCACGCCGTCGCGCAGCGACAGGTCGCAGCCCGACAGCAGCAAGCCGGCGGCAGCGCCGGCTCCGAGAAAGGCACGTCGTCGCATCATCGGGCCAGCAGGTTCTTGTAGATGACGCCGCCCTTCATGATGAGCACGAAGCTGCGCTGCGGGTCGGCGATCAGTTTCAGGTCGTCCAGCGGGTTGCCGTCGACCAGCAGCAGGTCGGCCAGCGCGCCTTCTTCCACCACGCCCAGCTTGCCGGGATAGGGATTGCGCGGGCCCGACAGCGCCAGCAGCTCGGCATTGGTGCCGGTGGCCATGGCCAGCACCTCGGCCGGCGTGAACCACTGGTTCATCTGCAGCAGCAGCGCGCCCTGGCGCGTGGCATTGGCGGCAGAAAACAGCACATCGGTGCCCCAGGCGAGCTTGAGTTTGTACTTCTTCGCCAGCGCCACTGCTGCTTCAGTGCCGGCGAAGATCTGGCGCAGCCGCGCCATGCTCGATGGCGGCATCTGCGGCGCGAAGCCGTCGTCGACGAAGGGCTGGAAGCTCAGCCACACGCCCTTCTCGGCTATGAGCCGGGCGCTGTCCTCATCCATCAGGTGGCCATGGTCGATGACCTTGACGCCGGCGGCAATGGCGCGCTGGATGGCCTGCGGCGTGTAGGCATGCACGCCGACGTAGGTGCCCCAGTTGCCCGCCGCCTGCACCGCGGCGCGCAGCTCTTCTTCCGTGAAGGTGGACGCATCCAGCGGGCTGTGGGGCGAGGCCACGCCGCCGCCGGCGGTGAGCTTGATCTGCGAGGCGCCCAGCAGCAGCTGCTCACGCACACGCAGCCGCACCTCGTCAGGCGAATCCGCCAGCTGGCTGGCGTTGAGCGCACCGCCGATCGGCGGCGGTACGCCGATCTGGCGCGGCAGTTCATGCGGTGCGCGGAAGTCGCCATGCCCACCGGTGATGGTGATCATCGCGCCCGAGGGGTAGATGCGCGGGCCGGTCACCAGGCCCTCGTCGATGGCGCGCTTGAGCGCGAACGAAGGCCCGCCCAGGTCGCGCACCGTGGTGAAGCCGCGCATCAGCGTGGCGCGGGCTTCGGCCGCGGCCAGCAGCGTGAGGTAGCCGAGGTCCCCTTGCAGGATCAACCCCAGCGGCGGCGCGGCGAACATCGTGTGCCAGTGGTTGTCGATCAAGCCCGGCATCAGCGTGCGGCCCTGGCCGTCGACGACGGTGGCACCTGCCGGGGCGGCGATGGGCGCCGCGGAGATGCGCTCGATGATCTCGCCGCGCACCAGCACGTGGCGGGCGTCGGTCAGGCTGGCGCTGCGGCCGTCGTAGATGCGCACGTTCTGCAGCAGCGTGGCCCCGGGCGCCTGGGCCCAGACGGCGGCGCACCCGCTCAGCAGGCCGAGGGCAACCAGCAGCGAGCGCCGGCGCAGGGGTTTCATGCGGCGTGCTCAGGATCCGGGCCTGAGGCCCAGGGTGATGACTTCGTCGATGCGCTGCAGCACGAAGTCGAAGAAGGGGTTCGAGGACATGCGCGCCAGCGAGTCGATGCTGACGACCAGGATGCCGCGCTCACCGCGCGTGGCCATCGCGCCGAGGTTGGCGCCGTAGTCCTCGCTGGTGTCGGGCTCCAGCCCGTACAGCGGGTCGCTCAGCGGGAAGGGGATCGCCAGGTGCGACAGCGAGAACACGCCGGGTGGATAGGCCAGGCCCAGGTCGCGCGTCTGCTCGGCGGTGGCACCGGCGTCGAGCGTGCGCGCCACCACGGTGCCGGTGCCGCGGCTGGCGTTGGTGACGATGGTGGTGCGGAAGTTGCGCGGCGCATCGGGCAGCAGGCGCTCGAGCACGGTGTCGGTACTGCGGCGCAGCAGCGGCCCGAACTTGGCCTGGCGGTTCAGGTCGAAAAGCACCAGTTCGCTGCCGTTGGCCGGCAGCTTGGCATACAGCGCGCTGACGATGGCGCGCGTGCTGACGGTGAAGTCCACCACCGACTGGAAGGTCAGCACCGGCGCCAGGCCCTTCAGGTTGTCGGCGCCGGCGTGGCGGTCGATCTGCGCCTGCAGCCGCCGCGCCACCAGCGACGACTGGCGCGCGCCATTGACCGGGAAGCTGTTGTACTTGAAGGGGTTGAACTCGGGCACGATGCCCAGCCACGCCGCCTTGTCGAAGGCCGGGATCAGCGCCGGCCAGCCGAACACGCCGGCAAAGCGCGCCATGCTGGTGATGCCGATCATCGGCGCGAACAACACGATGTGGTCGGGCCGCGCCAGCGACGGGTCGTCGAGCACGTCCAGCACGTACTTCATGGCCAGCGCACCGCCGTTGGAAAAGCCCACGACATGCAGGGGCGCCGGCGCCGGCGCCAGCCGCCGCGCCTCGCGTACCGCCAGGTGGGTGGCGGCCATCCACTGCTCCCATTCGACCTTGGCCAGGCCCGCGGGCACGGTGCCGTGGCCGGGCAGGCGGATGGCCACCGCCACGTAGCCGGCCTGCACGTAGCGCCGCGCCACATGACGCAGGCTGTAGGGGGAATCGGTCAGGCCGTGCAGCAACACCACCGCGCCGACCGGCATGCCCGCAGGCGCCAGCGTGTAGGAGCGGTTCCAGTCCTGCGCGAAGCGGCCGGGGTAGATGGGACTGTCGGCGAAGTAGCGGTTGGAGTTGACGCGCGCCTCTTCGGGCAGCTTGTCGGTGACCTCGCTGCGCACCTGCTCGAAGAGCTTCTTCTCTGCCTCCAGGTAGCCGGCCCAGTCGAGCTTGGCGATCTTTGCAGCCGTACTTTCGTCGGGCACGAAGGTGTGCCAGCGCTCCAGGTGAGGCTCGCGCAGCGAGTCGTAGACGCGCCAGGCGAGGATCACCACCAGCAAGGTGGCGAACAAGGCCAAGGCACGCTTGAGGAACTTGAGCGCAGTCGCTTTCATCACGGCTTTTCGAGGGCGCGGCAATGCGCGGCCGGTCGATCATAAGCGGCGGCATCGGCAACAATGGCTGCGCAAGAACGACAGGAGACCACCGCATGCCGACGATCTGCGTCCGTGCCGCGCGCGACGACGACCACGATGCCTGGATGCCGCTGTGGCGCGGCTACCAGGCCTTCTACAAGGTGGACATCGCTGACGCAGTGAGCCGCATCACCTGGCAACGTTTCTTCGACCCGTCCGAGCCGATGCACTGCGACCTGGCCGAGGTGGATGGCGTGGTGCGCGGCCTGGTGCACAGCATCGACCACCGCAGTTGCTGGATGACGGAGCCTTCCTGCTACCTGCAGGACCTGTTCGTCGCCCCGGAACTGCGCGGCCAGGGGCTGGGCCGCCGGCTCATCGAGCAGGTGTACGCACAGGCCAAGGCGCGCGGCTGCGCGCGGGTGCACTGGCTGACGCACGAGACCAACCTCGACGCGATGAAGCTCTACGACCGCATCGCCGAGAAGTCGGGCTTCGTGCAGTACCGCAAAGCAGTTTGAACCCCCCGAAGCGCCTATGGCGCTCCCCCCAGGGGGCGCCGCCAGCGGACCGGCAAAGCCGGATCCGCGGCGGCCGCTCGAAGTGGTCGCATGCAGGGTGAATGTGCTGCGCATCCGCCCCAGCGAGGACTGAACCCATGTGGCAGAAACTGAAGCCGCAGCCCGGCAACCTGCGCATCTGGCAGGTGGGCCTGCTGCTGGCGTTGCTGGGCTTCTGGCACGTGATGACGGCACCCGGCCTGCTGCCGAACCTCATGTTCGAGAACGACCGCCAGGCGGCCTTCTTCTTCGGTCAGCCGGCGGTGGTGGCGCAACGCATCTGGAGCTGGTTCGTCAGCGAAGGCGACATCTACCGCCACCTGGGCGTGACGCTGACCGAAACCCTGCTGGCCTTCGCCATCGGCTCGGTGCTGGGCCTGGGGGCCGGGCTGTGGCTGGCGCTGCAGCCGATGGCCTCGGCGCTGCTCGAGCCCTACATCAAGGCCATGAACTCCATGCCGCGCATCATCCTGGCGCCGATCTTCGCGGTCTGGTTCGGCCTCGGCATCGGCAGCAAGGTGGCGCTGGGCGTGACGCTGGTGTTCTTCATCGTCTTCTTCAACGTCTACCAGGGCGTGAAGGAGGTCAGTCCGGTGGTGCTGGCCAACGCGCGCATGCTGGGCGCGAGCCCGCGGCAGTTGCTGCGCCATGTGTACCTGCCCAGCGCGATGGCCTGGGTCTTCAGCTCGCTGCACAACAGCGTGGGTCTGGCCTTCGTCGGCGCGGTGGTGGGTGAATATCTGGGTTCGAGCCAGGGCGTGGGTTACCTGATCCTGCAGGCCGAAGGCAGCTTCGACATCAACACGGTGATGGCCGGCATCGTGGTGCTGACGGCCTTTGCACTGCTGCTGGATGCGGCCGTGACACGCATCGAGAAACGGCTGATGAAGTGGCAGCCGAAGAGCGGCGAGACCGAGAAGCTGTAGCCGTCTACAGCTTGCGGTCCTTGCGCAGCCGCACGCATTGTTCGTGCCTGGTCCAGGCCTTCTTCGCACATTGCGTCTCCATGCACTGCAGCAGCGCATAGCGTTCCTTGCCAGCGCAGGCCTGACGTGGACTGGTTTCTCTTGCTTGCGACTTGAGCGTGGTCGGCGGCTGGCCCTGGCCCTTGGCCGCCACCGGCTTGCGCGGCGCTGTCGGCGAAGCAGGCTTGCTCTGCGGCGGGATCGATGCTGCGGAGCGGGCAGTCTGCGTGTTGACACGCGCATCCGTCTTGCCGGCAGGCCAAATGTCCGTCTGTGCAACAGGCTGACGTGTGCTCGGCGGCGCAGGGGCGGAGGCCACAGGGGGCTGCGCCGAGGGCGCGGTCACTCGCGCCGCCCCGGAAGTCTGGGTCACATCCGCACCGGGGCGGGCCCTTTCCAACCACATGGAGACCGCGCCCGCGACAATCGCCATCAGCATCAACGATCCCGCCACCTTGGCAATGCGCGATCGTGAACTGGCAGTCCCCAGTACGTCTGCGGGTCCCCTCAGCCCTGGCTCAGCCGAGAGCGCAGCATCGAGCTGCGCGGTTGCTTCGTGCTGTTTGGCCACGCCGTTGCCAGCGTCAGCGTCAACCGTGGCGGCTACTGTGGAACTCGACATCACCAGCGGCGACCGCAATTGCACAACACCGTCGGACGCCTGTTGCGCAGTCTGCGAGGCGTCTTGCACATCGGGTTCGGCGTCCCGTGCCGCCTCTTCCGCTGTTGTCTGCCCCGGGCGCGCAGCCAGTTCGGGCGATTTGACGACTGGGATGCTGAGCCGCGGCGCGAGCCCGGCCGCGACCGATTCCATGCCCGCGCGTGGAACCGGTCTGTCGATGTCAAGCAGCCTGGTCAGTTGTGCCACGCTCTGTGGGCGGTCCTTGGCAGACTCGGCCAAACACGCGTCGAGTGCCGCCCAACAGGGTCGACCGACAGCACCCACCGCCTCACCCGCACTTGCTTGGCACCGCGCCGCGGATTCGAACCACGCACCCCGAGGCCTTTGCGCAAAAGTCCCCGGGAGCTGGCCACTGACGCAGAAACGCAGGGTCGCCGCCAAGGCATAGAGGTCGGTCCAGGGCCCGAGCGGCCTTGCAGGCGCCGGCTCACACTGCTCTTGCGGTGAAAAACAGGGCTCGAGCGCCGCAATCATGCTTCTTGTGCTATCGCTGAGGATGGCGGCATGCACGGCATCGGAGTCCAGCAGCACAGGCCGATCGTCGGACAGCATCAGGATATTTCCGGGCGACACGGCACCATGCACCCGGCCGGCCTCGTGCCATAGCGCCAACGCGCCCAACAGGCCTTCGAGCCACGTGCGCAACAACCGCTGCGTTGGCGCTGCAGGCATCCTCTGCCGGTGCTCGAGCAGGGTTGACCCTGGGCAATAGGGCATCACCTTGTAGACGGTGCCATGACATTCCAGGACGCTCAGTACACGCATCAGACAGGCGTGGTCGTAGGTGGCCAGAGCCTTCGCCTCCTCGAGGAAGACCTCCCGCCCACGCTGGAAGTTGTGCTCGTGACTGGATTCGCGCGCCACGACCTGGCCGTCGTCACCTCGCATCGCCAGCCCAGTCGGCAAGAACTCCTTGATGGCGACGGCTTGCTTGCTTCTTCGATCCTGGGCGCGGTACACCATGGCCATGGCACTTCGTGCGACGACGCAATCGATCTCGTAGTCTTCCAGCCGAGTTCCGGTACGAAGCGCATCCGCCGGGATCAAGGCGGAGTTCGCGGACAAGGCGGTTTGTAGCGTCATTGGATCGAAATGCTCCACATGCTCGGGTCGATCGTCGCACAGCGCGTGGACCCGCCCCGTGCAGGGAACCGACAAGGCAAATGCCCGTCGCGGATTGTCACAAGGCACGGGCAGAATCGAAAGCGTGCAGCACGCATTAGTCTCCTGGGGGCCACATGTCAAAGGACTTCGAGTCGATGGAAGACTCCAACCGCAGCGCCAATGCGGGCATCCACGACGTATCCGATCCGGCGCGGCGCTTGTGGGTGCAAGGCGGCCTGGGCACGTTGGCCGCGACTGTGCTGGCGCCGCTGCTCGGCGGTTGCGCCACGGCCTCGATGGGCGGCGGCCCGCTGCTCGGCTTCAAAAGCATCCCCATCACCGACAAGGACACTATGGTCGTGCCCGAGGGCTACGAGGCCGTGGCCTTCGTGCCCTGGGGCGAGCCCGTGGGCGTGAGCGGCCAGATGCCGGCGTGGCGCATGGATGCCAGCAACAGCGCCGCCGACCAGGCCGTGCAGATGGGCATGCACCACGACGGCATCCACTACTTTCCCATTGGCGGCAGCAGCACGCATGGCCTGCTGGCCATGAACCACGAGTACACCGACGACGGCCTGCTGCACCCCGACGGCATGAAGACCTGGAGCGCCGAGAAGGTGCGCAAGGCGCAGGCGGCGCACGGTGTGTCGGTGGTCGAGATCGAGCTCTTGGATGGCCGCTGGCAGGTGGTGCGACCGTCGAAGTACGCACGGCGCTTCACCGCGTCCTCGCCCTTCGCGCTGACCGGCCCGGCTGCCGGCCATGCACTCACCAGGACCGAAGCCGATCCGGCCGGCACCCTGGTGCTGGGCACGCTGAACAACTGCGCCAGCGGCATGACGCCGTGGGGCACCTACCTCAGCGGAGAGGAGAACTTCGCCTTCTACTTCGACGGACCCGACGCGCCCGACGCCGACCAGAAGCGCTGGGGCCTGCGCAAGACCGGCTTCTACCGCTGGCCTGAACATGATGCACGCTTCGATGCCAAGCGCCACCCGAACGAGTTCCACCGCTTCGGCTGGGTGGTCGAGATCGACCCCTTCGACCCGACGAGCGTGCCCGTCAAGCGCACCGCGCTGGGCCGTGCGGCGCACGAAGGCGCCTGGATCGCGGTGACGCATGACGGCCGCGCGGTGGTGTACTCGGGCGAAGACGCGCGCTTCGAGTACATCTACAAGTTCGTCAGCCGTGACCCGATCGCCCCCGGTGGTGCCAAGGCCAACGCCACGTTGCTGGACCACGGCACGCTGTATGTGGCCCGCTTCGACGCCGCCGGCAGCGGCCGCTGGCTGCCGCTGGTGCAGGGCCAGGGGCCGCTGACCGCCGCCAACGGCTTTGCCGACCCCGGCGCGGTGGTGGTCAGGAGCCGCCAGGCCAGCGACCTGCTGGGCGCCACCAAGATGGACCGGCCGGAATGGCTGGCCATCGACCAGAAGGCGCGCACCGTCTACTGCACGCTGACCAACAACGGCAGCCGCGGCGCCAAGGACATGCCGGACGTGGATGCCGCCAACCCGCGCGCCATGAACGTGATGGGCCAGATCATCCAGTGGACCGAGGACGGCGACTTCGACGCCATGGCCTTTCGCTGGACGCACCTGGTGCTGGCCGGCGACCCGGCCAATCAGCGGCCCGAGGCGCGCGGCAACATCCAGGGCGATATCTTCGCCTGCCCCGATGGTCTGACGCTGGATGCGCGCGGCGTGCTGTGGGTGCAGACCGACATGCATGCCTCGCAGATGTACAAGGGCGAGTTCAAGGGCATGGGCAACAACCAGATGCTGGCCCTGGACCGCAGCACCGGTGAAGTGCGGCGCTTCTTCACCGGCCCGGTGAACGGCGAGGTCACCGGTGTCACGCTGACGCCCGACGGGCGCACGATGTTCATCAACATCCAGCATCCGGGGGAAACCGCCAGCGACCGCAGCGATCCGGCCAATCCGTCCAGATACTCGAACTGGCCGGACTACCAGCCCGGTGGCCGGCCACGCTCGGCCACGGTGGTGATCCGCAAGAAGGACGGTGGGCCGATCGGGACCTGAGGGCGCGCCTACACACACCCGAACGCCTGATCAGCGCCTCGAGGTTGGAAGGCGCGAGGCCGGACGGATCGACCCTGAAGTCGGCGCCTCAGGTCAACCGGTACAGGTCCAGCCGCACCCAGTTGGCCTCGCGCTGGCCGCAGGCAATGGCCATCACCTTGTTCAGGTGCGCCCACTGTGCCGCGCCGGTGGTGAAGCGCACGAGAGTGCGGAAGAAGTACTCGTCGCGCGCCACCGCCTCGCCGCGCGCCAGCCTCGCCATCACCTCGGGCGGGCCGTGGCGCAGGCCGTTGCTCTGCACCTCGATCAGCGCGCCGTCGTCGGCGCGGATGACGTAATGCGCTGCGATGTCGAGCACGCCGTCAGCGCGGTTCACCTGCCAGTCGACGCCGCCCTCGACCAGCGTGCCGTTGAGCTCCGGGCCGCGCACCGTGCCGCCGCCCAGCGGCACGTAGCGGCGCTCGCCGTAGGGCGCTGCTCCGAGCGTGACCAGCGCCTTGACCTCGCAGTCGATGTGCGTCATGGGCAGCAGTGCGGGCGGGGGTGGCAGGTGAGTCATCGGCAGCCTCCTTCGGCCGACGATTGTGCCGCCCGCGGCCTCAATTCCATGCTATGGATGTTGTCTTTCCGATAGTTTCTGCGAAAGAGCTTCTGAGTCCGGAGCATCGCGCGATTTTCCAATCTCGATGGAGCACAAGCGCATGTTGACCCGACGCCATTTCCTCGGCGCCAGCCTGGCCACCACCGCCGCCTACGCCGCCGGCTCCTACGTACCCGCCTGGGCGCAGAACGCGCCCAACCTGGGCACGCCGACCTTGCCGACCACCGGCTTTCGCCGGCTGAAGGTGGGCGACGTGGAGGTGATCTCGCTGCTCGACGGCGTGGCACGCCGGCCGCTGGGCGAGGAGTTCGTGAAGAACGCGCCGCTGGCCGAGGTGCGCGCGCTGTTGGCTTCGCAGAGCCTGCCCACCGAGTACATCGACGTCCCGTTCACGCCTTTCCTGGTGGTCGCCGGCAACCGCCGCATTCTGATGGACACCGGCCTGGGCGAGTTCGGTGGTCCGACCACCGGCAAGCTGCTGGAGCAGTTGCGCGCGGCCGGCTTCCAGCCCGGCGACATCGACACCGTGCTGATCACCCATTACCACGGCGACCACATCGGCGGCCTGCGCAACAAGGCTGGCGAGTACGTGTTCGCCAAGGCCAAGGTGATGGTGCCGGCGCCCGAGCATGCCTTCTGGATGGACGACGCCAAGATGGCCGGCGCGCCCGAAGGCATGAAGGGCGCGTTCAACAACGTGCGCCGCGTCTTTGCGCAGATGCCGGCCGAGATGCTGGTGCGCTTCGAACCGGGTGCGGAACTGGCGCCGGGCATCCGCTCGGTGGCGGCCTTCGGGCACACGCCCGGGCACACGCTGTTCGACCTGCGCTCGGCCGGACAGAACTTCGTCTACGTGGGCGACCTGACCAACGTGCCGGCGCTGTTCGCTCGCAACCCGGACTGGGCAGTGACCTTCGACATGGACGCCGAGGCCGCGCGCAAGGTGCGGCGCGAGACCTTCCAGCGCATCGTCGCCGCCAATGCGATGGTCGGCGGCTTCCACTTCCCATTCCCCGCCATGGGTCGCATGGCGGTGGCGGGCGCGGGCTACGCATTCCAGCCGCTGGCCGGCGATGCCTGAGTTGCCGCGCATCGCCTGGGGCACCCGCCGGCGCGCCTTCGTGGCCGCCGGCTTGGCTTGGCCGCTGTGGCCGGCCGGGGCGGCAGACGACGAGGTGGCGCAGCTGCTGCGCGACGGTGGCGCGATCATCGCCTTCCGCCATGCGCTGGCGCCGGGCACCTTCGACCCGCCGGGCTTCAAGCCCGGCGTGTGCAGCACGCAGCGCAACCTGAGCGACGAGGGCCGCGCGCAGGCGCGGCGCATCGGCCAGTGGTTCAAGGCGCGCGACCTGAGGCCGGCGCGGGTGCGCTCCAGCCCCTGGTGCCGCTGCCTGGACACGGCCACGCTGGCCTTCGGCGCGGCCGAGCCCTGGGCCGCGCTGGGCTCGCCACGCGTCGCCACCGAGACCACCAACGCCGCATCGCTGGCCGAACTGCGCCGCGGGCTGGCCGCCGCCTCCGTGCCGGGTCGACCCTTCGAGGCCTGGATGACCCACATGTTCGTGCTGTCCGATCTGGCAGGCACGAACAGCAGTCCGGGCGAAGGCCTGGTGCTGCGCGCCGAGGCCACTGGCGGGGTGAAGGTGCTGTCGCGGCTGAGGGTGGCCTGATCGCGGATCGGGCCGGCCTACCTGCCGATTGCCACCGTCACCAGTGCGGAGCTGTCTTCGATGGCCAGTACGCTGTGCAGGCTTCTGCCCCGCAGAAACAGCAACTGGCCAGCACGCAGCGTGTGCTCGTTGCCTTCCGCGGCGACCACCATGGCGCCCTCCAGGCACTGGATCGTGATCTCGCCAGGCACCTTGTGCGCGGGCAGCGACCTGCCTGCCCGCAGGACCAGGCGCATCATTTCCAGGTCGGCGGACTTGACCAAGGCGAAACTCTTCTCGGTTGCCAGCCGGGTGCCGAGCGGCGAGATGTCGACCACCTCGCCTGGCAGGATGTGTGGAATGGCCATGGCCGCGAGTATGCGCTCGGGCAGTGCCCACTGCGCCTGCCGAACGGCCCCGCGCACGACCCGGCAATTGGCTGCTCGCAGTCAAGGCTGCGCAAGGCCGCCGTGCATGAGCTCGCGTGCGGGCCTACCCACGGGCTCGCTGGGCGCAACGCTGGCGTTGCGGGGTGATCGACGCAGGGAACGAGCTTTGGCGCGCGCGTCATGAAGCGCCAACGACCATGGAGAGCGGGTCACTGCAGACTTTTTCGATGACGCTGGTGACAAACTCGCTTGCCGGCATTGCGGCGATCTGGTCCGAAGGGGCCGCGAAGAGCGTTTCGAGGCCGGCGAATACCCGCGACGAGTACTCGACGTTGAGCTCACGAGTTCACGCCGATGGCAGGTGATGCCTCGCGAACCGCGCTTGTCCGCCGCCGGGGCGGTGCAGACAGAACGTGCTCTGCGGCTGCGATGCGCAGACCCTACTTCGCCGTCGGCATGACGAACTCGGCGCCCTTGGCGATGGTCTCGGGCCAGCGCTGCATCACGCTCTTTTGCCGGGTGTAGAAACGCACGCCTTCTTCGCCGTAGGCATGCATGTCGCCGAACAGGCTGCGCTTCCAGCCACCGAAGCCGTGCCAGGCCATCGGCACCGGGATCGGCACGTTGATGCCAACCATGCCGATCTGCACACGCCGGGCAAACTCGCGCGCCACGTTGCCGTCGCTGGTGTAGCAGGCCACGCCGTTGCCGAACTCGTGCTCGTTGACCAGCTGCAACGCCTCGGCCAGGTCCTTCACGCGCACGCAGGCGAGCACCGGGCCGAAGATCTCTTCCTTGTAGATGCGCATGGCCGGCATGACATGGTCGAATAGCGTGCCGCCGGTGAAGAAACCACCCTCCAGGCCCGACACCTTGTGGCCGCGGCCGTCGACAACGAGCTTGGCGCCTTCCTTGACGCCGATATCGATGTAGGCCTCGATCCGCTCTTTCGCCTGCCGCGTGACGATCGGGCCCATCTCGGCATCCAGCTCCATCGGGTTCTTGATCTTCAGCGCCTTGGCGCGCTCGGCCAGCTTGGGCACGATCTTGTCGGCGATGTCACCCACCAGCACGGCCACGCTGATGGCCATGCAACGCTCGCCGGCTGATCCATAGCCGGCGCCGATCAGGCCGTCCACGGCCTGGTCGATGTCGGCATCGGGCATGACCACCATGTGGTTCTTGGCACCGCCCAGCGCCTGCACGCGTTTGCCGTGGTGCGCGCCGGTCTCGTAGATGTACTGCGCGATGGGCGTGCTGCCGACGAAGCTCAGCGCCTTGACGTCGGGGTGCGTCAGCAGCGCATCGACCGCCACCTTGTCGCCCTGCAGCACGTTGAACACGCCGTCGGGCAGGCCGGCCTGTTTCAGCAGTTCGGCCATGAACAGGCTGGGGCTGGGGTCGCGCTCGCTGGGCTTCAGGATGAAGGCGTTGCCGCAGGCCAGCGCCACCGGGTACATCCACATCGGCACCATGCACGGGAAGTTGAAGGGCGTGATGCCCGCCACCACGCCCAGCGGCTGGCGCAAGGTCCAGTTGTCGATGCCGGTGCTTACCTGGTCGGTGTAGTCGCCCTTCAGCAGCTGCGGGATGCCGCAGGCGAACTCGACGATGTCGATGCCACGCGTCACCTCGCCCTGGGCGTCGGTGAAGACCTTGCCGTGTTCGGCGGTGATCATCGCGGCCAGCGTGTCGCGGTGCTGCATCAGCAGCTGCAAGAAGGCGTTCATCACGCGCGCGCGGCGGATCGGCGGTGTATCGGCCCAGGCCGGGAACGCCGCCTTGGCGCTGGCGACCGCGGCGTTGACTTCGTCGATCGAGGCCAGCGCCACCTGGCGCGCGACCTTGCCGGTGCTGGGGTTGTAGACCGGCTGCTGCCGGCCGCTGGCGCCGGGCACGGTGCAACCGCCGATGTAGTGGCCGACGTCGGTGGTGGCGGTGAAGGCTTCGGGTGCGCCCATGGTGGTTCTCCGTCAGGTGGGAAGGGTCAGTCTAGGTCTTGGCGCGATCGGCACGCAAGCTGGGCAGGCCGATGCCCACGGCATCGAAGCCACCGTCCACGGCCAGGCACTGGCCATTGACGTAGCTGGCCGCATCGCTGCACAGGAAGCCGATGCCGGCGGCTATTTCTTCCGGCGTGCCGTAGCGGCCGAGCGGAATGCTGTCGTGGTAGTCGCGCCGGATGGCGGCGCTGTGTACCAGCTTGGCCATTGCCGTGTCCACCGGCCCGGGGGCGATGGCATTGACGCGGATGCCGACGTCGCCCAGCTCGGCCGCCTGCTGCCTGGTCAGGTGGATCAGTGCGGCCTTGCTGGTGCCATAGGCCACGCGCAGCGTGCTGGCGCGCAGGCCGGAGATGGAGGCGATGTTGACCACCGCACCGCCGCCGTGCTTGAGCATCAGCGGCGCAGCCGCCTGGGTGCACAGGAAGGGCCCGTCCAGGTTGGTGGCCATCACGTCGCGCCATTCGTCGAAGGCCGTCTCGAGCAGCGGCTTGAAGACCGCGATGCCGGCGTTGTTGACCAGCGCATCCAACCGGCCGAAGCGCGCCTCGATGGCCGCGACCGCCTGCACCACCTGCGCCGGATCGCGCACGTCGGCATGCAGCACCAGCACCTGCTCGGACAGCGCCAGGGCGGCGGCCGCGGCATCGAGCGTCGGACCGTCGATGTCGAGCAGGGCCACGGCATGGCCGTGCGCCAGGAACCATTGTGCCGTGGCCAAGCCGATGCCGCGCGCGGCGCCGGTGACCAGGGCGACTTTGGGGGGACTGTTCATGAGCTGCAATGCTATAGGCGCCAGCTCAGGCCTT
>JAGTRL010000034.1 GCA_018261815.1 Pseudomonadota bacterium
TGCGTCTACGACTTCATGTGGAAGAACAACCGCCGCCGCTTCAGCGAGAAGTTCAGCACCTGGGACATCATCCGCAAGTACAACAAGGACTACAAGCTGATCTTCGTCGGCGACGCGACGATGAGCCCCTACGAAATCCTGCAGCCCGGCGGCAGCGTCGAATACAACAACGAGGAGCCCGGCGCCGAATGGCTGCAGCGGCTGACGCATGCCTTCCCCAAATACGCCTGGATCAACCCCGAGCCGATGGGCGTGTGGCAGTACCGGCAGAGCATCGCCGTGATCCAGCAGATCATGAACCAGCGCATGTTCCCGCTCACCTTGCAGGGCCTGGAAGGGGCCATGCGGCTGCTCAGCAAATGAGTTTTCGCGCAGCGCTGCACCTGGCGCTGTGGTTCCTGCTGGTGGCGGCCCTCGCCGGCTGCGCCAGCCTGCCGTTCCAGTCCGAGCCGCCCCAGGACACTCCGGCCGAGCCGAAGCGGCCGGCGCAGTTCCGGCTGGAGGTGGACGCGCCCGCCGACCTACGCGCACTGTTGCTCAAACACCTGGATCTGGCACGGCTGCAGTACGCCGCGGAAGCCGACTCACTGACCCGCAGTGAGATCGACCGACTGATCGGCGCCGCCTCGGCGCAGGCGCTGTCGCTGCTGCAGACGGAGGGGCATTTCAACCCGGTGGTCAAGGTGCAGCGCGTCGACGACGGCGCCCAGCCGCCGCTGCTGCGCATGAGCGTGCAACCGGGCCCGCGCGCCACCATCGAGCGGCTGACGCTCGAGGTGCAGGGCGGGCTGTACGACGAGGTGGCCGGCGGCGATGCCCAGGCCGAGGCGCTGCAGCGCGCGCTGCAGTCCGAATGGGCGCTGCAGCCCGGCCAGCCCTTCACCCAGTCGGCCTGGGACAGCGCCAAGAACCGCGTGCTGGCCACGCTGCGCAGCAACGGCTATCTCGGCGCGCAATGGAGCGGTACCGCGGCGCAGGTCAATGCCGAGAACAACACCGTGCGCCTGTTCGTCGTGGCCGACAGCAGCGAGCTGTTTCGCATCGGCTCGATCCGCACCGCCGGGCTGCAGCGCTTCGACGAGGAGGCAGTGATCCCGACCGCGCGCGAACTGATCGGCAAACCGGCCACCGAGCAGTTGCTCCGCGACGTGCAGGACCGGTTGCTCAGCCTGGGCCTGTTCGAGAGCATCATCATCGACGTCGATGCCAGTTCGCCAGAACCAGGCAAGGCCCAGGCGCTGCTCGCGTTGCGCGAATTGCCGCTGCAGCAGGCCACCGTCGGTGTCGGCTATGCCGACGACACCGGCTTTCAGGTGACGCTTGAGCACACCCACCGGCGCATCTTCGATACGCGCTGGGTCATGCACAACCGGCTGCAGGTCGGCCAGGAACAGAACCTGTGGACCGGCGAGTTGATGTCGCACCTGCAGGACGACGGCTACCGCAACCTGCTGGCTGGCCAGGCCGAGAAGCTGACCACCAACGACGAGACCCGCTACTCCTGGTACGCGCGGGTCGGGCGCACGCGCGACACGCTGCGCATCTGGCGCCTGATCTATGCCGAGTACACGCGTGCGCGGCTCGAGACCTCGGCCGGCGACAACGACAGCGAGGCGCTGTCCGGCAACTACCACTGGACTTGGCGCGACGTCGACGACCTGCGTACGCCCACCGACGGCACGGTCTGGTCGCTGCAGGGGGGTGCGGGCGTCGCGCAAGGCACGGCCACGTCGGCCGACACCGGCCGGGAGACGGAGGATTCGGGCCCGTTCGCGCGGCTGTACGGCCGCGTGCAGGGCTACCGGCCGCTGGGCAACAACTTCTACGGCAGCGCCCGGCTGGAGTTGGGCCAGGTGTTCGCCCAGGAGACGCTGAGCGTTCCGGACACGCTGCTGTTCCGCGCCGGCGGCGAGGATTCGGTGCGCGGCTATGCCTACCGCTCGCTCGGGCCCGAGGTCAACGGTGCGCTCGTCAGCGCCAGCACGCTGTTCACAGCCAGCCTGCAGGTCGCCCGGCCGATCTTCGCCGACCAGCCGGCCTTCCTGTGGGCGCTGTTCGTCGATGCAGGCAATGCCTCCGACGGCTGGAAAAAAATGCGTCCGGTGCTGGGCTATGGTGTCGGCCTGCACTGGCGCAGTCCGGTCGGCCCGCTGCGGGTGGACCTGGCCTACGGCGAAGAAACCCGCAAGTTCCGGCTGCACTTCAGTGTCGGCGTGGTGTTCTGATCGATCGCGATGAGCGACTCCACCCCCCCCGCCCCCGCCCCTGCTCCGGCAGTGCCTGCCGCATCGCCGCGGCGCTGGCGGCCGCTGCGCAGCCTGGCCTTCAGCTTCAGCACCTACCTGCTGGGCCTGGCCAGCGCGGCGGCACTGGTGGTCGTGGCATTCTGGTGGCTGCTGTACACCGAGTCCGGTGCGCAATGGCTGCTGCCGCACGTGCCGGGGTTGCAGATCAGCGGCATCCGCGGCAGCCTGCTGGGCGACTTCTCCGCGCAGCGGGTCGAACTGCCGCTGCCCGGCCAGGGTGCGAGCCTGCGCCTGCAGGACCTAGGCTGGAGCGCGCCGCGCCTGCGCCCGCCCCACGGCAGTTTGTGGCTGCGCGTCGAGTTCGACGAGCTGCGCGCGTCGCGGGTCGACCTGACCCTCTCCGACGAGCCCAGCACCGATACCGAGCCACCGAAGAACCTGGAACTGCCGGTCGGCGTGAAGGTGGGCACGCTGCGCATCAACGAGCTCCACGTCCAGGGCATCGACACGCCGCTGCGCCAGCTGCGCGCCCAGCTGGAGTTGGGCACCGAGGGCGGCGCGCGTCACACGCTGGACGGCTTGCAACTCGGTTGGGACAAGCTGCGCCTTGACGGCCGCGCCCAGGTGGCCACCCGAGACGGCCTGGCCGTGGACGCAGCGCTCAACCTGACCCAGCAACCCGCCGGCGCCGGCGAATGGACAGCTGCGCTGAGCCTGGCCGGCCCGCTGGCTACGCCGCAATTGCAGGCCACGCTGCGCGCGCAGGCCACGCCGTCGAGCCCGCCGCAAACGCTTGACGTCAGCGCCACGCTGCGGCCCTTTGCCGCTTGGCCACTCGGCGACCTGCAGGCCAGCGCTCGCGCTCTCGACCTGTCGGCGCTGCACGGCGACGCACCGCGCACCGCGCTCGACCTGGAGGCGTCGGCCCGCACGCAGGGGCTGGAGCTGCCGGCAGCCCTGCAGCTGTCGTTGAACAACCGCGACGCCGGCCGCTGGAACGAAGGCCGCCTGCCCGTGCGCACGCTGACGCTGCAGCTCAGTGCGCGGCCCGACGATCCCAGCCAGCTGGAGGTCAAGGCCTTCGAGGCCGAGCTCGGCAGTGCGCGCGCCGGCGCCGGGCGCGTCACCGGCAGCGGACAGTGGAACCCGGCCACCTGGCGTATCGACACCCGGTTGTCGGCACTGCGGCCGACGCTGCTGGACGCCCGCGCGCCCGACATGCGGCTGGATGGAAGGGTGCAGCTCGACGGCAGCGGCTTCGACGCCCGCACGCCGCACAGCGCGCAGGTCGACGTGCGCGGCAACCTCGACGGCACTCTGGTCGGCCAGGGGCCGGCACAGCCAGTGCAGGTGCGGCTGGATGCACGCCTGAACCTGCTGCGCATCGAACTGCGCGAGCTGCTGGCACAAAGCGGCGGCGCGCGCGCGACCGTCAGCGCCCGGCTGACGCGGGCCACGCCGTCGGCTGGCTGGGCCGCAAGCGGCCAGGCCACGCTGCGCGAGTTCGACCCGCTGCCCTGGTGGCCCGGCCGCGAGGACTCGCCGTGGCGCCAGGGGCCGCACCGGCTCAATGCGGCGGCCGACTTCGAGCTGCAGCTGCCGGCCGCAGCCGGTTCGGCCGTGCAGATGCTGTCGCGCCTGCGGGGCCGCGCGCAGCTGGGTCTGGAGCCCAGCCGCCTGGCCGGGGTGCCGCTGAGCGGCAGCCTGGCCCTGCAGACCCAGGCCAACGGCAAGACCAGCGGCCAGCTGCAGCTCGAGGCCGACGGCAACCACCTGCGCGCCGATGCCCGACTGGACAGCCTGGCCGAAGGCAGCGGCGACCACTGGGACCTGAAGGCCGAGCTGCCGGCGCTGAAGAAGCTGCAGCCGCTGTGGAAGCTGCTGCTCGGCGCCGACAGCGATGGGCGGCTGGCCGGCAAGCTCCATGCCGAGGCCAGCGTCGACGGCCGCTGGCCGGCGCTCAGCACCCAAGGCCAGCTCGACGCCAGCTCGCTGCAGTTCGGCGCCGTGGAGCTGAAGCGTGCCGAGGGGCGCTGGACCCTGGGCACACGCGGTGACGCGCCGCTGGACGCCCAGCTGGAACTGAGCCAGCTGAGCCGCGGCGCGCCGTCGGCCGAGGTGGTGAAGCTGCAGCTGAAGGGCACGCTGTCGGCGCACACCGTGGAGATGCGCGCCGAGTCGAAGGCGTTGCCGCCGCAGTGGGTGGAGGCGATACAGAACGCGCCCGCCGGCACCACCGCCAAGCGCTCGCAGGCCCAGCTGCGCCTGGAGGGCGGCGCAATCGGCGCCAGTGCGGCGGGCATGACGGGCTGGCGCGGCAAGGTGCAGAAGCTGGAGCTGCGCGGCGACGCCGCGACCGCCCCGCCCTGGCTGAACCTGGCCGAGTTCGGTCTCAAGCTGCAGTGGGCCGACGGCCCGCTGCGTCTGAAGGCCGATGCCGGCCGTGCCGAGCTGCTGGGCGCGGCGTTGAACTGGAGCCGCATCGCCTGGACGGCAGCCGACCCGGACCGCGCCCCCGCTCGGCTGGACGCCGAGGCGCGGCTCGAGCCGCTGGACATTGCACCGCTGCTCAAGCGTGCGCAGCCCACCTTCGGTTGGGGCGGCGACCTGCGCCTGGGCGGCCACCTGATCGTGCAGAGCTCGCCGAGCTTCAGCGCCGACGTGGTCATCGAGCGCAGCTCCGGCGACCTGACGGTGACCGACGACTCGGGCACCCGCGCGCTCGGCCTGTCGGACCTGCGCATCGGCCTGAACGCGCGCGACGGCACTTGGAGCTTCAGCACGGGCCTGGCCGGGAGTACGCTGGGCCGGGCCGCCGGCGCGGTGGTGGTGCACAGCACGCCCAAGGCCACCTGGCCGGCGGCCAACGCGCCGATGGAAGGCGTGCTGGAGCTGCAGATTGCCGACCTGGGCGTCTGGGGCCCGTGGCTGCCGGCCGGCTGGCGTCTGACCGGCGGCATGCATGCGAACGCCGCCATCAGCGGGCGCTTCGGCGCGCCAGCCTATGAAGGCGAGCTCACTGGCGCAGGCATCGGCGTGCGCAATGTGCTGCAGGGTGTGGACGTTCGCGACGGCGAACTGAAGATCCTGCTGCTGGGCGACAGCGCACGCATCGAGAAGTTCGCCGCCAGCGCCGGCAAAGGTCGGCTCAGCCTGCTGGGCGACGCCAGCCTGGGCGCCAACCCGCGCGCCGAGCTGAACCTGAGGCTGGAGCAGTTTCAGCTGTTGGGCCGGGTCGACCGGCGCATCGTCGCCAGCGGCGACGCCACGCTGAAGCTGGGCCGCGACACGCTGGCGCTGAACGGCGACTTCAAGGTCGACGAAGGGCTGATCGACTTCAGCCGCAGCGAGGCGCCGACCCTGTCCGACGATGTGCAGGTCAAGCGCGGCAACGCCGAGGACTTCAAGCTGGCCAGCGCCAGCCCCGCCGAAGCCGAGGCCAAGGCGGCGCGCGCCCGGCGTGCCACGCTCGACCTGCGCGTGCAGCTGGGCGAGAAGCTGCGCATCCGCGGCCAGGGACTGGACGCCGGCCTGCGCGGTGAGCTGCGACTGAGCGCGCCGCAGGGACGGCTGCGCGTGGATGGCAGCGTGCGCACCGTCGACGGCACCTACCGTGCCTACCGCCAGCGGCTGAACATCGAGCGCGGCGTGCTCACCTTCAACGGCCCGGTGGAGAACCCTCAGCTGGATATCGAGGCCATCCGCCCGAACCTGGACGTGCGCGTCGGCGTGGCGGTCACCGGCACGGTGCTGGTGCCGCGCGTGCGCCTGTTCTCCGACCCTGACATGTCGGATGCCGACAAGCTGAGCTGGCTGCTGCGCGGGCGCGCCAGCGAAGGCCCGGGCTCGGGCGACACCGCGCTGCTGCAGGCCGCGGCGATGGCACTGATCTCGGGCGACGAGCCGAGCGTGCTGGACCAGCTTTTCAACGTCATCGGACTGGACGACCTGTCGGTGCGGCAGAGCGACACGGCCACCGGCGGCGCCATCGTCTCGGTGGGCAAGCAGCTGTCGCGCAACTGGTACGTCGGCTACGAGCGCGGTCTGAATGCCACCACCGGCAACTGGCAGCTGATCTACCGCATCGCCCAGCGCTTCACCATCCGCGCGCAATCGGGCGAATCGAACTCGATTGAGCTGATCTGGAGTTGGCGCTGGAACTGATCTGCCGCCGGCAGCACATGCCAGAATCGCGCCCGCGCTCGCCGTAGTTCAATGGATAGAACGGCCGCCTCCTAAGCGGCAAATACAGGTTCGATTCCTGTCGGCGGGACCAGCGCCGCCAGGCGGACCTGGCGCGTTGCATCGGCAACGCCACGGCCCTGCCCGGCAAGCCCACCCAAGCTCCCCGCGAGGAATGCCCATGATCCGCAGCGCGTCGACCCGCTCGCCCCATGATTTCGAAGTCGACGCCGCTGCCGTTGCCGCCCTGCGCAGCTCGCGGCCGCGCGGGCATGGCGCGGTGCCGGCCTACGACTGGATCGCCCACCACCGCGCCCACCGCCCCGGCAAGGAAGCGGTGCGCGAGGTGTCGCCGCCGCGCAGCCTGAGCTACGGTGAACTCGATGCCCGCGCCGACGCGCTGGCGGCGCACCTGGGCTCGCTGGGCATCGGCCGAGGCGACCGCGTGGCCCTGCTGGCTCACAACGGGGTCGAATACTTCGACCTGCAGTTCGCCTGCGGTCGCAGCGGCGCCATCGCCGTGCTGCTGAACTGGCGGCTGACCGTGCCCGAGCTGGACTACATCCTCAAGGACTGCACGCCCAAGCTGCTGATCCACGACGTCGAATTCGCCGAGGCGGCTCAGGCCCTGCAGCGCCAGTGCGGCGTCGCGGCGCTGCTGTGCATCGACAAGCGCGGCGGCACGGCGGCCAACGCCTACGAGGCCGCCCTCGATGCCGGCCGCAGTCAGCCGGCGCCGCGCGAGGCGCTGACGCACGACGACGTGGTCACCATCATGTACACCTCGGGCACCACTGGGCACCCGAAGGGGGCGATGATCACCCACGGCATGAACCTGTGGAACTGCATCAACCTCGGCACCCCGGCCGGAGTGGGCCGCGACACGGTGCACCTGTCGGTGCTGCCGCTGTTCCACACCGGCGGCCTGAACTGCTACTCCAACCCGGTGCTGCATGCCGGCGGCACGGTGGTGCTGACGCGCGGCTTCGACCCCGGCCAGGCGCTGCAGCTCATCGGCGACCCGGCGCACGGCATCAGCCATTTCTTCGCGGTGCCGGCGCCGTACCAGTTCATGGCCCAGCACCCGGACTTCGCCGCCACCGACCTGTCGCGCCTGCGCAGTGCCGGCGTCGGTGGCGCGCCCTGTGCGCTGCCCATCCTGCAGGCCTGGGCCGAGCGCGGCGTGCTGCTGATGCAGGGCTTCGGCATGACCGAGACCAGCCCGGCCTGCATCTTCCTGGACCCGGCCGACGCGATCCGCAAGCTCGGCTCCACCGGCAAGGTGCTGATGCACACCGAAGCGCGCATCGTCGGCGACACGGGCGCGGACTGCGCTGCCGGCGAGATCGGCGAACTCTGGGTGGCCGGGCCGAACATCACGCCCGGCTACTGGAACCGCCCCGACGCCACCACGGCCGCCTTCGAAGGGCGCTGGCTGAAGACCGGCGACGCCGCGCGCACCGACGACGAAGGCTTCTTCTACATCGTCGACCGCTGGAAGGACATGTACATCTCGGGCGGCGAGAACGTCTACCCGGCCGAGGTCGAGAACGTGCTGTACCAGCTGCCGCAGGTGGCCGAGGCGGCGGTGATCGGCGTGCCCAGCGACAAGTGGGGCGAGGTCGGCCTGGCAGTGCTGGTGCTCAAGCCCGGACAGGTGCTGGACAAGGACCAGGTGCTGGGCCACTGCAGCGGCCGGCTGGCGCGCTTCAAGCAGCCGCACGACATCGCCTTCATCGCGGCCTTGCCGCGCAATGCCACCGGCAAGGTGCTCAAGCGTGAACTGCGCAAGCACTTCGTGGGCGGCGACGCGCCGGCCATCAGCTGAAGCCCATCCGGGCGGAGCCGGGCTGAGGCGGCTGCGGCGGCGCCGCTCGGCCCAGGTTCATGGCCGGGAGCCGGCGTTGCGCCCAGTGCGCCCGGCCCGTGATCGCCTGTCGGACCTGCAGCCTCTGGTCCACCGCCTCCGCGGAGCCAAAGACCCAGGGCGTGGTCTCGATGCGGTCCAGCAGTGGCTGGGCGCCGACCTGGCGCACGTTCAGCCGCCATGGGCAATCCATCATCGGGCCGTTCGACCCGGGCATGCCGATGCCACGCACGTCCAGGCCTGCGAGTGCCCGGTTGATGAGTCGGTGCGGGTCGGCGACGGAGCTTGAGTTCGAAGGCCAGGTGTGCCTCCTTGGGGCCAGCCGGGGCCGAACCTAGCCCGGGCCGCGCGGGCTATTGCTGCTGGCGCAGCGCCCGCGACAGCAGCACCACCGGCAGCAGCCCCACCGCCACGATCGCCAGCGACGGCAGCGCCGCCTCGCCCAGGCGTTCGTCGCGCGCCAGGTTGTAGGCCACGACGGCCAGCGTGTCGCTGCCGAAGGGGCGCAGCACCAGCGTGGCCGGCAGCTCCTTCATCACGTCGACGAAGACCAGCAGCGCCGCCGCCAGCGCCGAGCGGCGCAGCAGCGGCAGGTGCAATTGCACGAACACGCGCCGCGGCGTGGCGCCGAGAAGCCGCGCGGTGTCGTCGATGCTGCGTGGCACCCGCGCCAGGCCGGCTTCCACCGACTGCAGCGCCACGGCGGAGAAGCGCACCAGGTAGGCGTACATCAGCCCGAACACCGTGCCGGTGACCCACACGCTCAGGCTCAACGAGGGCCAGCGCTGCTGCAGCCAGGCCAGCGGCAGCAGGATGCCCACCGCGATCACCGCGCCGGGCACTGCATAGCCCAGCGACACCACCCGCGTCATCATCGGCAGCAGGCCGAAGCCCGATGGATTGCCGCGGCGCTGGGCCACGCTCAGGGCCAGCGCCAGCAGCGTGGCGGCCAGCGCCGCCAGCGCCGCCAGCCGCAGGCTGGCCAGCGACCATTCGACAAAGCGCTGCAGGGGCAGGCCAATCTCCGAGGTGGCCGCCTCGACCCACAGCATGCGCAGCAGCCAGGCCACCGGCAGCACGAAACCCAGCGCCACCGGCATGGCGCACAGCAGCCAGGCCGCAAAGGCCGCCCTGCCCCGCAGCGGCACTGGTCGCGCCTCGTTGCTCTGTGCCGCGCGCCCGGCGGCAAAGCGCATGCGCCGCTGCGCGCGGCGCTCGGCGGCCAGCAGCAGCGCCACCGCCAGCAGCAGCATTGAAGCCAGCTGAGCCGCAGCCAGCGGATCGTTCAACACCAGCCAGGCCTTGTAGATGCCGGTGCTGAAGGTGCTGAGGCCGAAGTACGCGCCGACGCCATAGTCGGCCAGCGTTTCCATCAGCGCCAGCGCCATGCCGGCGGCGATGGCCGGACGCGCCAGCGGCAGCGCCACCTGCAGTACGCGGCGGCGCAGCGGCGCGCCGAGCAGTCGCGCGGCTTCCATCATCTGCACGCCACGCTCGGCCAGCGCGGTGCGCGTCAACAGATAGACATAGGGGTACAGGCACAGCACGAACAGGATCACGGCACCCCAGAGGCTGCGCACGTCGGGCCACAGCGGACCCTTTGCACCAAGCCCCTGGCGCAGCGCCGTCTGCAGCGGACTGCTGAACTGCAGCGCGTCGGTCCAGGCATAAGCCAGCACATAGGCGGGCATGGCCAGCGGCAACAGCAGCGCCCATTCGAAGAGGCGCCGACCGGGAAAGTCGAACAGGCTCACCGCCGCAGCACACGCCGTACCCAGCAACACCACGCCGATGCCCACGCCAAGCGCCAGGGTGGCCGTCTGCAGCACGTAACCTGGCAGCACCGTGCCCGCCTGGTGCGACAAGGTGGCCAGCGCGGCGGCGTCCAGCGCCAGCCAGGCGCCCAGCACACCCAATACCGGCAGCGCCAGCAATAGGCACAGGGTGCTCAGCAGCGCACGCATCACTGGTCGGACGCTCGCCGACACCGGAACAAGGACTGCGAAATGCGAAGCATGCTCATTTCCACCGGTGCAATTATCATGCTGACATGTACCTGAGCCTCGAATCGGTGGGAGTGCGCTATGCCGGCGGCCGAGCCGACCATCCAGCCGTGGACGCAGTGAGCTTGGGCCTGGCGGCCGGGCAGATCGGCGTGCTGATCGGCCCATCGGGTTGTGGCAAGACCACGCTGCTGCGCGCGGTCGCGGGACTCGAACCGCTGTCCAGCGGGCGCATTCGCATGGACGGCCAGGTGCTGGGCGATGCCGAAAGCGGCGTGCAGGTGCTGCCCGAGAACCGCCGCATCGGCATGGTGTTCCAGGATTACGCGCTGTTCCCGCACCTGAGCGTGGCCGACAACGTGGCCTTCGGGGTGCAGGATCTGCCTCGCCCCGAGCGCAGCGCGCGGGTGCAGCAGATGCTGGACCTGGTGGGCCTGTCGCATGCCGCCAAGCGCGCGCCGCATCAGCTGTCGGGCGGACAGCAGCAGCGCATCGCATTGGCCCGGGCGTTGGCGCCGCAGCCGCGCCTGCTGCTGCTGGACGAGCCCTTCTCCAACCTGGACGTGGACCTGCGCGAGCGCCTGGCCCATGAGGTGCGCGGCATCCTCAACGACACCGGCACGACGGCGCTGTTCGTCACCCACGACCAGCTGGAGGCCTTTGCGCTGGGCGACGTCATCGGCGTCATGCAGCGCGGCCGCCTGGAGCAGTGGGACGACGCCTACGCGCTGTACCACCGGCCGGCGACGCGCTTCGTGGCCCAGTTCATCGGCCACGGCGTGTTCACGCCGGCGCACATCGACCGCGCCGCGGCGGCCGACCTGGGCGGCTGCGTGCAGACCGCGCTGGGCGCGCTGGAAGACCTGCAGGAATGCCCGCTGCCCGAGGCCTACCCCGGCGGTGACTGCGACGTGCTGCTGCGTGCCGACGACATCGTGCACGACGACGCCAGCCCGGTGAAGGCCCGCATCGAGCGCAAGGCCTTCCGCGGCTCGGAGTTCCTCTACACGCTGCGCCTGGCCAGCGGCGAGCAGGTGCTGGCGCACGTGCCGTCGCACCACGACCACCAGGTCGGCGAGTGGATCGGCATCCGCGCCGAGGTGGACCACGTCGTGACCTTCGCCCGGGAGAGCACATAGCCCGCCGCAGCGTGCAACTTTCACCCCCGCCTCACACTCTGAGCGGTGTCGGGTTTTATACTGGCATGGAAGTTGTATGAGGAAGCCTGGAGCACGCATGAACGCCAAATTGAGGGTCGCCGGGATGATCGCGCTGGGTGCGCTGGCCGGTGTCCTGGCCACGATCCAGTTGCAAGCCTTTGCGCGCAACGCCGCAGCCCCGCTGCCGCTGGAAGAGCTGCAGCAGCTTGCGGCCGTCTTCGGCATGGTCAAGAGCGACTATGTCGAAGCGGTGGACGAGAAGAAACTGATCGGCGACGCAATCAGTGGCATGGTCGCGGGTCTGGACCCGCACTCGCAGTACTTCGACAAGAAGACGCTGAAGGAATTCCGTGAGCAGACCGGAGGGCGCTTCGTCGGCGTGGGCATCGAGATCGGCATGGAAGACGGCCTGGTGAAGGTGCAGTCGCCGATCGAAGGCTCGCCGGCCTTCCGCGCCGGCATCAAGTCGGGTGATCTGATCACGCGCATCGACGAGACCGCCGTCAAGGGCCTGAGCATGGACCAGGCCGTCAAGCGCATGCGCGGCGAGCCCAACACCAAAGTGTCGCTGACCATCTTCCGCAAGAGCGAGAACCGCAGCTTCCCGGTCGTCATCACGCGCGAGGAAATCCGCATCCAGAGCGTGCGCTCCAAGATCCTCGAACCCGGCTACGCCTGGCTGCGCGTCAGCCAGTTCCAGGACCGCACCGTCGACGACTTCGTGCGCAAGCTCGAAGACATCTACAAGCAGGAGCCCAACCTCAAGGGCCTGGTGCTCGACCTGCGCAACGACCCGGGCGGGCTGCTCGACGCGGCGGTGGCCATCTCGGCCGCTTTCCTGCCCGAGAACGTGGTCGTCGTCACCACCAACGGCCAGATCCCCGAGTCGAAGGCCACCTTCAAGGCCGCGCCCGAGTTTTACGCTCGCCGTGCCGGCGCCGACCCGCTGAAGCGCCTGCCGGCGGCCGTGAAGACGGTGCCGCTGGTGGTGCTGGTCAACGAAGGTTCGGCCTCGGCCAGCGAGATCGTCGCCGGGGCGCTGCAGGACCACAAGCGCGCCACCATCATGGGTGCCCAGACCTTCGGCAAGGGCTCGGTGCAGACGGTGCGACCGCTGTCGGCCGACACGGCGCTGAAGATCACCACGGCGCGCTACTACACGCCTTCAGGCAAGGCCATTCAGGCCAAGGGGGTGGTGCCGGACATCTGGCTGGACGAAACCGCCGACGGCAATGTCTTCGCCGCGCTGCGCATGCGCGAGGCCGATCTGAGCAAGCACCTGACTGGCGCTGATGAGAAGAAGGACGACGCCCGCTCCAAGGCCCGCGAGGACGCGCGTCTGAAGCTCGAGGAACAGCTGGCCAAGCAGAAGGAGCCGCCGAAGCCGCTGCCGGAGTTCGGCACGGCCGAGGACTTCCAGTTGCAGCAGGCGCTGAACCAGCTGACGCAGCGGCCGGTGATGGTCAGCAAGACCGCTACCGAGCGCAAGGCGGAAACCGAGGTCAACTGATTCCGGCTGCGCGACCCTTGCCAAGGCCCGCCGCGTGCGGGCCTTGTGCTTCATATGCCAACAGACCCTCGCTAGGCTGCACACATGGACGACCAACAGCTGCTGCGCTATTCGCGGCACATCCTGCTCGACGAGCTGGGCATCGAGGGTCAGCGCCGGCTGCTGGCCGCGCATGCGTTGGTCATCGGCGCCGGCGGGCTGGGCTCGCCGGTGGCGCTGTACCTGGGCACGGCCGGCGTGGGCCGCATCACCATCGTCGACCATGACCAGGTCGACCTGACCAACCTGCAGCGGCAGATCGCACACCAGCTGTCGCGCATCGGCCAACCGAAGGCCGAGTCGGCACGGCAGAGCATCCAAGCCATCAACCCGGATGTCGAGGTGGTCGCGCGCGTGGAGCGCGCCGATGCGGCGCTGCTCGACACGCTGGTGGCCGAGGCCGACGTGGTGGTGGACTGCAGCGACAACTTCAGCACCCGCCAGGCGGTGAACGCCGCCTGCGTGGCCCATCGGCGTCCGCTGGTGTCGGGTGCCGCCGTGGGCTTCGACGCGCAGCTGTCGGTGTACGACACCCGCATCGCTGATGCGCCTTGTTACGCCTGTGTCTTCCCGCCCGAAGCCACGGTGCAGGAGACCGCCTGTGCCACGATGGGCGTGTTCGCGCCGCTGGTCGGCATCATTGGCAGCATGCAGGCCGCCGAGGCGCTGAAGCTGCTGGCCGACATCGGCAGCCCGCTGGCCGGCCGGCTGCTGTTGCTCGACGCACGCAGCATGGAATGGACGCAGATCGCCGTGCAACGCAGCGCGCATTGCACGGTGTGCGCGCATCGGCGCGACACCGAAGCAGGCTAAGCTGCGCGCCTTGACGAATCGAGAACTCATGGACGCCAAGCGCACTGACCTGACCGCCCGCAACTTCCCCACCGCCGAAGAGGACGTCCAGTCGGTTCCGCCGGCCACACGCTACAGCGGGCCGGAAAGCGCCTACCGCCTGGCCTTCACCGACGTGGAGTTCCTGCTGCAGGACGAGCTGCGGCCGGTGCGCATGCAGCTCGAGCTGCTCAAGCCCGAGATGGTGCAAAAGCGCCTGGGCATCGAATCGACCATCGTCATCTTCGGCAGCGCGCGCATCCCCGCGCCCGAAGCCGCCGCGCTGCAGCTGTCGCGGGCCCAGGCCGCGGGCGATGCAGCCGCGATCCGCCGCGCCACGATGCAGGTTCAGATGAGCGGCTACTACGACGCCGCGCGCGAGTTCGCCGGGCTGGTGACGGCACGCTCGCAACACCTGGACACGCCGATCCACGTGGTCACCGGCGGCGGCCCCGGCATCATGGAAGCCGGCAACCGCGGCGCCATCGAAGCCGGCGGCAAGAGCATCGGCTTGAACATCGTGCTGCCGCACGAACAGGCACCCAACGACTACATCACGCCCGAGCTGTGCTTCCAGTTCCACTACTTCGGGCTGCGCAAGATGCACTTCCTGATGCGCAGCATCGCGCTGGTGTGCTTCCCCGGCGGCTTCGGCACGCTCGACGAGATGTTCGAGGTGATGACGCTGGTCCAGACAGGCAAGTGCCGCAGGCGGCCGATCCTGCTGTTCGGGCGCGAGTTCTGGTCGAAGCTGATCAACTTCGACCTGCTCATCGACACCGGCATGATCGGCGCCGACGACGTCAAGCTGTTCCACTACGTCGAAAGCGCCGAGGAAGCCTGGTCGTGGCTCGAACGCGAGTACGGCTTCAACCAGCCGGAAACGCGCACCGGCGACCTGGCGCTGGACATCTAAGAAGCTGTGAACGATCCCAGCACACCCGTGTTGCCACCGGAATGCGCCCAATCTAGGCGCAAAGCGCAGCCGTGCCCGGCGGCACGGCGAGCATTTGCAACGACGAGTGGGCGCATTCCGGTGGCAACCCGAAGGGCTGGGGTACCCAAGGGCCCTGCGCGTTGGTGCAGCGCTTGCCCGCACGTCAGTGCGGGCGGCGCGCCGGGCCTAGCCCAGGGCCCTTGGCCACCCCGGCGCGGGTGCGCTCGGTTCATTCAAAACTTCTAGGCGATGCCGGCCACGCCGCAGCTCAGCCTGATCGGGGCGCCCACCGACATCGGCGCCGGCGAACGCGGCGCGGTGATGGGGCCGGAGGCGCTGCGCGTCGCCGGCCTGGCCGACGCGCTGCGCCAGCACGGCATCGAGGTGCTGGACCGAGGCAACCTGGTCGGCCCGGCCAACCCCTGGCTGCCGGCACATCATGGCTATCGCCACCTGGACGAGGTGGTCGCCTGGAACCACGGCGTGCACGATGCGGTGCTGGCCGAATTGCGCCTGGGGCGGCTGCCGCTGCTGCTGGGCGGCGACCACAGCCTGGCCATCGGTTCCATAAGCGCGGTGGCGCGCCACTGCCGCGAAGCCGGCAAGAAGCTGCGCGTGCTGTGGCTGGACGCGCATGCCGACTTCAACACCAGCGTGCTCACGCCCAGCGGCAACCTGCACGGCATGCCGGTGGCCTGCCTGTGCGGCCACGGCCCGCAGCCGCTGCTGGAGATCGGCGGCCAGGTGCCGGCGCTCAACCCCAAGTGGATCCGCCAGATCGGCATCCGCAGCGTCGACGCCGGCGAAAAGCGCCTGGTGCACCAGGTGGGGCTGGAGGTCTTCGACATGCGCTATATCGACGAGATGGGCATGCGCCACACCATGGAGCTGGCGCTGGCCACGCTGGACGCCCACACCCACCTGCATGTCAGCTTCGACGTCGACTTCCTCGACCCCCCGATCGCCCCCGGCGTGGGCACCACCGTGCCCGGCGGCCCCACCTACCGCGAGGCGCAGCTGTGCATGGAGATGATTGCCGACACCGGCCGCATGGCCAGCCTGGACGTGATGGAGCTGAACCCGGCGCTGGACGTTCGCAACCAGACGGCCAAGGTGGCGGTGGACCTGATCGAAAGCCTGTTCGGTAAGAGCACGCTGATGCGGGCGTGAGCGAGACGCAATGAAACGACTCTGTCTGATCTTCCTGATGCTGTGCCTGGCGGGCTGCACTGGCATACCCAGCGGCGTACAGCCTGTGTCCGGCTTCCAGGCCGAGCGCTACCTGGGCCGCTGGTACGAGATCGCTCGACTGGACCATTCCTTCGAGCGCGGCATGTCGCGCGTGACGGCCGAGTACCGCAAGCGCGATGACGGCGGCATCGAGGTCATCAACCGCGGCTACCTAGCCGACAGCAAGGCCTGGAAGGAAGCGCGCGGCAAGGCCTACTTCGTCGACGGCTCCGACAAGGGCTACCTGAAGGTGTCCTTCTTCGGCCCCTTCTACGGCAGCTACGTGGTCTTCGAGCTCGACGCCAAGGACTACCGCTATGCCCTGGTCAGCGGCCCCGACCGTTCCTACCTGTGGCTGCTGGCGCGCAGCCCGACGCTGGACGCCGCCACACGCGACCGGCTTGTCGCCCGCGCCGCGGCGCTGGGCTTCGACACCTCCAAGCTGATCTTCGTCGACCACGCACCCACCCCATGAGCACCGTCTTCGAAAAACTGCTGTCCGGCGAATGGCCCTGCGCCAAGGTCTACGAGGACGATCTGGTCTTCGCCTTCATGGACGCCGGCCAGGTCAATGCCGGCCATGTCATCGTCGCCACCAAGGCGCCGCGCGAGACACTGCTCGACTGCACCGAAGACGAGGCAGCGGCGCTGATGCGCGCGGCGCGGCGCATCGCCATCGCTGTACAGGCGGCCTTCGCGCCCGAGGGCATCACCGTGTTGCAAGCCAACAAGGCGGCCGGCTTTCAGACCGTGCCGCACCTGCACCTGCATGTGCTGCCGCGTTTTGCCGGCGACGGTGTCGAGCTGACCTGGCCGCGCAAGGAGCCGGGCCTGGAGCGGCTGCGCGAGCTGGCGGCGAAGTTGCGGCTCTAACCGACCCGGACGCCTCCTCAAACGAAACGATGCGCGCACTGGTGCCGAGCCCGGGTGCGGCGGTAGCATCAATGCCCCTTCCACCGCCAGGAGACAGGCCATGGCCGACACCCTGCAGGACCTCGACGAGGTGCGCGCGCTGATTCAGCTCTACATCGACGGCTCCAACGGTGATGTCGCCAAGCTGAAGAAGGCCTTTCACGCGGACGCGCGCATGTTCGGGCACATCGGGCCGATGAACACCTACATTCCGATCGGCGGCTTCTTCGACATGGTCCAGGCCCAACCGGGCATGGCCGGGCCCAAGTACAAGGCCTTCGTGCGCTCCATCGATCTCAGCGGCGATGCCGGCGTGGCCGTGCTGGTCGAGACCGACTACCTGGGCTGCGACTTCGTCGACTACTTCTCGGTGGCGCGCATTGGCGGGCGCTGGCAGATCACCAACAAGACCTACGCCCACACCGGCGGGCAGCCGCCGTCGAAGTGATGTCGTCGCCGCGGCGCGGCGCTCTCAAGCGAATGTGGCTTCGCCTCTTTGCTTGACCCCGCGCCGGGGGCGGGCTGGGCGCAGCCCACCCCTGGAGGCGCTCAGTAGCGCGCCGGCACGATCATCTGCGCCGGCACCGGGTTGCGCACGTAGTCCTCGTGGCGCTCGCGCGGGGGCAGCACGATCGGGTCACGCTGCACTTCCCGGTAGGGCATCTGCTCGAGCAGGTGGGCGATGCAGTTGAGCCGCGCCTTCTTCTTGTCGTCGGCCTGCACCACCCACCACGGCGCCTCCGCGATGTGCGAGCGCTCGAGCATGATCTCCTTGGCCTTGGTGTAGTCCTCCCAGCGGCGGCGCGACTCCAGGTCCATGGGGCTGAGCTTCCACTGTTTCAGCGGGTCGTGGATGCGCCCCAGGAAGCGCAGGTGCTGTTCCTCGTCGGAGATCGAGAACCAGTACTTGATCAGCTGGATGCCGCTGCGCACCAGCATGCGCTCGAACTCCGGTACCGAGCGGAAGAACTCCTCCACCTGTTCGTCGTTGCTGAAGCCCATCACGCGCTCGACGCCGGCGCGGTTGTACCAGCTGCGGTCGAACAGCACCATCTCGCCGGCCGCAGGCAGGTGTGCCGCATAGCGCTGGAAGTACCACTGCGTGCGCTCGCGGTCGTTGGGCGCCGGCAGCGCCACCACGCGCGCCACACGCGGGTTCAGCCGCTGCGTGATGCGCTTGATCACACCGCCCTTGCCGGCGGCGTCGCGGCCTTCGAACAGGATCACCACCTTGTGGCCGCTGTGCTGCACCCAGTCCTGCAGCTTGACCAGTTCGCGCTGCAGGCGGAACAGCTCGCGGAAGTAGCGGCGCCGGGCCTCGCGGTCGGGAGGCGCCGCGTCGCCCGACAGCGTGGCTGCCACCGCATCGACATTGCGGTCTTCCAGCTCCAGTTCCAGTTCCTCGTCGTAGCTGTCCTCCAGGTCGGCCTGGATGCGCCGCAGCAGTTCGTTGTCGTTCAGGTTCAAGCTCGCTCCTTGCGCGCGCATGCATACGCAGCGCGAGCTTAGACTTCCTGCGTGGCAATCCCGTGACAGGCGGCATGCGGCTATCCTTGCCGCCCCGCCCATGGCCAGCATCCACGTCACCGACATCGAATCGGCCATCAACTGGTGGCGCGCGCGCTCGCCCTCGCCGGATGGCCTGCGCGCCTGCGACGAGGTGCTGGCGCTGGCCGAGGTCTATGCGCTGATGGTCTATTACCGCCAGGCCGAGTGCGACGAGGCCACGATGCCGAAACGCGCGCACGACGCCTGGCTGGCTTGGTACGCGTCGACGCCCGACGCGCCCTGCATCGCCATCTGCTCCACCTCGCAGGGCGATGCCGAATGCAAGGGCTGCGGCCGCAGTTTCGAGGAAGTGCAGCACTGGCAGGCCTACGGCCCGGCCGAAAAGCGCGCGGTGTGGCGGCGCATCACGCTCGAGGCCCGGGCTTGGCGCTTCAACCGTTATGCCGAGCGCGCGCGCCTGACCAGCGGTGCCGACCACCCGCCGCCGGAAAGCTTTGGCGAGCGCGCCGGCAAGGCCCCGACTTGAGCACGACGATCGCGGCGAGTGCCCCGTCAGGCTGGCGCGATTCGGCCTCGCGCATCCTGCCGCTGGCCTGGCCGGTGTTCATCGCGCAGTTGGCGGTGATCGCCTTCGGCACGCTGGACACGCTGCTGGTGGCGCGTTACGCCGCACTCGACCTGGCGGCGCTGGCGGTGGGTTCGGCGGCCTACATCACGGTGTTCATCGGCTTCATGGGCGTGGTGGTGGCAGCCGGGCCGATCGTCGGCCAGTTCTTCGGCGCAAGGAAGCTGCCCGAGGCCGGGCATCAGTTGCACCAGGCGGTGTGGCTGGCGCTGGGCCTGTCAATCATCGGCTGCACGCTGCTGGTCTTTCCCTGGCCGTTCATGGCGTTGTCGCAGGCGGCGCCCGAGGTCGAGGCCAAGGTGCGGCAGTACCTGCTGGCGCTGGCCTTCGCGCTGCCGGCGGCGCTGCTCTTCGCGGCCTATCGCGGCTTCAACAACGCAGTGTCGCGGCCGAAGGCGGTGATGGTCATCCAGCTGGCCGGCCTGGGGCTGAAGCTGCCGCTGTCGGCGGCGCTGGTGTTCGGCGTGCCGGCCGTCGGCGTCCCCGAGCTCGGCGTGCTGGGCTGCGGCATCGCCACCGCCATCGCCATGTGGGCCCAGGTGCTGGCCGGGCTGTGGGTGCTCAAGCGCGACCGCTTCTACGCGCCTTTCGCGCTGGGTGGCGGCGGGCTGCGGCCGCCCGACCGCCAAGCCCTCGGCGCGCAGCTGCGGCTGGGCGTGCCGATGGGCGCGTCGATCCTGATCGAGGTGACCGGCTTCGCCTTCATGGCCATCTTCATCGTGCGCCTGGGCGCCACGCCGGTGGCCGGCCACCAGCTGGCGGCGAACATGGTGTCGGTGCTGTTCATGCTGCCGCTGGCGCTGGGCAATGCCACCGGCACGCTGGTGGCGCAGCGCATCGGCGCGCGCGAGCTGCAGGCCGCGCGGCGCATCGGCTGGCACGGGCTGCAGATCGGCGTGTGCCTGGCCGCGGTGGTGGGCGCGCTGATCTACGCGCTGCGTCACAGCGTGGTGCGGCTGTACACCGACGATGCGGCGGTCATCGCCGCGGCGCTGCCGCTGCTGGCCTGGGTGGCGCTGTTCCACACCGCCGACGCGGCGCAGTGCGTGGCCTCCTTCGTGCTGCGCGCCTATCGCATCGCCACGCTGCCGATGCTGATCTTCGCGGTGTCGCTGTGGGGCGTGGGCCTGGGCGGCGGCTACGTGCTGGCTTTCGATGTGACCGGCCTGACGCCGGACGCGCTGCGCGGCGCCCGCGGCTTCTGGACCGCGTCCACCGCCGGGCTGGTGCTGGCCGCGCTGGGTTTGGGCGGCCTGCTGGCGCTGGTGCTGCGGCGGCAGGCGCGGCACGAGTCCGAGCGCGCCGCTACGTCCCCGCTGTAAAGCGTACGCCTGCGGCGCGCAGGGCCGGCACCGCCTCGATGCCCAGCCCGGCCGCCGGCGAGACGATGCCGAAGTGCGGCGTGCGCCCCAGGGTGCCGTCGGCCAGGCCGAGCGCCACGCACACCGCCATCTCCGGCGTCGAGCGGTAGCCCGGGTGGCCTTGCGCAATCACGCGGCCGCGGAAGCGCGCCCCACGCTCGCCGCGTGCCACCACCTCGAGCTCGTAGCCGATGGCATCCAGCGCACGCTCGCTGGGCCCGGTGCCGGGCTGGGGCACCAGGCGCTGCAGCAGCGCGCGCAGCGCCTGGCGCTGGAAGCGCAGCGGCCCGGCGATGCTGACGCTCAGGTTGGCCAGCGGCGCGGCCACCGACGCGGCCATCGCCCACTGCAGCGCGCGCGAGGCCCGCTGCGGCAGCCAGCGGCCTCGCCCCGGCAGCAGCCGGGCCATCGGCGTGCCCTCCTGGTAGCGGAAGTCGCTGCTGAACAGCGTGGTGTCCTGCGCCAGCGCGATGCCGCGCAGGATCACCGGCGGGTTGATGAAGGGGCCGGGCAGCGTGGGCGCGAGCACCGACTGCAGGTCCGCGTCGTAGCGCGGCAGCCACTGCAGCGCATTGCGCCGCGCCACATCGTCATGCTCCGGTGACCCGGGCGGCAGCAGGCAGGCCATGTCGCGCAGGCAGTCGCTGCGGTCGTGCGCCAGCAACTCGATGACACTGGCCGCGGTGCCGCCGCTGACCAGGTCGCGCGGGTCGGTGACCAAACGGCCGGTGATCGTGACGCCGATCTTCACGCTGGCGCAGGACTCGCCGGCACGGTCGCGCAGCTGGTGCGCGGCCCACAGCGTGGCCAGGTCGAAGGGCAGCGCCTCGTAGCCGGCGCAGGGCATGACCTTCACGCCGGCGCGCACGGCTGGCTCGTGCTGCTCGCGCACCAGCCGCTGGATCCAGAAGGTCTCGGCCGACAGGTCCAGGTAGTGCGTTCTGCTGGCGATGCACGCAGCGACCACCGCGTCGCCGGTGGCATGGTAGGGACCGGCCAGGTTGAACAGCACCTGCCCCTGGCGGGCCAGCGC
>JAGTRL010000341.1 GCA_018261815.1 Pseudomonadota bacterium
ACAGCGGCCTGCAGCTCGGTCAGCTCGGCACGCTGCGCGCTCAGCGCCTCGCGGCTGATGTTCAGCGGGATCCAGACCACCCGCAGCTTGCCGGCGCGGGCACGCGCGATGATCTGCGGGTACTCGCGCGTGTTGATGAAGTTCGACGCCAGAAAGTTCGGGCTGACCAGCAGCACCGCTACCGTGGACGTCTGCAGCCGGCGCTCGATCTCGGTCTCCCACTGCTCCCCGGCGCGCAGCCAGGCGTCGGTCCAGATCCGCGTCACGCCCAGCGTGCTCTTGACGTAGTCGGCGAACAGGCGTTCGCGCCAGCCGGTATCGTGATGGCTGTAGCTAACGAAGATTTGCGGCGATGGGTGGGCGGACATGGCGGCGGCCCGCGGGCGGCTCGGGTGAGCGCCAGGGAGCATAGGAGGTTCAAACGCCCCATGCAAGGGGCAGCACGGGCCGAAACCGTGCCAAGACCGGCCTGCTGAAGTGCCAGTTCGCGCGCGGGGGCCTGGGACTGCGGCTGTGGCTCCAGCCCCAGACGCGCGAGGCCTTTCTCGATCACAGCGCGCCAAATGATGGCCGTGATGAACTTTCAGGGAAGCCGCGGTACACCAACGGTTGTTATTGGCTGGGTCGATGTGCACCCGGAGGTCAGCTCTAAGGAAGACCTGCTTGACCGGCAGTTCTACGGCAGCGAGATCCGACTGGCGAAAACCCGCCCGCGACCCATAGCCGTACTACCGAGTCCACGATTCGCTGCCGCAAAGCCTTCATGCAAAGGACGGCCCAAGCACGACATCGACGGACCACGCAGACCGTCCGCCAGTTGAGGAGCCGCAAACGTTGTCGTCGTTTGCGGCCGACGCCGCCCCGGACAAGTGATCCGCGGGCCTCTGGACAAACCAGGTGCGAGCGAGTGCTTCATCGACAGTCGGCTCGACATGCCTGACGCCGACGACGAGTTGATCGAAAATCGGCTGCACGAGCGCGACACGGCGGACCAACTGACCGACAGGCCACTGAATGGGCGTAGACCCGCAACCCATCGTTCGGCTCCGGCAGCGGGCCGCTGACCCTATTGCAGCGCCGCGCCGGCGGCCAAAGCGCTCCTGCTATCAGTCTTGGCAAGGCTGCGACTTTGCCGGGCCGACCCAGCACGGTGCCTTGCCGTATTCCTTGACAACGCAGGTCCCAACCGGATGCGGAAGAACTCGGTCGTGCGCGCCTGTCGCAGGCTGCTGTCGCGGACGCAGCCGGTACGTCCGCCCGATCGCACCGGTCAGCGACATCGCCTGCATCAGCATGCTCCAGCCGCGTGCGACGTTATTGTGCGGTGAGAACCCATGAACCGTTCAACCCCTCATGTGGTGATCATTGGCGGTGGCTTTGCCGGGCTGTGGTGCACACGTGCGCTCGCCTCGGCGCCGGTGCGTATCACGCTGGTGGACAAGGCTAATCACCACCTGTTCCAGCCGCTGCTGTACCAGGTGGCAACCGCGGGCCTCTCCGCGCCGGATATCGCTGCGCCTCTGCGGCACATCCTGCGCCGCCAACCCAACGCGCAGGTGCTGATGGCCGAAGTGACGGGCATCGATGTGGACGCGAAGGCGGTGCGGCTGGACGGCCCGGTCGCGCCACAGACGCTGCACTACGACCAGCTGGTGGTGGCCAGCGGTGCCACCCACGCCTACTTCGGCCACGACGAATGGGCTCCGCATGCGCCGGGCCTGAAGACGCTGGACGACGCGTTGGCCATTCGCCGGCGCCTGTTGCTGGCCTTCGAGCAGGCCGAAGCCGCCACCAGCGAGGAAGAACGCCAGGCCTGGTTGCACTTTGCCATCGTGGGCGGCGGGCCCACCGGCGTGGAGCTGGCCGGCACGCTGGCCGAGATTGCGCGTCATACGCTGCGCGAAGAGTTCCGCCGGTTCGACCCGCGGCAGGCTTCGGTGCGGCTCATCGAGGCCGGCGCGGCGCCGCTGGGCCACTTCCCTCCAGCCCTCCAGCAGCGCACCCGGGCCCAGTTGGAGTCACTGGGTGTGCAGGTCTGCTGCGGCTCGCCTGTGGCCGGCATCACCGACCGTGGCTACCTGCTTAGAGATCGCTTCGTGCCCTGTCGCACCGTACTCTGGGCAGCGGGTGTGGCTGCCTCTCCACTGGGCGCTTTGCTGGGCGCGCCACTGGACCGTGCGGGCCGGGTGAAGGTCAACCCCGACCTCACGCTGCCCGGACATCCCGAAGTGTTTGTCGCCGGCGACCTGGCCGCGGTGACGCGACCCGACGGCCGCCCGGTGCCCGGCGTGGCACCCGCGGCCAAGCAGATGGGGGCATATGTCGCGCGCAGCCTGCGCGCGCGGCTGGGTGGCGGCAGCGCAAAGCCCTTTGTCTACGCGGACTACGGCAATCTGGCCACCATCGGCCGCATGGCGGCGGTGGTGGACCTGCGCGGCTTTCAGATCTCGGGCCTTCTGGCCTGGTGGTTCTGGCTGGCCGCGCACGTGTTCTTCCTGATCGGCTTTCGCAACCGCATCAGCGTGCTGTTGAACTGGGCATTGGCCTACTGGACCTATCAGCGCGGCGCGCGCATCGTGCTCGGTCAGGACCGGTCTACGAGGGACCCGCCATGAGGACTTGCCCGCGCCGGCAGCGAAGACGGTTCCCGACCGGCGTCTGCCATGAGCCGCCGCTCAGCCCTTGAAGTTGCGCGCCATCACCGGCGCAACAGGTTCCAGCGCTGCAGCGCGCTCGCCGGCGGCCAGGACACGCGGAGCATGTGCGGCGAACCAATCGCGGCGCGGTCGCCAGCGTGTCATCACGGCGAAGTAGATGTCCAGTGCGGACAGCCGCTGGCCCAGGAACCACGGCGCGCCGGCCGCCGCCTCCACCGCCAGCCACAGACGCTGCGCGTAGGCGTCGCACTCGGCACGAAAGCCTGCACGCGCGGCCTCGTCCTTGACGAAGCGCGACGGGTCGTCGGCATAGGTGAAGGTCGGGTAGATGTTGGCCACCAGGAAGACCAGCCAGCGCAGGAACGCTGCCCGTTCGGCGGCAGCGGGTCCGGGCACCAGATCGTCGCGGCCGCTCAGGTCGGCCAGGTGCAAGGTCATGGCCGCGCTTTCGGTCATCACCCGGCCGTCGGGCAGCAGCAGCGTGGGGACCTGGCTGACCGGGTTGAGTGAACGCAGCGCCTCGCGCGCCGCTTGCGACGCGAACAGATCACCGGTCTCTTCGACGCGGAATGGAAGACCGTACCAGGCCAGCTGGGCCTCGACGATGGCCGAACCCCAGCCGGGGTTGCCGTACAGCACGTAGCTCGACATCAGCACTCCTGGAACCACGCAGTGCCGCTCGCCAGGCTTTGGCCTGTCGGGCAGCCGCAGGCACGGAAGATCGGGTCAGCTCTGCGCGCCGCCGGCGTCACCGGCATTGACCATCCAGGGCGTGCCGAAGCGGTCGACGCACATGCCGAAGCCGTCGGCCCAGAAGGTCTTGCCGTAGGGCATCTGCACCTGGCCGCCATCTGACAGCGCGTCGAAGACTTTCCGCCCTTCCTCCGCGGTCTTGTAGGACAACGAGACCGTCATGCCCTTCATCGGCTCGAACGGCATCCCCGGCGGCATGTCCGACGCCATCAGGCGATGGCCATCGAGCGTCATCGACGCGTGCATGATGGCGTCGCCCTCGACCTTGGGATGGTTGGGATCGGGCGGTGCTTCCGAGAACTTCATCATCATCTCGATCTTGCCGCCGAGCGTCTTCTCGTAGAAGCGCATCGCTTCGGCACAGTTGCCATTGAAGGACAAGTAGGGC
>JAGTRL010000342.1 GCA_018261815.1 Pseudomonadota bacterium
TTCTTCGGCCGCATGCTCAACGTGCGCATCGATTTCGGCTACTGGGTCTTCGAAGGCGACCTGCAGCCGATCCAGCGCCCCAGCTGGAACTACCGCAAGGAAGACGGCGGCGGCATGATCCTGGACATGATGTGCCACTGGCGCTATGTGCTGGACAACCTGTTCGGCGAGGTGCAGTCCATCACCTGCCTGGGCGCGACACACATTCCGCAGCGCTGGGACGAAGCCGGCCAGCCCTATGCCGCCACCGCCGACGACGCGGCCTATGCCACCGCGCAGCTCAAGGGCCACAACGGCGAGCCGGTGGTGGCGCAGCTGACGATGAGCTGGGCCACGCGCGTGCGCCGCGACGACCTGGTCACCTTCCATGTCGACGGCACACATGGTTCGGCCGTGGCCGGGCTGCAGGAATGCCGCGCGCAAAGCCGCGTGACCACGCCGCGGCCGGTGTGGAACCCCGACGTCAAGCAGACGATGAACTTCTTCGACCAGTGGCAGCAAGTGCCCGACGCGCAGGTCTACGACAACGGCTTCAAGATCCAGTGGGAAGCCTTCATCCGCCACGTCGCCGAGGACGCGCCCTACAAGTGGACGCTGCCCGAAGGCGCCAAGGGCGTGCAGCTGGTCGAGGCCGCGCTGCAGAGCTGGACGGAGCGGCGCTGGATCGACGTGCCGGCGCTGGAACTATGAGCACGCCGGGCCGTTTCCAAGTGCGAATCCCGGAGCACGCAGTGCGGAGGGTCGTCCAGTGACCATGAAGATCACCCTGCCTGCCGCCAACGGCACGATGCAGCCCCACACCCTGCGCGGCCCGGCCGACTTCCGCCCCGCCGCACCGGGCACCGCGCTGAACCGCATCGCCTATTCCGCCGCGCACGTGGTGGCCGATGCCCGCGCCGCCATCGACCCGTGGCTGCAATGTGCGATCGACTGGGACGCGACCATCGCCTACCGCCAGCGGCTGTGGCGCATGGGCCTGGGCGTGGCCGAGGCGATGGACACGGCGCAGCGCGGCATGGGGCTCGATTGGCCCACGTCGCTGGAACTGATCCGCCGCAGCATCGATGCCGCGAAGGACGTGCCCGGCGCCTTCCTGGCCAGCGGCTGCGGCACCGACCATCTGGCGCCGGAAGACGCCAAGTCGGTCGACGACGTGATCCGCACCTACGAAGAACAGATGGCGGCGATCGAAAAGCTCGGCGGCAAGTTGATCGTCATGGCCAGCCGCGCGCTGGCGCGCGTGGCCAAGAGCCCGGCCGACTACGAACGGGTCTACGACCGCGTGCTCAGCCAGGCGAAGCAGCCGGTGGTGCTGCACTGGCTGGGCGACATGTTCGATCCTGCTTTGGCTGGATACTGGGGCAGCGCCGACGTGGGTGCCGCAATGAACACCGCGCTGGGCATCATCGAGGCGCATGCGTCCAAGGTCGACGGCATCAAGATCTCGCTGCTCGACAAGGACAAGGAAATCGAGATGCGCCGCCGCCTGCCCGCCGGCGTGCGCATGTACACCGGCGACGACTTCAACTACGCCGAGCTGATCGCCGGCGACGGCGTGGGCGCCGCCCCCACGCACCAGCACAGCGATGCGCTGCTGGGCATCTTCGACGCCATCGCGCCGGCGGCCAGTGCCGCGCTGGCTGCGTTGAGTGCGGGCGACAAAGCGCGCTTCCATGCCATCCTGGCGCCGACCGTGCCGCTGTCTCGCCACATCTTCAAGGCGCCGACGCGCTTCTACAAGACCGGCGTGGTGTTCATGGCCTGGATCAACGGCCACCAGGACCACTTCGTCATGGTCGGCGGGCAGCAGAGCACACGGTCGCTGCCGCACTTCGCCGAGCTGTTCCGCCTGGCCGATGCGGCTGGACTGATCGAACAACCGGACCTGGCCGTGGGCCGCATGAAGACGTTGCTGGCGCTGCACGGCGTCGACGCCTGAGCCGATGCGCGACTTCTCTGCCGACCACCGCTGGCTGTCGATCAACACCGCCACGGTGCGCAAGCAGCGCGGCGAGGACTGGCCGCTGCTCGACATCCTGGATGCCTGCGCAGCGCGCGGCATCCGCGCGGTGTCACCCTGGCGCGACCAGGTGGCCGCAGCCGGGCTGCAAGCCACGGCGCAGCGGCTGAAAAGCCATGGGCTGGAACTGTCGGGCTACTGCCGCGGCGGCATGTTCACCTACACCGACGCCACATCGCGCCATGCGGTGCGCGACGACAACCGGCGCGCGCTCGACGAAGCCTGCACGCTGAATGCGCCTTGCCTGGTGCTGGTGGTCGGCGGCCTGCCCGGCGCTCTGGCCGGCCAGGCGGCGCACCGCGACATCGCCGGCGCGCGCGAACAGGTGACAGAAGGCATCGCCGCGCTACTGGAGGATGCGCGCGAGCGCCGCATGCCGCTGGCCATCGAACCGCTGCACCCGATGTATGCGGCCGACCGCGCCTGCATCAACACGCTGGAGCAGGCGCTGGACGTCTGCGATGCGCTCGACGCCGCCGCGCCCGACGGCGAGGGTCGTCATGTCGGCAGCGGCGCGCTGGGCGTGGCCGTGGACCTGTACCACGTGTGGTGGGACCCGAAGCTGCATGCGCAGATCGAACGCGCCGGCAAGGAACGGCTGCTGGCCTTCCATGTGTGCGATTGGCTGACACCGACCACCCACCTGCTGGAAGACCGCGGCATGATGGGCGACGGCGTCATCGACATCCGCCCCATCCGCGCGGCGGTGGAAGCGCAGGGCTTCGCGGGCTACAGCGAGGTGGAGATCTTCTCCAGCACGAACTGGTGGCGGCGCGACGGCGGCGAAACGCTCGATGTCTGCATCGAGCGCCACAAGCGCTGCGTCTAGGCCGAGGCCGGCTGCAACACCGTGCGCCGCACGCGGCGCACGTTGAAGGCGCTGACGATCAGCACGCCCTGCAGCAGCGCCAGCGCCAGCCACACGCTGCTGAAAGCGCCGTGGTCCATCAGCGTGCCAATGACCAGCGGCACGACCGCCTGGCCGATGTCCAGCCCCGAATAGACCACGCCGTAGACACGGCCGGTGGCGTTGTCCGGCGCCGAACGCTTGACCAGCAAATCGCGCGAAGGCCCGGCCATGCCCGAGACGAAGCCCATCGCACCGAAGAGCACCGGCACGGCAAAAGCCGGCAGCTGGGTGAAGCCGATGGCCAGCGCCACCATGGCCGCCAGGCCGAAGGCCACGCCGACGATGCGCTCGGCACGCTCCGGGTCCTTGGCCAGAAAGCCGCCCAACAGCATGCCGCCGGCCGCGCACACCATGTACACCGTCAAGCAGATGGCCACCAAGTGCGCCGGCACCGCATGCAGCTCGCGCGCGGCCTGCGGCGCGAAGGTCTGTACGATGGACAGCGCGCCGGCATAGAAGAAGAAGAAGGCGAAGCACATCCACACCGCCGGGATCTTCAGGAAGGCCAGCGAATGTTCAGCCACGGCCTGGCCCTGCGTCGGCTCGGGCAGCGGGTCCACCTTCAGTTCGCCGCGCCACAGCCACAGCAGCGCCAGCACGCCGAAGGCCAGCCCCGCCGCCACCACCAGCGCCACGCGCCACGAATACGCCAACGTGATCGGCACCAGCAACGCCGGCGCCAGCGCCCAGCCCAGGCTGCCGGTGATGCCGTGCACGCTGTAGGCATGGCCCAGCCGCTGCTTGGCGACGCGACGGTTGATCATCGTGTAGTCCACCGGGTGGAACACGCCGTTGCCGATGCCGGCCACCACCGACCAGCCGGCCAGCATCCAGTAGCTCTGGCTGGAGGCATA
>JAGTRL010000035.1 GCA_018261815.1 Pseudomonadota bacterium
GCCATGCTCACCGCCAGCGTGGCGTTGGCGCCCAGGCGGCTCTTGTTGTCGGTGCCGTCCAGGTCGATCAGCGTGCGGTCCAGGAAGGCCTGCTCCGACGCATCCAGGCCGAGCACCGCTTCGCTGATCTCGGTGTTGATGTGTTCCACCGCGCGCAGCACGCCCTTGCCGCCGTAGCGCGACTTGTCGCCGTCGCGCAGTTCGATCGCCTCGCGCGAGCCGGTGGACGCGCCCGAGGGCACGGCCGCACGGCCCATGGTGCCGCTTTCCAGCAGCACGTCGCATTCGACGGTGGGGTTGCCGCGGCTGTCGAGGATCTCTCGGCCGACGATGTCGACGATGGCGCTCATGGGGTTCCTTGGGTGGTTTCGAAGCGGTTGGGTTCAGGCCGGTGGCGCATCGACGCCTTCGACCAGCACCATGTTGAAGCAGGCGGTGGCACCGGCGCGCAGCGCACGTGCCGCGCGGTAGCCAGGGCTGTCGTACATCCTCTGCGCGGCCTCGAAGCTGGGGTAGCGCAGCACCGTCAGCCGCGGCGGCGTCCAGTCGCCTTCGAGCACCGCCATGCGGCCGCCGCGCACCAGGTACTCGCCGGCGAAGTCCTTGACCACGGCCGGCGCGGCGGCCATGTAGGCCTTGAACTTCTCGGGATCGCTGATGTTGGATTCGACGATCAGGTAGGCGGTGGGCATGGTCCGGTCCTCAGCAGGTGAAATCATGCTGACCAAAGAGTCGGGAGGTCAGCAAGTGAAGTGGTTTTGACGAAATGACTTCAGCATGTGAAGTCATTTTCAAGCAGGGGCTGTGACTTGACCACGCGGTCCAGCGCCACCAGTTGCTCGAGCAGGGCGTGCATGTGCTTCAACGGCACCGCATTCGGCCCGTCGCTCAGCGCATTCGCCGGGTCGGGGTGAGTTTCCATGAACAGGCCGGCCACACCCACGGCCACGCCGGCACGCGCCAGCACCGGCACGAACTCGCGCTGGCCGCCGCTGCTGGTGCCTTGGCCACCCGGCAGCTGCACGCTGTGCGTGACGTCGAAGACCACCGGCGCGCCGGTCTCGCGCATGATCGCCAGGCTGCGCATGTCCGACACCAGGTTGTTGTAGCCGAAGCTGGCGCCGCGTTCGCAGGCCATGAAGCGGTCTTCGCTCAGGCCCTTGTCGCGTGCCGCGGCACGGGCCTTGTCGATGACGTTCTTCATGTCGTGCGGCGCGAGGAACTGGCCCTTCTTGATGTTCACCGGCTTGCCGCTTTGCGCCACCGCGCGGATGAAGTCGGTCTGCCGGCACAGGAAGGCGGGGGTCTGCAGCACGTCGACCACGGCGGCCACGGCTTCGATCTCGGCCTCGCTGTGCACGTCGGTCAGCACCGGCACGCCGAGCTCGCGCTTGACCTTGGCCAGGATCTCCAGCCCGCGCTCCATGCCGGGGCCGCGAAAGCTGCTGCCGCTGGAGCGGTTGGCCTTGTCGTAGCTACTCTTGAAGATGAAGGGAATACCCAGCGCGGAAGTCATCTCCTTCAGGCGCCCGGCCACGTCCATCTGCAGCGCCTCGCTCTCGACCACGCAGGGCCCGGCGATCAGGAAGAAGGGTTGCTGCAGTCCAGCCTCGAAGCCGCACAGTTTCATGCGACGGCCTTGAGCTGAGCCTGCGCGCTGGCCTGGTGTTCCAGCGCGGCCTTGATGAAACTGTTGAACAGCGGGTGCCCGTCCCACGGTGTGGATTTGAACTCGGGGTGGAACTGCACGCCGACGAACCACGGGTGCACGTCGCGCGGCAGTTCGACGATCTCGGTCAGCTTGTCGCGTTGCGTGATGGCCGAGATCACCAGCCCGGCCTGGCGCAGCCGGTCCAGGTAATGCTCGTTGGCTTCATAGCGGTGGCGGTGGCGCTCGGTGACCACGTCGCCATAGATCTGGTGCGCCAACGTGCCGCGCTGCACGTCGGAGCTTTGCGCGCCCAGGCGCATCGTGCCGCCCAGGTCGGAGCCCTGGTCGCGCTTCTGGATCGAACCGTCGCGGTCCTGCCACTCGTCGATGAGCGCGATCACCGGGTGCGGCGTCGCCGGTTCGAATTCGGTGGAGTTGGCGCCTTCCAGTCCCGCCAGGTGGCGCGCGACCTCGATGGTCGCTACCTGCATGCCCAGGCAGATGCCCAGGTAGGGAATGCGCTTCTCGCGCGCATAGCGCGCCGCGCAGATCTTGCCCTCGACGCCGCGCTTGCCGAAGCCGCCCGGCACCAGCACCGCGTCGAAGCGCGACAGCTGGTCGACGTTGCCTTCGTTGAGTGTCTCGGAATCGACATATTCGATGTTGACGCGCGCATGGTTCTGGATGCCGGCATGGCGCAGCGCCTCGTTCAGGCTCTTGTACGAATCCGACAGGTCGGTGTACTTGCCGCACATCGCAATGCTGAGCTGCTGCGCCGGATGCTCGACCTCGTGCACCAGTCGGTCCCAGCGCTTCAGGTCGGCCGGTTTGGTGAGCAGCTGCAGCTTCATGCAGATCATCTCGTCCAGGCCCTGCTCGTGCAGGATGCGCGGCACCTTGTAGATGGTGTCCACGTCCCACATCGAGATCACCCCGTGCAACTGCACATTGGTGAACAGCGACATCTTCTCGCGCTCTTCGTCGGGCACGGCGCGGTCGGCGCGGCACAGCAGCACGTCGGGTTGGATGCCGATCTCGCGCAGCTTTTGCACCGTGTGCTGGGTCGGTTTGGTCTTCAGCTCGCCGGCCGCGGCAATCCAAGGCACGTAGGTCAGGTGCACGAAGGCGCTGTTCGTGGGCCCGAGCTTCAGGCTCATCTGGCGCACCGCCTCCAGGAAGGGCAGCGATTCGATGTCGCCGACCGTGCCGCCGATCTCGACGATGGCCACGTCGATGGCCTCGGGGCTGCCGATGCCGGCGCCGCGCCGCACGTAGTCCTGGATCTCGTTGGTGACGTGCGGGATCACCTGCACCGTCTTGCCGAGATAGTCGCCGCGGCGCTCCTTTTCGAGCACGCTTTTGTAGATCTGGCCGGTGGTGAAGTTGTTGCTGCGCTTCATCCTCGTGGTGATGAAGCGTTCGTAGTGGCCCAGGTCCAGGTCGGTCTCGGCGCCGTCGTCGGTGACGAAGACCTCACCGTGCTGGAACGGCGACATCGTGCCCGGATCAACGTTCAGGTACGGATCGAGCTTGATGAGGGTGACTTTGAGGCCCCGCGACTCGAGGATCGCGGCCAGGGAAGCCGAAGCGATGCCCTTGCCGAGAGAGGACACCACACCGCCGGTGACGAAGACGAACTTGGTCATGTCTTGAACACATTGCCCCGGTGCGGCGGCGCACCGTGCGGGATGCTTGGGTGTGAAAGCATGATTATAGGCGCGAGGGGGGTGCGACCGTCCCGCGCGCAGGGGCGCGAGCGGGGCGCGCGGCCCTTGCGACAATGGCGCGTTCACCCCATCCCGCAAAGCCCATGGACAAGCCCTTTGCACCGTCCTGCGAGCGCAACAAGGCGCCGATCCTGCAGGTGCTGAAGCCGCTGTATGCGCGCGTGAGCCGCGTGCTCGAGGTCGGCAGCGGCACCGGCCAGCATGCAGTGCACTTCGCTGCGGCGTTGCCGCACTTGGTGTGGCAATGCTCCGAGGTGCCCGCCAACCTGCGCGGCCTGCGCCTGTGGCTGGACGAGGCCGCCTTGCCGAACCTGCCGCCGCCGCTTGCACTGGACGTGAGCCAGGGTCTGCCGCCGGGTCCCTGGGACGCGGTGTTCACCGCCAATACGCTGCACATCATGGGCTGGAGCGAAGTGCAGCGCCTGTTCGACGGCCTGGCCGCTGTGCTGCCGCAAGATGGCCTGTTCACGGCCTACGGGCCCTTCAACGTGGACGGGCGCTTCACCAGCGAGGGCAACGCGCGCTTCGATGCCGAACTGCGCCAGGCCGACCCGCGCCGCGGCATCCGCGATCTCCAGGCCGTCGATGCGCTGGCCCGCGCCGCGGGGCTGCAGCTGCTGGCGGACGAGCCCATGCCGGCTAACAACCGCTGCTTCAGCTGGAGGCGCACCACGCTGCGCTAGACTTGCCCGGCTTGCAACAGGTGCCATCCACTCCCGCTCGGGGTGGCTGGTTAAACGGGAAGCCGGTGCGTCCAGGAATCTTGATTCCCTGACCATTCCGGCGCTGCCCCCGCAACGGTTGGCGAGGTGCGATCGGCAATGCAGCCACTGGGTGATGAACCTGGGAAGGCGCCGATCGCTTCGGTTCGCTTGCTGAACCGGCACTCGCAAGCCCGGATACCGGCCTGATGCACGGGGAGCTGGCGTTGCGGAGGGCGGCGCGGGCACGCACCGCCGCGCCTGCGGCCTTTGCGTGCCAAGTCGACCTCTCGCAGCCCGGCCGTGTCTTGAACAAGGCCGCACGGGGTGTGCGGATGCAAAAGGTCCATGTGTCTTCAAGTTTCAAACTGCGTCCCGTGCGGCTGCTGCTGGGCTGCGCTTTCTTTCCGCTGGCGGCCTCGTCCTGGGGCCAGACCCAGGCCAACCCGGGTTCCACCGTGCAGGTGATCGGCACGCGCGCGCCTACCGCGCTGAACCGCGTTGTCGCCGACGTGGTGGTGATCGACCGCGACCGTATTCGTGCCACCAGCGCCGATTCGGTCGAGGACCTGCTGCGCCGCGAGGGCGGCATCCAGCTGTCGCGCAATGGCGGCCCGGGACAGAACGCCAGCGTGTTGATCCGTGGCAGCGGCGCCAGCAACACCCTGGTCCTGATCGACGGCGTGCGCGTCGGCTCCGCCACGCTGGGTCAAACCGACCTGGCCGCCATCAGCCTGGCGCAGGTGGAGCGCATCGAGATCATGCGCGGCCCGGGCTCCAGCCTGTACGGCGCCGACGCCATCGGCGGCGTGGTCAACATCGTCACGCGCCGCGGTGACGGCGCGCCCTATGTGCACGGCCACCTCGCCGGCGGCAACCACGCATCAGGCGAGGGCTACGTGGCCGTCAGCGGCTCCAACCAGCGCTTCGACTACGCGCTCAGCGCGAGCGGGGAGACCAGCGACGGCGTCTCGGCCGTGTTGCCCGGCGACCAGTTCGGTGTCTTCAACCCCGACGACGACGCTTTCACGCGCTACGGCCTGTCGCTGGCCGGCGGCTTCAGCTGGCAGAAGGGGCAGCGCGTCGGCCTGAGCTACAGCGCCAGCCGTCTGCGCTCGCAGTTCGACAGTGCCGAGTACCCGCCGCCGAACTTCCTGCCCGACCCCTCGCCGGATTTCCGCAGCCGCGTCACGACCCAGCTGACGGCGCTGGAGTATCAGGGCGTGATGTCCGGCGAATGGACGAACCTGCTGCGGGCGTCCTACCAGACCGACCAGCTGGAGTCCGGCGCCAACGTCGTCAGCACCTACGACACGTCGCGCCGCCAGTTCACCGCGCAGACCACCTGGACGCCGACGACCCAGCATCAGTGGGTGGCGGCGGTCGACCTGCTGACCGAATCGATCCACAGCAGCGACTACGACGCCCCCGAGCGCGACAACACCGGCCTGATCGTCGGCTACACCGGCCGCTTCGGCGCGCAGAAGCTGCAGGCCGACCTGCGTTGGGACCACAACTCGGTGTACGACAACCAGACCACCGGCAAGCTCGGCTGGGGCATGGAGGTGGCGCCGGGCTGGTCCGTGCGGGCCGTGGCGGGCACGGCCTTCCGCGCACCGACCTTCAATGACCTGTACTTCCCCAACTTCGGCGTGACCACGCTGGATCCCGAGCGGTCGCGCAGCATCGAGGCCGGGCTGAACTACCAGGCCGAACAGACGTCGGTGTCCGCCACCGCCTACTACAACAAGGTGTCCGACCTGATCGGCTACCAGCCGGACCCGAGCCAGTGCCCGCCGGGGCTGAACTTCGGCTGTGCCGGCAACACCAGCCGCGCGCTGCTGCAGGGCATCACACTGCAGGGGCTTCAGCAGCTGGGCAGCTTCCAGTTCACGCTCGCGCTGGACTGGCTGAATGCCAAGGACCGCGACACCGGCCAGACGCTGCCGCGCCGTGCCGCCAACCAGCAGACGCTGGCACTCGACTGGAACGAAGGCCCATGGCAGCTCGGCGGCACCGTGCTGCGCGTCAGCTCGCGGCCCGACGCCGGTGCGCTGCTGCCGGCCTACGCGCTGCTCGACCTGAACGCGCGCTGGCGCTTCGAGCGCTTCTGGCAGCTCGAGGCACGCCTGCAGAACGCCACCGACCACGACTACCAGCCGGCGCGTGACTACCAGGACGTGGGCCGCCAGTTCTGGATCGGCCTGCGCTACGACGGACGGGGGCTTTGACGCAGGCCACGGCACCAAGTGCCCGGGCGCTGTGGCGCCTGCTGCTCGTGGCTTGCCTGCTGGCGCCGGCCTGGGTGGGCGCGGCCCCGCCACAGCGCATCGTCAGCCTGGTGCCCGGTCTCACCGAAAGCCTGTGCGCGCTGGGCGCCTGCGCGCGCCTGGTCGGCACCGACCGCTACTCCAACTGGCCGTCAGAAGTGCAGGCCCTGCCCAAGCTCGGCGGCCTGGACGACGCGCAGGTCGAGCGCATCGCTGCGCTGCGGCCGGACCTGGTGCTGGCCGCGCCCTCGGCGCGCGCGGTGCAGCGCCTCGAGGCGCTGGGCCTGCGCGTGATCGTGCTGCACACGCGCAGCCACCAGGATGTGCGGCACAACCTGCTGCGGCTGGGCGCCGAGCTGGGCGACGAGGCCCGGGCACAGCAGGTCTGGCGCCAGATCGAGGCGCAGATGGCCGAGGCCGCCGCACGCGTGCCGGCCGCACTGCGCGGGCGCAGCGTGTACTTTGAGGTCGAATCCTCGCCCTATGCGGCCGGGCCCACATCCTTCATTGGCGAGACCTTGGTGCAGCTGGGCCTGAACAACATCGTGCCGGCCGCGTTGGGGCCGTTCCCGAAGCTCAGTCCGGAGTTCGTGGTGCGCGCCCAGCCCGAGCTCGTCATCGCCGAAGCGCGCAACCTGCAGGACATGGCGCAGCGCCCGGGCTGGGCGGCGCTGCGCGCGCTGCAGCGGCAACGGCTGTGCAGCTTTCCCACCGAGCGGTACGAGGTGCTGGTGCGCCCGGGGCCGCGCATGGGCCTGGCCGCGCTGCAGCTGGCCGACTGCCTCGCCGCCATCGGCAAGGACCAGGGCATGGACGCGCGGTGATGCAGCGCCGGCGCCGCCGCCTGCTGTGGGCGCTGGCCGCGGCCAGCGGCGTGCTGATGCTGGCTGGCCTGGCGGCAGGGGGCGATGGCTGGTCGTGGGCCGGCTTCACGCAGCTGCTGCAGGGCCCCGATGCCGGGCTGATCGTCGGCCAGATCCGCGCGCCGCGCACGCTGGGCGCGTGGCTCACCGGCGCCTTGCTCGGCCTGGCCGGGGCCGTGGCGCAGGGCCTGTTCCGCAACCCGCTGGCCGACCCGTTCCTGCTCGGCTCGGCCTCGGGCGCGTCGCTGGCCGTGGTGGCGGTGCTGGCCGCCGGCACGCTGGGTGCGCAGGGCCTGGGGCCGCCGGCGGCCGGCATGCTGTCGCGCGTCGGCCTGGTGGCCGCGGCCTTCGCCGGCGCCCTGGGCGGAGTGCTGCTGACACTGATGCTGGCGCGCGGTGCGCAGCACACGCTGCGCCTGCTGCTGGCCGGCGTCGTGGTCGGCGTGGTGCTCACCGCCGTGAGCGACCTGCTGACGCTGGCGGCCCCGGAGGCTCTGCGGGGCCGTCAGGTGTTCATGCTCGGCAGCACCGGCTTTCTGGGCTGGGACAGCTGCCTGATGCTGGGCAGCGGCCTGGTGCTGGCGTTGCCGATGGCGCAGCGGCTGTCGCGCACGCTGGATGCCCTGGTGCTGGGCGAGGACAGCGCGCGCAGCCTCGGGCTGGCCCTGCCGCAGCTGCGCCTGGCACTGATCTGCCTGCTGGCTGCGGCCACCGGGCTGGCGGTGTCGCAGGCCGGGCTGGTGGCCTTTGTCGGCTTGGCGGCGCCGCACCTGGTGCGGCGCTACGCCCCGGGCCCGCACGGCTACACGCTGCTGGCCAGCGCCGCCGCCGGCGCGGTGCTGCTGCTGGCGGCCGACGTCGCGGCCCGCACGCTGATCGCGCCGCAGGAGCTGCCGGTGGGCGTGCTCACTGCGGTATTCGGTGGCACCTACCTGCTGCTGCTGCTCAACCGGCAGAGCCCTTCATGACGGCGGCGCTGCGCGCGCAGGACCTGTCGGTGGCGCTGGGCGGCACGCCAGTGCTGCACGGCGTGTCGGTCGATTTGCCGCCGGGTTGGACCGCCATCATCGGCCCCAACGGCGCCGGCAAGTCGACGCTGCTGCGCGCGCTGGCCGGCCTGCTGCCGCGCCAAGGCGGGCAGGTCTGGCTGCAGGGCCGGCCGCTGGACGACTGGAGCGTGCGCGAGCGTGCGCAGCGCATTGCCTGGCTGGCGCAACAGGGCCAGGCCCAGGGCGACCTGACGGTGCGCGAACTGGTGCACCTGGGCCGGCTGCCGCACCTGGGCCTGTTCGGCACGCCGGGCCCGCAAGACGAGCACCGGGTCGATGCGGCGATGCAGGCCACCGAGTGCGCGGACTGGCAGCATCGCAGGCTGCAGCAGCTGTCCGGCGGCGAGCGCCAGCGCTGCCTGCTGGCGCGGGTGCTGGCGGTGGGCGCGCCAGTGCTGCTGCTGGACGAGCCCACCACCCACCTGGACCCGCCGCACCAGGTGGCGGTGGTGCGGCTGCTGCAGGGGCTGGCCCGGCAGGGCACGGTGGCCAGCGTGCTGCACGACCTGCCGCTGGCGCTGCAGGCCGACCAGGTGTTGCTGATGCGCGCCGGCCGCGTCGTGGCCTGCGCAGCGCATGACGACCCGCAGCTGCATGCGGCCATTTGCGAGGTGTTCGAGCACGCGGTGCGCATCCAGCGCGTGGGCGGGCGTTACATCGCACTGCCCCACCTGGACTGAACCGCGCCAGAACCCGTGAGGTGTGTCAAGCGCGTGTCGCGCGGCTCTGGTACCTTCGCGTCTGAGACAAGTTCAGGAACGCCCTCATGACACGTTTGAAGGACCGCCTGCAGGCCCTGCCGGCCGCGGCGCTGAAGGGCATGCGCCGCGGCGTCGAAAAAGAAAGTCTGCGCGCCCGCCAGGATGGCGCGTTGGCGGCCACGCCGCACCCGGCGGCGCTGGGTTCGGCGTTGACGCATCCGCACATCACCACCGACTACAGCGAAGCGCAGCTGGAGCTGATCACCGGCGCGCATCTGGACATCGATGCCTGCGTGGAGCAGCTGACGCAGATCCACCAGTACGTCTACCGCCACATCGGCGACGAGATGCTGTGGGTCGCCAGCATGCCCTGCGGGCTGCCGCCGGACGAGTCGATCCCGATCGGTTTCTACGGTAGATCGAACGTGGGCCGCGCGAAGAGCGTCTACCGCGTGGGCCTGGGGCACCGCTACGGTCGGCGCATGCAGACCATCTCGGGCATCCACTACAACTGGTCGCTGCCCGGGCTGAGCAACGACGACTACTTCGGCCTGATCCGCAACTTTCGCCGCCATGCCTTCCTGCTGCTGTACCTGTTCGGCGCGTCGCCGGCGGTGTGCGGCAGCTTCGTGGCCGGGCGCGAGCACGGCCTGCAGACCCTGCAGGGCAACACGCTATACCTGCCGCATGCCACCAGCCTGCGCATGGGGCGGCTGGGCTACCAGAGCGACGCGCAGGCCTCGCTGGCGGTGTCCTACAACAGCCTGCAGAGTTACGGTGCGTCGCTGCAGGACGCGCTGACCCAGCCCTATCCGCCCTACGAGGCCATCGGCATCCGCAACCCCGGCGGCGACTACAACCAGCTGGCCACCAGCCTGCTGCAGATCGAGAACGAGTTCTACGGCACCATCCGCCCGAAGCGCGTGATCTTCCCGGGCGAGCGGCCGCTGCACGCGCTGCGCGAGCGCGGCGTCGAATATGTCGAGGTGCGCTGCATGGACCTCGACCCGTTCGTGCCGGTGGGCATTGAATCCGCCACGATGCGCTTCATCGACCTGTTCCTGATGCACTGCCTGCTCAGCGACAGCCCGCCAGATACGCCGCATGAGATCGCGGCACTGGGCCGCAACCAGCACCGCACTGCAGCCCGCGGCCGCGAGCACGGACTGAAGCTCGAGCGCGGCGACGGCGAGGTCACGCTGGTCGAATGGGGCGCAAAGATCGTCGACGAGATCGAGCCGCTGGCCGAGACGCTGGACGCCACGCTCGGTGGCCGCGCCTACCGAGACGCCTGGAAGGCCGCATCGCGGGCGGTGACCGACGCCGACAGCCTGCCGTCGGCCCGCGTGCTGGCGACGATGCACAAGGACTTCGACAACTCCTACGTGCGCTTCACGCGCGCGCAGTCGGTGCAGACGCGCAACACCATGCTCGGCTTGCCCTGGACCGCTGCCTTGCAGGAGCAGTTCGAGGCCATGGCCCGTGAATCGGTGCTGGAGCAGCGGCGCATCGAGTCCGACGACACGATGCCCTTCGAGATCTACCGGCAGGAGTACCTGGCGCCGCGGCGCCTGGCCGTCTGACCTGCCGCTTGCGGCGCAGGGCAGGCCGCGACGCTGGGGTTCGGCGGCCGGCTGCGCCGACGGACCCTGCGGGCCTCCCGGAACAGGAGACGCTGCGGTGCGGCACGGCGCGTGGACCTCCTACCGCCACAGCGGCCGCGACTCCGGAGCGATCATGCGGCTTGCCAGCGCGGCGGCGCGTTGATTCATCTCGATGCCTCGCAGCTGCTGCAACGTCACCGTCTCGCCCGCCAGCCCCTGGCGGCCCTGTGTGTCGCCCAGGGCGTCCAGTTGGTCGAGCACCTCGCCTTCCAGCCGCTTCAGGTGTTCCAGCGTCACGTACAGGACGTTGCCGCTGCCGCAGGCCGGGTCGAGCACGCGCACCGTGCACAGCTGGTGGTGGACGCGCCGCACTTCGGCGCGCGCGTCGGCCAGCTTGTCCTCCCGCTTCTTGCTGTCCAGCGCCTGGGCCTCGTTGGCCAGCAGCAGCGCCGCGGCCTGGGCATTGGCCCAGTCGGCGCGCAGCGGTTCCACCACGGTGGGCAGCACCAACCGCTCTACATAGGTCCGCAGCATGGCCGGCGCTGCTGCTGCCATCGCCATGCGCGAAAGTGATGCGCCGCTCGAAGACGTAGCCGTTGTCGCGCGTTTCGGCGTGTGCCGGGTCGGGCTCGGGCACGTCGAGCAGCCTGCGCAGCTCGGCCACGATGAGCTGGTGGTTGGCCCGCTCCGACCCGCCGACGCCCTGCCACCGTGCAATGACGGCCGGCGGCGTGTTCTAGTCGTTCATGCGGCGATCATGGAAGCGGCGCGGCAATCGCCCGCCCGCAGCCGGGAGACCTCACGTGGAAATGACCCTCTATCTGCTGATACTGATGGCCGCTTTCGTCGGCATCCTGGTGTGGGTCTTCGCCCGCAAGCGCAAGGCGCGCTTCGACAAGGACGCGAAGCTCCCCTTCGACGGCGACAAGCGCTGAGCGCGGCCATCCCTTCACCGCCGCTGAGCGCCGAGTTCAGCCCGCCGCCGCGCGCCAGCGCGCCGCCGCCTGGCCGCGCGTGTCCACGCCCAGCTTGTCCAGGATGTTGGCCACGTGCCGTTTCACCGTGTGCGGGCTCAGGTCGAATGCGCGGGCGATGAGCTTGTTGCTGTCGCCGCGCGCCAGCAGGGCCAGCACCTCGCGCTCGCGCTCGCTCAACGGCGCCAGCGTCGCAGATGGTGGCGCCGGGGCAGTGGCGGCGTCGCGCGGCGCCGTCCAGGCGGCCAGCGTGGTGCGGCCGGCCGCATCGATGCGGTCACCCCAGTCGACTCCGAGCAGACGCTGCAGCAACGGCGCGCCGGCGAGCATCGCGCCGCCGATCTCGCCGCTGGCGCGGGTTGCGTCCAGCGCGCGCTGCAGCGTGCTGGCGGCCTCGTCGCGCCGGTTCAGGCGCAGCAGCGCGTCGGCCCGCAGCACGCGCGCCAGGTCGGCCTGGAAGTAGGTGCCACGGTTCGGGCCTTGCGACAGCGGTTCGAGCAGTGCGCAAGCGTCGTCCAGTCGCTCGTCCAGCAGCGCCACGAAGGCCTGGCTGAGCTGCCGGCACAGCACCGCGACGCGCCATTCCGCCGGATTGGCGGCGCGCGTCAGCGCGGCGTCGAGCGCACGCACGGCGGCAGCGTCCTGCAGCACCCAGCTGGCCTGGCTGTGCGCAGCCAGCGCCAGGTATTCGCTGGCGCGGCGGTGGCTGGCCGGGCTGTGCTGCTGCAGGTCCTGCGTCAGCCGCTCAGCGGCGGCATGGGAGGCCACGCGCTCGCCGCGCAGCGCGTCGCACATCACGTGCAGGATGGCGTTGCTGTGGCTCATGCCGCGGGTCATGCCCAGCCAGCGGTAGGCCTCGTCGGCGCGCGCCAGCCATTGCTGCGCTTCGTCGATGCGGCCTGCGCCCAGTGCCAGCCCGGCCAGCAGGTGCATGGCCGAACATTGCAGTTCGCTCGGCAGCTCGCCGGCGACGCGCAGGCTGCCGCGCGCAAAGCGTTCGAGCAGCGGCGCCATGCCGGGCAGGCCCACCAGCACCGAGACGATGGCGCAGCGGTGCCACAGCGTGGCATCGTCCACCTGCTCCAGCGCGGCCAGCATCTGTGAGTACAGGGGCGCGATGGTCTCGGCTTCGGCGCGTGCATAGGCCGACCAGACGCTGGCGCAGAGCACGAAGGCACGCGTCGACGCATCCAGCGGCCGCGCGCGCAGCGCCTGCAGTGCTTGCGCGTCCTCGTCCAGCCGGCCGGCGTGCTGCAGGCCCAGGCAGGCATAGGCCTGCGCCAGCACCGCCTGGCGCTCGTCGCCGGCGCGCTCGAAGCCTGCCGCAGCCTGCTGCATGGCCTGCAGCAGGGTGTCGAAATCCAGGTGCTGCATCGCCGCCAGGCCCTGCAGCCATTGCAGCTCGGGCCGCGTCTCGCGCTCGGCGGCGGGGAACAGCGCCAGCAGCTGCTCCACTGTGGCGCCGCTGCCGCGCATGAACATTGGCTCGCCGCGCTGCAGCAGCGTGCTCCCGGCAAGCTCCCAGGCGCCGGCGCGCGCCAGCCAAGACACCGCGCGCTGCAGGTCGGGTTCGTGTTCGGCGGCGCGGCACAGCAGCGCCGGCAGCTCCGCGGCGTGGTCGCGCTGCAGTCGGTCCTGCAGGAAATCGCGCACCAGGTCGTGCATGCGCAGCGTCAGCTCCTCGGCCTGCAGCACACTGACGAACAGGCTGCGCCGCTCCAGCTCGTCGAGCAGCCGCGCCGCCTGCGCCATGCCGCTGACATGGGCACAGCGCGCAGCCGTCATCTCCGGCAGCACCGAGCAGCGAAGCAGGAACCGCTGCAGCTCGGCCGGCATCTCGTCCAGCACCTCGGCCGCCAGGTAGTCAAACAGGTGGCGCTGCGTCACGCCGGCCAGTCGCCGCGGGTGCACGCCGGGCGGCGCGCTCAGGCTCAGGCGCAGCGCCACCGGCCAGCCGGCGGTGCGCTGCAGCAGCTCCTGAACGTCGGGCAGTGGCGCGTCGGGCGGCAGCGTGGCGCGCAGCGCGGCCACCTCGCCGGCGCCGAAGCACAGCGCGTCCTGGCGGAACTCAGCCAGCTCGCCATTGACACGCAGCCGCGCCAGCGGCAGCGGCGGGTCGACGCGGCTGCAGATGACCACCGCCCAATGCTCGGGCAGCCGCTCGATCAGCCACTGCAGCAGCTCGAAGATGTGCGGGTCGCCGATGCGGTGCAAGTCATCGAGCACGATCAGCCCGCGCGGCAGCTCGGCCGCGGCCAGCGCGTTGACCAGCTCCGTGGCCACGTCGCGCAGCCCGCGCTCACCCAGCGCCAGCGTGGGCAGCGCGTCGGGCGCCATGCGCCAGGGCAGGTCGTAGGGTTCCAGCGCCGTGCACAGGCAGGCCAGGAAGCGCGGCAGGTGGTCGTCTTCGTCGGCACAGACCCAGGCCAGCGCGGTGCCTTCGGGCAGTTGTCGGATCTGCCGCGTCAGCGCGGCCGTCTTGCCATACCCGGCCGGGGCCACCAACAACACCAGCCGGTGCTGCAGCAGCGCACGGCCCAGCGCCGCTTCCAGCGCAGGCCGCTCGATCAGGCCGATGCGCGGGCGCGGCGGCTGGATCTTGGCCAGCGCGAAGTCGGGGTGCGGCGCGGCGGTGGACATGCGGTGAATTCTTGCGCACGCGGCTTGCGTATGCCCGCGGGTTCGGTGCCTACAGCGGCCGCCATCAGCATCCATAGCCTTGGGGTTGCCAGGGGTTCGAAGCTCGGCTACTGTTCCTGACCACGGGTTTGCTGGAGCTTGCCATGCCGCTGTACCTGATCGAGCGCAACTTCGCGGAGCAACTCGACGTCAACGCCGACGGCGTGGTCGCGATCAACAAGATCAATGGTGAAGCAGGGGTGAACTGGCTGTTCTCCTTTCTCAGCGCCGACAAGCGCAAGACCTACTGCCTCTACGAGGCCAAGGATCCGGAGGCGATCCGCGAGGCGGCTCGACGTGCCAACATCCCCGCCGATGTGATCGTCGAGGTGTCCGAGGTGAACCCCGCCCGCATCCTGGCGGCGGCGACCTGATCGCCGCGGCCTGCGTGGCCGATAGTCAGAGCTGACTATTCCCCGGACCGGGTCCGGCGCGTACAAACGTGGCGTGGACCATGTTCCACCGGACGTACCACCAACCGGAGAATTGCCATGCTCAACGCTCAAGCCATCACCGAGTTTTCCGCCTCGCTGCGCGGGCGCGTCGTCCAACCCGGCGACGCCGACTACGATGCCTCGCGCCGCGTCTACAACGCGATGATCGACCGCCACCCCGGACTGATCGTCTATTGCCGCGACGTGGCCGACGTGATGCACGGCGTGAACTTCGCGCGCGAGCAGTCCATGCCGCTTGCGGTGCGCAGCGGCGGCCACAATGCCGGCGGCCTGGGCGTCTGCGACGAAGGCGTGGTGCTCGACCTGTCGGCGATGAACGGCGTGCGCGTCGACGTGGCGGCACGCACCGTGCGCGTCGAAGGCGGCTGCACCTGGGGCGACGTCGACCACGCCACGCATGCCTTCGGCATGGCCACTCCCTGCGGCATCATCGGCACGACGGGCGTCGGCGGCCTCACCCTCGGCGGCGGCCTCGGCCACCTGACGCGCAAGTGCGGCCTGACGGTGGACAACCTGCTCGAAGCCGACGTGGTGCTGGCCGATGGCCGCCTGGTCACCGCCAGTGCCGAGAAGGAACCCGACCTCTTCTGGGGCCTGCGCGGCGGCGGCGGCAACTTCGGCGTCGTCACCTCCTTCCTTTTCCGGCTGCACCCGGTGGACCAGGTCGTCGCCGGCCCGACCTTCTGGCCGCTGGAGCGGTCTGCGGAGGTGATGCGCTGGTACCGTGAGTTCATCGTGGCGGCGCCGGAGGACCTGAACGGATTCTTCGCCTTTCTGACCGTGCCGCCGGTCGATCCCTATCCGGCGGCGCTGCAAGGGCAGAAGGTGTGCGGCGTGGTCTGGTGCTGGACCGGGGCCGTGGCCGATGCCGACGCGGCGTTCAAGCCGGTGCGCGAGTTCGGCCCGCCGCTGATGCATGGTGTGCAGCCGATGCCGTTCACGGCGCTACAGAGTGCCTTCGATGCGCTGTATCCACCCGGCCACCAGTGGTACTGGCGTGCCGACTTCGTGAATGAACTGTCCGACGCGGCCATCGCCGAACATGCACGCTTCGGTGCCGAGCTGCCCACACCGCAGTCGACGATGCACCTGTATCCGATCGATGGTGCGGCGCATCGGGCCAAGCCGGCCGACACACCGTTTTCCTATCGCGACGCCAATTGGGCCGAGGTCATGGTCGGTGTCAGCCCCGACGCGAAGGACGCGCCGAAGATCAGCGCATGGACCAAGGGCTACTGGGACGCGCTGCATCCGTATTCAGCCGGTGGCGCCTACGTGAACATGATGATGGAAGAGGGCGACGAACGCATCCGCGCGTCCTATCGCGGCAACTACGACCGCCTGGTTCAGGTCAAGCGCAAGTACGACCCGGACAACCTGTTCCGTGTGAACCAGAACATCCGCCCGCATTGAGCCCGGCGAGCGGGCCGGATCAGGCCTTGAGCAGGCCTTCGCGGTTGGCGAAGGCCGCAGCCTCGGTCCGGTTCGCGGTGTAGGTCTTCTCCAGGATGCTGCGCACATGGTTGGCCACGGTGTTGGGGCTGATCGCCAGCACCTGGCCGATTTCGCGGTTGTTGCGGCCCATCGCCAGCAGGCGCAGCACTTCGACCTCGCGCTCGCTCAGCCCGCAGGGGTAGACCGGCGGCGGGTGGGCGAGGGTCTCGGCCAGCGTCTGGATGCGCGGCGTCAACGCGTCCATGCCCAGCGCGCTGCTTTCGACCAGCGCCTCGGCCAATAGCGCGCGGGCCCGGTCGGCATCGCCGGGCTGCGCGCGCCGCTGCAGCATCGCCGCGTAGTCATGCTGGCTGTGCGTCAGCCAGACGCGCCAGCCCGATTGGCGATCCAGAGCCAGCGCGGCTTCGAAGTGCCTTTCGGCTTCCTGCCATTGCCCCATCACCATGCACAGGCTGCCGAGCAGGCGGTCGGCCGAGCCCAGGCAGGGCCCGGGCGTGTCGGCCACCAGGTTGGCGCCGGCATGGCCTTTCAACGATGGATAGAGCAATGCCGCCCGCGCCGCGTCGCCCAGGTAGACGCACATCTCGGCGGCGAACATCAGAACAGTCATCGTGCCAGCGGCCGAGGGCGCGGTGGGCACCCGGCTCCAAGGCAGGCTGTCGAACTCGGCCTGGCACTCGGACCTCATGTCCAGCTCGGCATAGAGCAGGGCCAGCCCGGGCTGCCAGGTCTGCGACTTGGGTGTCGTGCGCACGAAGTGCTGCAGCATCGGCAAGGCTTCGCGCAGCCGCCCCTGCTCGCGGCGCAGGCAGAACATCTGCATGCCAAAGGCGGTGACGGCCTGCGCCTCGGCCACGCGCCGGCCCGTCTCCAAGGCTTTGTTGGCCCAGGTCTCGGCGTCTGCAAAGCGGCCCTCGCCGAGGGCCACGACCGCCTCGAGGTGTTGGCAGATGGCCCGGTCGTGCAGCGAAAGGGAACTTGTCGTCAGTTGCAGCCCATGCTCTCTCAATCGATGCAGCGCAGGCGCGTCGCCGACGCGCATCAGGTCGAGCAGGTAGAACGGCAGCAGGTCCTCGCGGATGAGCGACTCATCCACGTCTCTAGCGATGCCCCAGGCCTCCTTCGCGGCCGACAGCCGCTGGTGCAGCAACTCGGGCCAGTAGATGGCCGAGGCGATCGACGACAGCGCAATGGCCAGGCCGCGCGGATCGCCGATGTCACGCGCCAGCGCGACCGCGCGGCCATGCGCCTGCTTCGCCTCGTCGCGACGGTCGCAGTAGACGTAGGCGCGGCACAGGTCGGCCAGCAATTCGACGCGCATGGGATCGTCGGCCTGGTGCAGCGCCACGGATTCCAGCAACAAGGCGACTGACGGTTCGCCCGAACTGGCCGTAAAGCGGTTGCTGCGCTCGAAACCCACGGCGGCCTGGGCAAACTGCGTTTGAAGGCCGTGATGGCGCGCCAGTTCTGCGGCTTCCTGGTACGCCGAGCGCGCCGGCTCGCCGGCGCCCAACGACAGTTCGACCTGGCCCAGGCCCAGCAGCAGGCCACAGCGCTGCGCCGCGTCCTTTACGAAGTATTGCTGTTGCAGGTGCAGCGCCAGCCGGTACAGGCGCACGGCCTCCTCGAACGCAAGCAATTGCGTCGCCTGCTCGGCGGAGCGTCTGGCATAAGCCAGCGCCTTCGTGGCGGCGGCCGGTCCGGCCTCGCTGAAGTGGTAGGCCAGTTGCGCCAGCGCCATCGCATCGTCGTGGCCGTGACGCTGCTCGAGCAATTCGCCAATGCGCAAGTGCAGCCGTGAGCGCCGCAGGCCCAGCATCTCGTCGTACAGCGTTTCGCGGATCAGCGCATGGCTGAAGCGAAACTGGTGGCTCTGCGCTACCGCTTCGACCAGATGCACGGCCAGCGCCTCTTCAAGGGATTCGAGCACCTCGTCTTCCGACTTGTCGGCCGCCAGCTGTGCCAGCAACTCCAGGTCGAAGTTGCGGCCGATGCATGCGGCGATCGACAGCACCCGGCTGGCCGCAATCGACAGGCGGTTCAGGCGCTTGCCAATGACTTCGCGCACACCGCTCGGAATCGCGGTCAGCAGCCGAGGGTCGTCGCCGGCCGGGTCGAGCGCCAGCGTGTTACGCCCTTCCATCATGAAGCGCAGCGTCTCCTCCAGGAACAGCGGGTGCCCCTCGGTGCGCGCGTGCAACGCGCTGACCCATCGGGCGGTTGTCGTTCCACCACTGGCCGCAGCCAGGAGCTCCTCGGTTTCGCGGCTGCTCAGTCCGGCCAGCTGGATGCGTTGAAACGCCGCGCTGCGCGCCAGCTCGGCCAGGGTCTCGAACAGCGGATGCTGGCGCGACAGCTCGGTATCGCGATAGGTGCCGAGCACCAGCAGGCGGCTGTCGTCGAGCTCATTGGCGAGAAACCCGAACAGGCGCAGCGAGGTGGCGTCGGCAAAGTGCAGGTCCTCGAAGATCAACAGCAGCGGTGCTCGCTGCGACGCGCGGCGCCAGAAGCCGGTGACTGCATCGAATAGGCGGAAGCGTGATTGCGCGTTGTCGCCAGCCTCGGCCTGGCGCGGCGGCACGCCGAACTGCTCGGCCACTTCGGGCACGATGCCGGCGATGTCGGCCATCTCGGCGCCCAGCGTGTGTGCCGGATCGGCATCGCCGCCGGCACGCAGATAACTGCGGATCAACTGCCGCCAGGGCCAATACGGCGGCGCGCCGGGCTCTTCGAGGCAGCGCCCCCACAACACGGGCACGCCCTGCGCTTCGGCCTGCGCTGCCAGTTGCTGCGCCAGCCGGGTCTTGCCCATGCCGCCCGATCCGGCCAACAGCACCACCCGGCCGCGCCCCTGGCGCGCACTGTCCAGCGCCTTGCCCAGTTGCGCCAGTTCCTGCTGGCGGCCGACGAACAGGCTCGACGGGCGCGGTGCGGCCCGTGGCGCTGTCGTGCCGGCAACTGCGCTTTCGGCGGCTGTGGCGGGTGCGAGCGGTGGCGGCCCATCTCCGCTGCGCCGCGACCGTGAAGCTTGAGACGCCTGGTCCTGGGCCGTTGCTGCGTTGGTTGCGGCGGGCGGCAGGCCGAGGTCGATGGCGAAGGCGCGGATCGGCCTGCCGATGTTCTTCAGCGTCTGCTCGCCCTGGTCGGTGAAGGTGGCGACCACGCGGCCGCTGACGACACCGCGCACCGAGTCCGACACCGTGATGCCGCCGGGTTGCGCCAGGCCTTCCAGCCGGGCGGCGACGTTCACGCCATCACCGTAGACCGTGCCGTCGGGCTTCTCGATGACATCGCCCAGATGCACGCCGATGCGAAAGTGCATGTGTCGTTCCGGTGCCGTGCCGGCCGATGCAGTTGCCAGTTCCTGCTGGACCGCCAGTGCCGCGGCGACCGCGCCGGTGGCCGTCTCGAACACGGCCAGCACCGAATCGCCGGCCATGTCGATGACGCGGCCCTGCTGCGCTTCGATCTGTGCCCGGAACACCTGGCGCGCAGCGTCCAGCGCCGTGACGGTGGCATGTTCGTCCTGGGCCATCAGCCGCGAGAAGCCAGCCGCATCGGCGGCAAGGATCGCCCTCAGGCGTTGCTTGACGGCCGGCCCGGTCATTGATGGACGCAGCACGGAAGGTGGAGCATGGACACTCGCGCAGTATCTGCGTCGGCACAGGCTCGGTCAAACGCGTCTCGCTGGCATAAGGGCCTGGTCCTGCCGGGCCGCGGTGGGCCGGACGTTGCGGGCGCGGCCGGCAGCTGCGCCCGGCTTGGCCTCAGCGCGGGTCGATCGGCGTGATCGGCGGGCAGCGCGCCTCGATGACCTCGGCCGCGTCGAGTACCAGGTCTTCGCGGAAGCGCGGGCCGATCAGCTGCACACCTATCGGCAGCGCGCCAGCCAGGCCGGTGGGCACCGACACCGCGGGCAGGCCCAGCACCGGTACCGCGAACTGCGATTCCTGCGCGCGCATCACTCGGTCCATCGTGGCGCGTTCCTGCACGTCCCAGCCCCAGGGGAAGGGCGGCTCGCCCGACACCGGGCACAGCACCAGTGGAAAGTTCTCCATGAACAGCTGCCAGCGGCGCAGCAGGGTGGCGCGCTTGGCAAATGCGCGCAGGTGCGCGGCATGGTCGAGCACCGGCGAGCCGTCCAGCATCCAGCCGAAGGAACGGCGCACGCCTTCGTCACCCAGCTGCTCGACGGCCGGCCACATGAACTGGCGCGCCTCGTCGTTGGCGATCAGCATCCACAGCTCCTGCGCCTCGGCCAGGCTGGGCGGCTCGACTTCCTCCACCACGTAGCCCGCGTCGGCCAGCCACGCGCCGGCCTGGCGCACCGCCGCCACCACCGCCGGGTCGGCCGGCACGCCCTGGCAGTTGACGCTGAGCGCCACGCGCCTCGGCAGCGCCGGACCGGTCAGCGGTGCCGGCACCCACCACGGATCGCGCGCATCGCCCACGCTCATCGCCTGCAGCGCGAGGCGCAGGTCGGCCACGTGGCGCGCCAGCGGGCCCTGCACCGACATCATCGCCATCGAGATCGGCCGCTCCTCCTTGGCGCTGGGCAGGTAGGCCGGCACGCGGCCGAAGGATGGCCGCAGCCCAGCGACGCCGGTGCAATAGGCCGGGTAGCGCACCGAGCCGGCCAGGTCGTTGCCGTGGGCGATGGCGCCCATGCCGGCAGCCACGGCCGACGACGCGCCGCCGCTGGAGCCGCCGGGCGTGTGCTCGCGCGACCAGGGGTTGAGCGTGCGGCCATGCAGGTCGTTCTCGGTGAACCAGCGCACCGAGAAGGCCGGCGTGTTGGTGCGGCCGATGATCACCGCGCCGGCCTTGCGCAGGTTGGCCACCACCGGGCTGTCCTCGGCGGCGATGTTGTCCTTGAAGGCGATCACGCCGTTGGTGGTGGCGCGGCCTTTGACATCGACGTTGACCTTCACCGTCACCGGCACGCCGTGCAGCGGGCCCAGCGTATCGCCACGGCGGCGTGCCGCATCGGCCGCATCGGCTGCGGCCAGCGCCTCGTCGGCCAGCAGGTCGACGATGGCGTTGAGCGCCGGGTTGACGGCCTGCACGCGCTGCAGGCTGGACTCCGCCGCTTCGCGCGCAGAGAGGGCGCCGCTGCGGACGGCGGCGGCGAGGCGTTGGGCGGACCAGGACCACAGGGCGTCGGACATGGAAAGGACTCCTTTTATCTTCCGTATTGAAGGCAATGAACGTGGTGGTGGGAGGCTGTGGGCATGTGGGCGAAGGCGGCTGCTGTGGGCAACTCGATAGAGTTGTCCACGGCGGCTGCCGGTGCGCGACAGC
>JAGTRL010000343.1 GCA_018261815.1 Pseudomonadota bacterium
GCGCGCTTGGCGCGGCCGGCGTCCTGGTTGAATTCGCGGCTGGTCATGGTGGTGACGGGCATGGTCGACTCCGGCAAAGTAGCAACGTTACTACATATGCTAGATGAACAGCTGCACCGACGGCAGCGCCGCGTCGCAGTTGAGCAGGTTCACGCGCTTGAGCGTGAAACGCAGTGTGCCCTCGTCGACGCGGAAGTGATGGAAGGCGGTGCCCACCAGCATCAGCATCTCGTCGCCGCGCGCTTCGCTGTAGTGGAACTGCGTGCGCGTGACGAAGTGGTTGGCGGCCGCGTCCATCGATTCCACGCTGGGGGTCTGCAGCAGGTGGTGGCTGCGGCTGGGCGGCTGCTGCGAGAAGGCGCGCGGGCTCTTCAGCCGCTCGATGCGCAGCTCGCGCAGCAGCTTGTCCTCGTACATGTGCGAGGTATGGTCGATGCCGTCACTCTGGTCGTGCTGCAGCGGCACCCAGTAGTAGGCATCGTCGGTGAACAGCCGGTTCCAGGTGCCGTAGTCGCGCGCGTCGAGCAGGCGCGCCTCGTGCAGCACCAGGTCGATCAACTGGCCAGCGCTCACGTCATGGGGAGTGATCATCGGGGCCTCCCTCACATCGACAGCGTCATGTACTTCGCCCAGGCGCGGTACTGGTTGCGCATGGAGATCTCGCTCAGGCCGTTGACCGTCAGGTCCTTCTGTTCCGCCTCGGCCGGGTCGAAGTTGCGGTGCAGGCTGACCCAGTCGTTGCCGCTGGCGCGCAGGCCTTCCTGGATGCCGCGGTAGGCATGCAGGTCGTCATGGCCGACGACCGAGAAGGGTGAGTTGATCAGCCGCGTGTACATCGCGGTGCGGCGCAGCAGTTCGGGCGGCGCGCCCTTGAGTCTGAAGGTCCAGCTTTCGATCAGCGTCTTGTCCACGGCGATCGGCTTGACGACGCGGATCGCCTGGATCGCGCCCTTGATCGTCAGGTTGGGGAAGTAGACGGTGTTGTGCCGCGTCAGGCCCAGGATGTCGTGCGCGCGCTGCTCACCATAGGCCTTGACCATGGCTTCTTCGTAGGCCGGCACCCCCGAGTACTTGCTATGGATGCTGAATTTCGCCCCCGAAAAGCTGTGCCCGTTGTCGAACACGCGCACGCCCATGTCGTCGAAGAACTGGTAGTCCGACATGAAGGGCGCAAATTGCTCGATGGCCATCGGCTTGGGCGCATCGGCCGGTTTGCCCATCCACATCTTCACGGCGGTGCCGGCCGAGGATTCGTGCGCCACCATGGGGTGCATGGTGTCGTTGAGGTTCTCGACGAACATCTTCCAGTTGCAGTTGTGCAGGTAGCGCAGGCAGCCGCCGGCGATTTCCAGCTCGCCCTCCGGCGAGCGGTCGGCCATGTTGTCGATGCTGGACAGCGAATCGCCGAAATACTCCTCGAAGCCGGGGCCGACGTCGTTGAGCTTGGCGAACAGGAAGCCGCGGTACTCGTGCAGGTGCGGCACCGTTGCCAGGCCCTTGGCGCTTTCGCATTCGCGCCATCGTGTGCCCTCGTAGCCTTCCTTCACCGGGATGTTGAGCAGCGAGCCGTCGGTGCGGAAAGTCCATGCGTGGTAAGGGCAACGGAAGAACTTGCCGGTGTGGCCGCAGGCCTGTGCCACCAGCCGCGAGCCCTTGTGCGCGCAGCGGTTCATCAACGCCTTGACGCTGCCGTCCGCCTGGCGCACGACGATCAGCGGGCGGTTGCCGAGGTCCACCGTCAGGTAGTCGCCCGCCTTGGGGATCTGGCTGCCGTGGCCGACGTAGTTCCAGGTGTTGGCGAAGAAGTGCTCCTGCTCCAGGCGGAAGATCTCCTCGCTGATGTAGAGGTCGCGGTGCACCCGATCAGGCTGCACCAGCGCCTGGATCTGTGACTTCAGGTTCTCGGTGGGGCCTGTGTAGCGGTCCATTCGGGGCTCCTTCTCAAACTCCGGCGGCTGTCAGCGCAGCGCCCAGTGCCTTGCCATGTTCGTCGGCCAGTGCCGCGTCGCGCAGGCGGCGAAGCGCCGCGGCGGCGTCTTCGCGGCCGGCCAGCCGGCGGGCAGCGGCCATCAGCTGCTCGAAGTGGCGCACGCCGCGTTCATGCGTGTCGCTGTAGCCGGTGACCAGGCGCTGGCAGCGGGCAATCTCCAGCGCCAGCGCGGGCTGCCCCGGCAGCGCGGCATGGATCTGCGCCAGCCAGGCCTCGATGCGCGCGTTCTCCACCTGGTAGCGTTGGCTGCCCCGGCGCCAGCGGCGCAGGCCGGCCAGCGCATACAGCATCAGGTAGCCGCGCAGTGAACTCGTCTTGACGACGCGGCCGTGCTGCGTGAAGCGCTCCACCCAGCGCCGCGGCGTGCCCGATGCGGCCAGCCAGCGCCCCAGGCCCGCCGGCAGCGTGTCGCAGATTTCCTGCAGCCGCGGGTGCAGGAACTCGTGGATGTCCAGCAGCTGCGCCTGGCCCACCTTGACCTCACTGCGCACGCGCTGGAAGCGGCCGGCGCGCAGCTTCAGGTCGGCCACACGCACGGTGTCCTCGTAAGCCATCCATAGCGCCAGGTGGCGCGCGGTCTCCACCGTCAAGGCGTCGTCCCCCGCGGCGGCGATGCGCGCCATGCGCTCCAGGTACAGCGCACCATAGGCCGGGTCCTGGTAGTCGATGGTGCGGCGCAGGCCTTCGCCCAGCCAGGGGCGTGCGGCTTCGCTGAACTGGCTGTGCACGCGCTTGAGCAGCGCGTCGACGGCCGGGTGCGCATGGCTTTGCGGTGGCATGGCCGGCGCGGGGCGCTCGGTCGGGCCGGCCGGCGGTGGGGGCTCCAGCGCGAGCCGCAGGCCTTCACCGAAGGCGCGCAGGCTGGCCTCGACACCGACACCGCCGGCACGGATCGTGGCCTCGAAGGCCTCTCGGCCGAAGGGCAGCGTGGCCGATGCGCACAGCGCTCCGAACAGCACCGCGCTGATGACGCTGCCGCTGCGCTCTGCCGCCGCGGCCATGTCGAAGCGGATGAAGCGCTGCGCCGCGTCGACGCAGGCGGCTTCGAGTGCGGCGCTGTCGGCCACGCCGTCGCCCAGCGCCGACTTCTCGGCGATGGCATAGACGCGGTGGGTGGAGGCGATCAGCGTGGTGCGGTCCTTCGTCACCAGGCCGCGCTGCAGCGCGCGGCCGGCTTCCATCAGCTCGGAGGCGATGAGCACGTCCACGTCGCCCTGCGTGGGGATCAGCGCCAGCACCGGCGCGGCGCCGGCGGCTTCGGCTGCGGCGCGCGGGAACAGCTCCAGGTAGTAGATGGTGGCACCGGTGCGCTGCGCCACGCCGGCCACCGAGGTGGTCTGCGCGATGTAGCCGTGCGCCTCACCCAAGGCGACGACCCAGTCGGCAAGCACGCCGCCGCCCTCGCCGCCCATGGCCAGGATGGCGATCTTGATCGGCTGGGCGGAGGTTGGGATCACGGCCATCAGAAGGCGGTGGCGGCCAGCCGCCTGTCGATGCGGCGCTGCAGCGCGCCGATGATCGCGTGCCGCAAAGAGGCGCGCCAGCGGTCCCAGGCATTGGGATTGCTGATCACCTCGGCGCGGTAGAAGGACGGGCACAGCACCGCGGCGTGCGAGACCTCGCCGCACATGCCGCAGCCCACGCAGCTGTCGAGCACGGTGGTCACTGGGGCGCTGCGCAGCGGGTCGGGATTGGGCTTGATGCTCAACGACGGGCAGCCGCTGATGCGGATGCAGGAATGGTCGCCGGTGCAGGTGTCGCTGTCCACGCCGAAGCGCTCGCGCACATGGCG
>JAGTRL010000036.1 GCA_018261815.1 Pseudomonadota bacterium
TCGGTGGTCTGCACCGCCGCGACGAAGGGAACCTTGTTCTCGGAACCCCGACCGGCCTTGCCGGAGAACTGGCCACCGAGGTAGGCGTCGTCGATCTCGATGCGGCCATCAAGTTCGCGCCCGTCCTCGGCCAGGCGCATCGCCTGCATGATCTTGTGTTTGAGCAGCCAGGCGCTGCGGTAGCTCACGCCGAGCTGGCGCCTGAGCTCCAGCGCCGAAACATTGTTCTTCGACTGGGTGAGCAGTTGCATGGCCAGGAACCATCGGTTCAGCGACAGCTTGCTGGCCTCGAAGATGGTGCCGCTGATCAGGCTGGTCTGGTGCGGACACGCACCGCACTGCCAGTACGGCAGTCCACCGCGCACGAAGCGGCTTCGCGCGGCACCGCCGCACTTCGGGCAGAGGAAGCCGCCCGGCCAGCGCGCCGCCAGCAGCGCCGTCTGGCACTGCGACTCGGTTCCATAGCGCTCCAAGAACTCTGGCATCGACAGTCCGGGTTGAAACTGGATTCGGTTCATCCTCATGGCGCACCTCCTGTATCGGTGACGCCATCTTCCAAGCTCACAGTCTCACCAGATGAGCCTGCTGAGGAATCTCGCTAATCAGGTCGGCAGTTGACCAGGGCAGCAAGGTTGGGAGCGACCGCTTCGAACAGATTCGACCGTCCATTTGCCGATGGCTGCTGTACTGCGGAAAGCCGGTCATCGGCGCGGCGACTTCGTGGTCAATCAAAAGACCGCTTGTGGCCGGGACTGCCGTTTCGAAGTCGTGCCAGGCAGCCGACCTTGGCCGCCGCCGCATGATAGGTAAACGGCGCGTGGCGCGACGGCGGCGCGACATAGTGTCCCCTGGGGCGTAAGCATGCTTCGTACCACGTGGCGCAGGGCCGGGTGTTTCATCACTGCCTGGCGGCGGCGCCGACTGGGTCCAAGCGCCCGGTTTCGATGCCTTGGACCAGCCGATCATTGCGGAGCGCATGACATCCGGCGTCCGGAGGGAGTGGAACCGGTCAGGCCCCGCGATCACGCGTGCGCTGTGATGAGGCACTTGGCGCGCCCTTACACTGAATCTGCGCCTTCCGCCCTTGGCCGATGGCGCAGCAACCGGGCTTGCGAAGCGGCGGGAGCGCCGTCGATTGCCGTCCCGCCTCACTTTGACCAAGGAACGACGATGACCAGCCCGATGTACGCACACTCCGTCCCTGTCTTCAAGCAGATGCTGATGGCGCTGCAAGCCATCCTGGCGCAGGCGAGTGCACACGCCGCTGCCCATTCGATAGAGCCCGACGCGTTGCTGCAGGCGCGCCTGTATCCGGACATGTTTGCGCTAGTCAAGCAGGTGCAGATCGCTGCGGACTTTGCGCGCGGAGTGTCAGCACGCCTGGCGGGCGTCGAGGTCCCCGCCCATAAGGGACAAGAGAAGAGCTTCGCTGATCTTGACACCCTGTTGGTTCAGACGGTGGGCTTTCTGGATGGCCTGAGCGCATCACAGTTCGAAGGCAGCGAAAGCAGGCAGATCGTCTTGCGTCCGGGCACACCGAAGGAGAAGAGGCTGGTCGGTCAAAGCTATCTGGCCAACTATGGCCTGCCGCAGTTTTTCTTTCATGTCACCACCGCGTATGCCATCCTGCGCCACAACGGGATCGCCATCGGCAAGCGTGACTACATGGGCGCGTACTGAACGCCGTTGGTCGTTGCGATCCCTGGCCATGCACGCGGTGCTTCGACCAGTCAGCTGCTGACGGCAGTCAAGGCAGCTGCCGCCGACACGGTGGGTGGTCGGCAGCGCTCCACTGGCCGCTGCAGTAATTCTGCGTGCGTAGGGCGTCTTTTTCGAGTGGAGCGACAAGTCCGGCGTCACCTCGTGAGCCGCCCTCCCGGATCGCCGTAGCGGGCCACGCCGCGAATTGTGGGGGCGCAGCGCGGTCAAGAATTGCATGAATGAGTCCCGGCCAAGTCGCCACCGGCTGAACCGCCGCGCCGCGGCAGCCGTCATTACCGGATGGATACAAAGCGACGCCGCAACAACGTGAGTTGGTTACCGGCGCGTCTGAAACTGTTGCCCGAACCGCCGCAAGCCTTGCGACGTCCCATCAAAGGGGCACCGTCATGAATGAACTGCTTTCTCTCAACATCTTCGCCGAGTTCCTGCTCGCCGCGCTGCTTGGCGTCGCGCTGTTCTTCGGTCTGCTTGCACTGCCGATGTTTGTCAGCGGCGAAGGGCTCGGCGCAGCCGACCGGCGAGGGACTCGGCGGACACTCCGCGAGCGTGCATGCGACTCGAAGAACCCTTGCCTGAGCGCGGCGGACGGGCAGCCGAGTTGACGTGCAAGTCGCAGCCAATGGGACTGCCCATTTCAACCGGCGCCGTCGCCGGCTGCTTGCCGCGCTACTGCTTGGGCTCCAGGCTGCCGGTGTTGTCGTTGTGCCGTCCGAATGGCAACGCTTCGCCGGGCGCAACTGAGGCGCGACGCCGCCGTACCGGGCCGACGCCGAGTAGGACCGCGGCCCGCCGACTTCAAGGGCAGCTGACGGGCGCCCAACCTCTGGATCTGGAAGTCGGCAATGGGTCGACGTGAGCCATTGGCCTCAACGATTGCGTTGCCACAATGCAGACCCACAGACTGAGTACCGTTGCCGCTGACATTGGTGGCAAACGGTCTCGGCCGTCGGCTGACGCTTTTTCGCGGGCGGCCCTACGGTGTCCGACCCGGCCATCTTCGCGTCGTTGGCGTAACTCTTCGTAGCGCCAGTTGCTGCGGACCGTGATCTGTGGCGCTTTACTGCAGCAGGCGTTACGAGAGGCCAATGTCGCGCCTCGCGCAACTCGAGACCGCAAGGAGCATTCCCAAGGTGAGCCACGCGTGCTTGCAGAGCGCGCAGCACATCCTTGTTCGCCCTGCACGATAGCAGGTTGCCACCGTCCGCCGATCGGCGGTCACAGGACAGGCGCGCACCCCTCCAGCCACTGCCCGGCAAGCGCGACCGCCGCATCGGCGTCGGCCGCGGTGCCGTCAGCGCCGATCGTTCGCCACAGTGCCGGGTCGATGGTGAACGGGTGGCCGCCGACCATAACGCGCAGCCGGGCGCAGCGCGGATCGGCGCGGACCAACTCGATCAGTTCCTGCACTGCATGCAGGTGATAACCCATCGTCGCCGAGATGGCCAGCACGTCGGCTGCGCGCTCGACCAACGATTGCACGACGGCGGCGTGCGGCGTGTTCGCGCCGCAGAAATACGAATCCCAGCCAGCCATCTCGAAGAAGTCTGCGACCATGCGGGCACCGAGATCATGCAGATCGCCGCTGACGCAGGCGACGATGACGCCGCGCCCGCAGCGCTCGGCGCCGGGCACCCGCAGGAGCAGCTGCGACATCACGATCTGGGTGGCGGCGCTGCAGAAATGCTCCTGCGCGACGCTGATCTTCTTCAGCTGCCACAGGCGGCCGATCTCTTGCAGAGCCGGCTGAAAGACCTGTAGGTACAACTGTTGTACAGGCTCACCGCGGTCGGCGGCGTCGAACACCAACTGGCCCGCCGCCTGGCGGTAGCCGCCCAGCATCGAGTGCACATACGCCTGCACCAGCGGCGTCAACCTCTGACCCGGGTCGAGGAAGCTGGCGGCCGTGCTTGGCATCGCCGGAAGCGCGGTACGCGCGCCTTCAATCATCGCGACCGCGGAGGCGGCCACCGTTAGAGGCATCTGCTCGCGCACCACGTCGGCCATGCAGTCGAGGTGGTGGTCGAGGTCCTCGCTGCTGATGCCGAGATGATGCAGCAGCACCTTGACCCAGCCGATGTAGTCGTTGAAGAGCGCCGGACTGCTGACATCGAGCGCGTCGGCCAGATGCAAGAAATGGTAGACGGCATCCTGGCGCGACTTGCTGCGGCCGGCGGCGCCGTAGCGCGCGCGCAGCTTCGGGTGGCGGCCGAACTCGCACGCAACCACCGCGTCGGCCAGTGCATCGGCCTGATCGCGCACCTGGTGGCCGGAAGACAGGACGAGCGTGTCGGTCATCGCCACCTCAATCGCAGACGACTTCGAATTCGTGGTTGCGGGTTTCGCGACCGAACAGTTTCAAGCCTTTCGGGATGCCACGGTGCGACTCCCGGTAGCCGTGACCGCGGTGCCAAGCGCGGTAGTAGTCGCCGCTGCGCCAGTGGGTCACGAGCCAGATCTCCTGTGGCCGGTCGAGCGGGCACAGCACCTCCATGCGAACGAAGCCGGCCGCGCGCTCAACGTGGTGCGGGCGCTCGCGGAAGGCGGCCTTGACTTCGGCCTCCATTCCGTTGGCGACAACGAAGCGACTGAGGGCTACAAAACCGCGCGGCGTCGGCGCAAGCGGCAGTGAGGGGGCTACCGCCGGCGTCGACGCCGCGACGCAATTCCCGCTCGCTACATTGTTCATCGCCCTTGGTCTCGCAGCAGGCCTCAGCCCGCTACTACAAGCGCAATCATCGCGCGAAAACGACGCACCGTCTGCAGCACCTTTCCGTTCGACTGCCGCCAGGATTGACCTGCCTCAAGTGCCGCGGACCCTGCGCCCCTGTCGAGACACCGCCGGCGGTGCGGGCGCCGCGGACGACCTGATGGGTTCGTCGCTCGCGTTTGCCGCGCAGGGTCATCGACGCACAGGGTCACTGGAAGCTGCCGCTCGCCCGACGCCGAACAGCCGTCATCACATCTACGAACGTGTTGGGCGCTCTGATGTCGCTGAAGCACACAAGACTCAGCAGACCTTCCTGTCGCCTGCGTCGCGCAGCTTGCTGCTGAGCATCTTTGGCGCTGTCAGGCATACCTGCGTCACAGCAGACCCCCTAGAATCTGCGGCCCCGGCGACGTTGCGTCGCCACCGTCTGATTCGCCCAGGGATCATCCATGATCGATGTCACATTGGACACAACCGAGCAGCACGACGCCTTTTGTCGAGCACTGACTGATCGTGGCATCCGCTCCGCGCTGGCGCTGCTCAACGACAGGACTTCCTTCCGCTTCACGGCCATCTACAAGCTCGTCGGCTCGGTGCTGCGCGCGCAGCATGCGTACGACCGCACCTCCGAATACCGGACCTGGCTGATGGTCGTTCCGCTCGAACGAAGCTTCTGCCAATACGCCGTCGAACGCGGTGAGTTCATGACCTCCAGCGTGTCCGAAGATCCCCGTCTCGCCAACCGGCCTTATGCCGGCATGGTCGAGGCCTACTACGGTCAGTTGCTCCTGCGTCCGGACGGCACACCCTACGGCACCTTCATTCATTTCGACCTGGAATCGCGCAGCATCGCTGCGGATGAGATCGACTTCCTGCGCGAGACGGTTCCGCTGTTCATGAAGCAGCTGGCGTGAGGATGGTCCTGGTGGCGAATCTGCAGTCGCTGCCCGTCCCTGACAATGCCCCCACCCAGCCTCGGGGAAAGGCCCTGACTCGACCTCGCTATCGAGGGCCTGGGTCAGCAGCCACCTGAGCTACACGTGGCCACCCGGACCACAAACAGCGGTTCGATCTGCGTCCCCCGATGCTGACGCAAGTACGCCTCGGCACGCGCGCGGTCTGGGCCCAGCCTGGCCTCGAAGCCGTCGGCATGCGTCACCAAGTAACCCTTGAGGATGCACCCTGCGGGTAGCTGATGGGCAATGGTCATGTCGTCCCTCCTCAGGCCCAAGAACGCTGAACACAGCTGTTCGGTGGACACGCGTGGTGACCTGAGCCGCCAATCCAAGACCAGTCGGGGATTGCGTTGCGTCCTGGTACCTTGGTCAAGGTCTACTTTCAGCCTTGATTTGGAGCAGCTGGCCGGCCGCTGTGGGTCGGCCGGTGCCACGCACGCGGATGGAATCACCGTCGGACAGCCGTCTTCCACGTTGCTACGCGTGCCACCCGCCACCCGCGGCAGGTTTGTCGGACATTTCCGCCTGGTGACGAAGGTTGGCTTCCGGACACGTGATTGCCGATGTCAGGTGCAGGGCCAGGTTCGGCGGATTCAGACACCCGCTCCTGCGCCGCCAGTGATGTCTCTAAATTGCTCGTCAGAGGGCGCGCCGGGAGCTGTGCGGTTTGCTAATCCTTGGGAGCGAAGGGGTCAAGGTTTGCGGTCTTTGTGCCGACAAGGGCTCGAGCACGCAAAGGTGCTTCCCGATCCTCAAGCCCGCGCCGGCGCACTGGACGCAGGCACCAGCGCGTTGCGGATCGCGTCGTCGATCTGCTCCATCCACACGAACGCGAGTTGCGCGCGCACATCCGCTGGAATGTCCTCGAGATCGCGCTGGTTGCGCGCCGGCAGCAACACGGTCTTGATGCCGGCACGCTGCGCGGCCAGCACCTTTTCCTTGACACCGCCGATCGGCAGCACCAGCCCACGTAGGCTGATCTCGCCGGTCATGGCAACGTCGCTGCGCACCGGCTTGCCGGTCAGCAGCGAGGCGAGCGCCACGAACATCGCAATGCCGGCGCTCGGTCCATCCTTTGGCGTGGCGCCCGCCGGCACATGAATGTGCACGTCCGACTTCTCAAGCAGCTCGGCCGCGACGCCCAGCGATTCGGCGCGCGCCTTGACCAGCGAAAGCGCGGCTTGCGCGCTTTCCTTCATCACGTCGCCGAGTTGTCCGGTCAGGATCAGTCGACCGTCGCCGGGCGCGCGGGCGGCCTCGACGAAAAGGATGTCGCCGCCCACCGGTGTCCAGGCCAGGCCGGTGGCCACGCCGGGGATGTCGCTGCGCATCGCCACTTCGGCCTCGAACTTCTGCGCGCCGAGAATGGCATGCAGGTCTGCGGCATCGATGCGCAGACGCTGGACGCCGCCCTCGGCAATGCGTACCGCGGCATGGCGCAGCAGGTGGCCGATCTCGCGCTCCAGGTTGCGCACGCCGGCCTCGCGTGTGTAGTCCTCGATGATGGCCAGCAACGCAGCGTCGCTGATCTCGCACTGCGCGGCATCTAGCCCTGCCGCTGCGAGTTGGCGGGCCAGCAGGTAGCGGCGCGCGATTTGCAGTTTCTCCTGCGTTGTGTAGCCTGCGAGTTGGATCACCTCCATGCGGTCGCGCAGCGGCCCGGGGATGGTGTCGAGCACGTTCGCCGTGCAGATGAACATGACTTGCGATAGGTCGAACGGCACCGCCAGGTACGTGTCGCGGAAGCTCGCATTCTGCTCAGGATCGAGTACCTCGAGCAGTGCAGACGACGGGTCGCCGTGAAAGCCGCCGGCGCCGAGCTTGTCGACCTCGTCGAACATCATCACGCAGTTGCGCGTGCCGACCTTGCGCAGCATCTGGATCACATTGCCAGGCAGCGCGCCGATGTAAGTGCGCCGATGCCCGCGGATCTCCGCTTCGTCGTGCACGCCGCCCAGGCTGACGCGTGAGAACTCGCGTCCGGTGGCGCGCGCGATGCTCTGCCCCAGCGAAGTCTTGCCCACCCCCGGCGGCCCCACGAAGCATAGGATCGGGCCGCGGCCCGACGGATTGAGCTTGCGCACCGCGAGGTATTCGAGGATGCGCTTTTTGACCCTCTCCAGCCCGAAATGATCTGCATCGAGAATTCGCCGGGCCTCGGCAATGTCGATCGGTGGGCCGTCCTCGATGGTCCACGGCAGCTCGATCAGCCAGTCGAGGTAGGTGCGCAGCATCGAGTATTCGCCAGCCGCCTCTGGCATGCGCTCGAGGCGCTTAAGTTCCTTGCGTGCCACCTTGTCCACGTCCTCGGGCATGCGGGCCTTGGTGATGGCCTTGTCGAGTTCGGCAATCTCCGCGCCGCCTTCGTCGTCTTCGCCCAGCTCCTTTTGGATGGTGCGCATCTGCTCGCGCAACAGGTGCTTGCGGTTCATGTCGCCGATCGACTCGCGCGTGCGCTGGTCGACGTCGCGCGAGACCTTCAGCACCTCCATGCGGCGCGCCAGCACCAGCAGCACCTGGTCCAGGCGCACCTTCAGATCGAAGGCTTCGAGCAGCGCCTGCTTCTCCTCGAGGGGGATGTCGATCATGCCGACGATGAAATCGGCGAGTTGCGCCGGGCTGTCCACGCCTTGCAGCGCGGCCGCCAGTTCGGTGGGAACTTGGGGCAGCAGTTGCAGGACCTCGAGGGCCCGCTGTTTGAGTGCACGCCCGCGGCCTTCGATTTCCGTATCGAAGCTCTCCGGGTCGTCGATGTAGTCGACGCGGGCGACGGCGAATGGCTGGTCGTCCAGGAACTGCAATACGCGAAAGCGCCGCAGGCCTTTGCAGATGATGTGGTGCACGCCCTCGGGGGTCGTGACATAGCGCAGCACGCCCGCACTCGTACCGACCCAGTGCAAGTCGTCGGGCCCTGGGTCGTCGGCATCGGCCTTGCTTTGAAACAACACGCCGATGGGTTGTTCCAGGCGCACCGCTTCCTGCACCGCGGCGCGCGCGCGTTCGCTGCCGATCGTCAGTGGCAAGACCATGCCCGGGAACAAGACGGCGTTGCGCACCGGCACGATGAGCAGCGCATCCGATGGCAGTGGTCGTGTCGTGACCAGCGCCTGCGACGTCGAGTCGGCTGCTTGTCGGTCAGTCGGGTCGGGTCGCCCGGAGCGCATGTCGGAGCTCGTGTCCTGGATCATGGCTGCGCCTCATCGGTCTTTCGCAGTCTCAGCGTCAGGCATCCCTGGGCCAGCTCCGGAGCGCCGATCTCAAGGCGCCCTTGCGGCAGCGGGATGCGACGCTCGAAAGCACCGTAGGGGATCTCCAATTGCCGTACGCGATGGCGCAATCCTGAAATTGAAAGGGGCCGTACGCCACGCACGACCAGCGTGCCCGGCTCGTGCGTGACCTGCACGCGTTCTGGTGCCACGCCTGGCATGGCGACAACGATCACGATCTCGCCCTCGTCCTCGAAGACATCGACGGGCGGTTCCCATATGGCCAGCGCGCGTTGCGACGCACTGGGCTGAAAGAACTGCCGCTGCAGCCGTTCGGCCTTCACGATCACCTCGCAGGCGTGGATCCACATCCAGCCGGTCGGATCATCCTGCTTCGACATCAGATTCGCTCCAACGTATTGCAATGCGACGGCATCACCTACCCAACAGTCGTGAGGGCCCCAGCATGCTGCGAATACGCCCGAGCGTCAAATCGTTGAGACCCCGCCAATGCCTCTGAAGTGACGAAGTGAGGTCCAACCAGCGTGCGATCCGGAGCTCAACACTCAAGTGATCGCCAGCAACTGATGTATTCAGTGTGACTGCTGTGGCCGGGAGCCCCGCTGGCTCCGACATGTCGATACTCAGTCCGCCATGTTCAAGAGATGCATCGCGCTCACAGGCTCCCCTTGGCTGCCTTGACGACAACGACTTTGCCGGGCGGCTAACGTTCCGGTACAGCCACACCGGGCGCCCTTCCATCGATCCTGTGCGCTCTTCAGCGTTGCCGCCTCGGCAGGTGGACATGTGTCCGATCAAATCGATCGGTCGGGAACATCATCTTCAAGGCTCAAGCGGCAGAACCACCGGTAGGCGGGCACGAACCGATCAGGGCTGCATCGAGTTCAACTCGTCCTTCAGATACGCCGAGGTGCGGAGTTCTTCTGACTGATTTCGCTGACGGTCGTACCGGCATCCTGCGGCGTTTCCACAGCGAGATCGCCCAGCGAAACGATGCCAACGAGCCGGCGCTCGGCATCGATCACCGGCAGCCGGCGCACCTGATGGTTGCCCATTAGGTGCAAGGCTTCGGCAATGTCTTGTCCGGGTGAGCAATACAGGACAGCCTCCGTCATCGCGGCGGAAACGCAGTCCATTTCAAGGTTCAGTCCGCTGGCGATACCGCGCACGACGATGTCCCGGTCGGTCAGCATGCCAAGCAGTCGCTTGCCGTTACATACCGGCAACGAGCCCACGTCCAGCTTCGCCATGATTTCCGCTGCCCGCTTCAAGCTCTGCTGAGGTTCGATGACCCGGACTTCTTCGGTCATGACGTCGGCGACTCGTTTCATCATGTGGCTCCTTTGCAGAGGTGTGGGGTGCCCGGCCCTTGACGCACGTCGCTGTGCGGCAGTGCGGACGCGCGCGTCAGCCGACCCGCCAGATGCGGACTCGAGCGCCGAACTCTCGGTTTGCAGGTCACTGCCTCCTTTTGCCAGGCTCTGTCGCGCCACTTCGGAGCTCTGCCTGCTACTGCGACGCAAGAGCTGCTGGCGTCGGCCGGCGTCCAGGCCCGGCGTCGCGCGCATGTCGGTGTCGACCAAGCCGCGGTCGATGTCGCGATGTGCCTGTTCGATCACCGGATCGGCGCGGTGCTCGTTTGCGTCGGCCGGGACTTGAGCGCGCTCGTGCGGCAGCAACCCGTCGCAGCCACTTTCCGGGGTCGTAGCCGAGGAAGCCTTGTCGGGCTGGAGATTCATCTTGGATCGGGAAGTCATATTCGTATCCGGGTGCTAGGTACAGGGGTGTGCGTCTGCTGTTGCAGCCGCACCCTGATCGAAAGTCGTTGATCTGACCATCAGCCCTTGCTGGCGACGATCAGGCGGTTGTCGACCGCGACGACACCATCGACGGCACGGGCCAGCGATGTCGCGCGTTCGCGCGAGCCGGCGTCGGGCGCCGTACCGCTCAGCACGACATGGCCGTCGCGCGTGTCGACGTCGATCTTGATAGCCTTCAGTTGGTCGTCGGCGGCCAGCGCTGCGTTGATCTTGGTCGTGATCATTGCGTCGGTTGCGGCCGTAGCGACGGTTGCCCCGGCGTCGTTGGCGGCGCGCTTCACCTCGTTGGCGCCGGACTTCGTGCTGGCAACTGCTTCATCGACCTTCTGGCCGACGGCCTGGTTGTCGCGCGGACTGCAGGCGGAAAGGGCGATGGCGGCCAGCGCGGTGGGTACGACGTAGTACAGGGAGCGATTCATATCAACCTCCTTCGCATGTGACAGCCGCATTGCGGCGGTGTTTGAAGCTTAGGAATGGGACCGTCGACTGCGAATCGGTCTGCGCCGCGCCTTGGTGTCGGACGACGCCGACAAGATGGGCGTCGCGTGAGTACGACGATCAATGCTTCAGGGTGAACCCTGGGTCGGAGGCTGCAGATGCAGTCGTACAGCGGACTGAAAACCTATCGCCAGGCCAAAGCGGCGGCTGGCGAGTCAACCACAGGGCACTTCATGGCTCTCCCGGACAGGTCTTGGCCCGGTCTCGGGTCTCTCGGGTCCGATCAAGGGCGGTTGAATTCCCCGGCTGAATTCCCTATCTCCGACGACGCACGCCTTCATGAAGCTGGACTCGTGGCTGCGTACGCCGCTGCGGGTGCTGCGGGTGCTGCGGGTGCTGCGGCTGCGTCAATGGCGTCACCCCTCGCGAATCTATCGCGAGATGCGCGCCCTGGGCGCCGACGACTCGCTGGCCCGTCGCGTGGCATTGCTGCGCGCGGGTTGGTGGGGCAGCGCGCGTACGGGGCTGAAGGTGGTGCTGACCGTGCGGTACTTCGACAGCCTGGGTGTGCCCAGGTTCTCCTGACCTCAAGCACTCGAGCCGCCCGGTGCAGACCCGAATGCCGGGTGGTGTGGGAGCGGTCCAGCCTGCGATGGCTGGCCCCTATCCCGATTGGTGCTCGGTCCCATAGCCTCGTCGCCAACTCACTGCGCGAACTGCGTTCGCTCCGTTCAATCAGTCGCGACGAATTCAGAGCACGAGGCGCGCTGCGCGCGCTGGCCATGGGCCCTGCGCTCCTCGGCGCCTCACAGGCGCATCGCAGCCTGCCCGGGCCCGTCTTTGCGCCAGCGCTCGTGGTGTTCGGCCGAGAACAAACCCCGCCACGATTTCGCGACAGGCGGTACCTGGCAGGGACGATTTCTGCGGCGACGAGGAGCGCAGTGCCGGGGTCGGGCGCGCGCAGCGCGCTTCGTCCTCATGCTTGCCGCATCTGTTTGAACGCAGCGCCCGCCAGTGCGCGGAGTGCGTTATGCGGCACGACCCCGGCGTGAGCACCGCAGTGCAGTCGACGCGAAGCGGCGACCGCCGCAGCATGAGCCCCTGGCAGGTGCCGCCTGGCGCGATGCGATGAACTGGGCAGTAGAGTTGACTCTCGTGGACAGCCGCAATTCGCCGAGAACAACCGCTGGATTCTGGACGTTCGAACGCAACTCGGCGGCCCGCCTGGAGGGCCAGCGCCCGTACTCGTCAGCTGCCGCCGATGCCCGTCTGGGCGCCAGTCGCTATCCGAGCGCCTGCGCCGAATCGAGCGGTTTGCACCAGCGGTAGTGCATCTCGGCGCGGGTCACGAAGCCCAGCCGTTGGTACAGCGCGATCGCGCCCGCGTTGGCAGGCAGCACATGCAGGAAGGGCTGTTGCCCGCGCTGCAGCGCGTCGTGCATCAGCCGGCGCACCAGCCGCTCGGCCAGGCCGCGGCCGCGGGCCAGCGGGTGGGTGCAGATGGCGCTGAGCTCGACGTGTGCGTCAAGCCGCAAACGTTCACCGGCCATGGCCATCAATTGGCCGTGTTCGAACAAGCCGATGTAGTGGCCCATCTCCATGGTGCGCGGTCCGAACGGGCCCGGCTGTGTCAGCTCGACCAGCGCCATCACCGCGTCACGGTCGCGTGGCCCCAGCGTCGCGATGGCTGGGCCGTCGCGCTGGCGGCCGTCGAAGTGGCGCGCCTCCATCTGCAGCGGCGGCACGTCGTTGAGCAGGCTCCAGCCCGCCGGCACCGGCTCGGCGCGGGCGCGCACCAGGCGCGCCTCGGTGTCCGGCGGCAGGCCGCGCGCCAGGTCGGCATAGGCCATCGTGCTGCTTTCGGCGATGGCGGAGAAGGCCGCCACCTCCCGAGGGTAGTGCAGCGCCAGGCCGTGCCGCGTGGCCAGTGCGCGGTGCGGCCCGCTCAGCGCATGCCACACCGGGTTGTCCAGCGGATGGGTCATGCGTTCAGCTCGCGCAACAGGAAGTCCTCGATCGCCGCGTTCACAACCTCGGGGTGCGTGATCGGCCCCATGTGGCCCAGACCCTGCATTTCCAGGAGCCGCACCCGCGGCAGCACGCTGGCCAGCCGCCGCGCCACGCCGCGCGAGGACGCGGGCGACTCGCTTCCAACCATCAGCAGCACCGGCACATCCAGCTTGCCGAAGTCCGACAGCGGCGTGGGCTGCGTGAAAAGCGCCGTACCCCAGCCCTGCACGTGGACGATGGCTTCCTCGATGGGCGCGCGTCGCGCCTCGGGCGTGCGCTGCCAGCTGCCTTCGCCCATCCAGTAGTCGATGAAGCGACCGGCCGCCGCGCTGCGGTCGCCGCGGGCCAGGTGGGCTACCGCGTCGGCCACGGTCTGGCGGATGCCCTCGGCCTCGTTCGGCGGCGGCGCTGCTTGGTCCAGCAGCGCGAACAGCGTGGGCTCGTACAGCACCAGCGCGCGCGGCGGGTTCTGCAGCGCGGCCAGCAGCGCCACTGCACCGCCGTAGGAATGGCCGACCAGCGCCAGCGGCTGGCCGGCGCGCGAGCGCAGCGGCTGCAGCAGCGCCACCTCGTCCTGCAGGCGCAGCGTGCAATCGGTGGGCCAGGCCGGGCCGCGGCCGGCGCCATGGCCGTCGCCGGCCAGCACATGGAAGCGCGGCGCCAGCCGGTCCATCAGGCCGCGCCACTGCGCGCTGCTGCTGGCATTGCAGTGCACGCAGACCACGCCGGGGCCGGCGCCGGCCTCGCGGAAATAGGTGGCGTCGGTCATTGGACGACCCTGCGCACTTTGTGCTCCGGGATGAGCGCTTGGGAACGGCCCGGCGCGTTCATGCGCGCTCGATCACCACTTCGAGGTATTCGCTGGGCAGCACCAGCGTGGCATCGCCCGAGCGGTTGCGCGCGGCCATCAGCGCCAGCAGCTCCTGCTGGAATGTGGCCTGGCGCTCGGCGTCGAGCGCGGCGAAGGTCTTGTTCATCGGCCCGTAGTAGGTGCGGAAGACCTCGATCCAGTGTTCCGGCGAGTGGTAGCGGAACACGAACTCGCGGCTGTGGATGTGCAGCGCGCGAGCACCGGCACCGAACAGCTCCTGCAGGCGCGCCTGCGTGCCCCACAGCGCCGGAGACTTCAGCCCCGCTGCCGGCGGCACGTACTTGCCGATGGTCTTGAAAAGCTGGCCGATGAAGCTCTCCGGCGTCCAGTTGGCCAGGCCGATCTTGCCGCCCGGCCGGCACACGCGCAGCATCTCGCGCGCCGCCTGCTCTTGATCGGGCGTGAACATCACACCGAAGGTGGACAGCACCGCGTCGAAGCTGGCGTCGGCAAAGGGCAGCTTCTCGGCATCGGCCTCCTGGAACGCGATGTCATGGCCCTCGACCTGGGCGCGCAGGCGCCCGGCTTCGAGCAGCGACGGCACGTAGTCGGTGGAGGTCACCACACCGCCGCGGCGCGCCGCGGCCAGCGTGGCGTTGCCGTTGCCGGCGGCGACGTCGAGCACGCGCCAGCCCGCGCGCGGGTCCAGCGCTTCGCACAGCTGCTCGCCGACGATCTGCAAGGTGGTGCCGACCACGGCGTAGTTGCCGGTGGACCAGGCGGCTTGTTGGCGCGCCTTGACGGCGGCCAGGTCGGGCGTGGGGGTGGTGGGGGACAGAACGGCGGACATGTGAATTCTCCAGGTGGGTCAAGTGGCGAGGCGCCCATTGAGCGCCGGATGTCTTTCGAAGCGGTGTCGCCGAGTGGGACAAAAAGTGGGACAAGTTGCTAGAGTCGGCGCGGTGCAGGAACGATCCCATTCCTTCGGCTACTGGCTGCGCCGCCGCCGCAAGGCGCTTGACCTGACGCAGGAGGTGCTGGCGCAGCGCGTTAGCGTGTCGGTGTTCTCGATCCGCAAGATCGAGTCCGACGAGCGCCGGCCGTCGCGCCGCTTGGCCGAACGGCTGGCCGCCACGCTGGCCGTGCCCGACGCCGAGCGCGAGGCCTTTTTGCAGGCCTCGCGCGCGCTGCGCAGCCTGGAACGCCTGCCGCTCGATGGCCTGCCGGCGCAGCAGGGCGCCGCGCCGGTGCCGGCCGCCGTGCCCCCGCCGTCGACCGAAGCCACGCCCTTCGTCGGCCGTGGCCGCGAATTCGAGCAATTGCAGGCTTGCCTGGCGCAGCTGGCCGAAGGCCGCGGCGGCACCGTGCTGGTCGAAGGCGAACCCGGCATCGGCAAGACGCGATTGCTGCGCGAGCTGCAGCGCGAGGCGCACTCGCGCGGCCTGCCGCTGCTGGCCACCAAGTGCTACGAGATCGAGCGCGCCATGCCCTACCAGCCGGTGATCGACCTGGTGTCGCGCGCACTGGAACGCGCCAGTGCGGCCGACCTCGGCAAACTCGGCGCGGTGTCGCTGGCCGAGCTGAACGCGCTGGTGCCCGAGGTCGGTGAACGCGTGGCGCAGCTGCCCGCGCTGTCAAACGACTTCCCCGAGGCGCGCCAGGCGCGGCTGTCGCGCGCGGTGGGCCAGCTGCTGGACGCGGCCCTCGGCTCGGGCCCCTCGCTGCTGGTGGTAGACGATCTGCAATGGGCCGACGAGGCCAGCGTGCAGGTGCTGCACCACCTGGCGCGGCAGGGAGCCGAACGCGCGCGGCTCGTCGTCTTTGCCTACCGCGACGAGGACGTCGACCAGGATGAGCGCCTGGCGCGGCTGGTCGACAGCCTGTGCCGCGAGGCCGCGGCGCGGCGCCTGCCGTTGCCGCGGCTGGATGCGGCGGCCACCGCGCAGCTGGTGGCGGCCCTGGCCGATGCTTCCCTGGCCGAACGGCTGCATCTGGAAACCGAGGGCAACCCCTTCTTCCTGGTGTCGATGCTGCAGTCGCTGAGCGAGGGCGCGTCCGCTGCCGGCGCGCCCGCACCACCGCGTCCCAGCCCGCTGCCCGAGGCGCTGCGCGCGGCCGTGCGCGTGCGCCTGGCGCATGTGCCGAAGGCGCTGCGCCCGGTGCTGGAGACGGCTGCGGTGCTGGGCCGGCACTTCGACTTCGACACGCTGCTTCAGGCCGCGGGCGAGAGCGAGGCACAGTTGCTGGAGGCCGTGGAGGCCCTGGTCAAGCGGCGGCTGCTGCGCGAGCAACCCGAAGGCGGCGTCTACGATTTCAGCCACGACAAGCTGCGCGAGGTGGTCTACGGCGACATCGGCGGGGCGCGGCGCCGGCTGCTGCACCAGACGGTGGCCGAGGCGCTGGAACGCCATGGCGACGCCGACGCGCACGAACACATCGCGCGGCTGGCCGACCACTTCGAGCGCGCGCAGCTCTGGCCCAAGGCGCTGCAGTACCTGCGGCGCGCCGGAGAACGCTCGCGCGCGCTGTTTGCCATGCGCGATGCGCTGCACTGGCTGGACCGCGCCGTGGCCATCGCCGAGCTGCATCCGCAAGCGCTGGACGCGCCGCAGCGTCTGGCGCTGTACGCACAGCGCGGCGCGGCCCGCGCGCAGGCCGGGCAGACGCAGGGCGCGGTGGCCGACCTGCGGCGCGTGGTCGATGCGGCGCGCGCCGCCGGCGAGCGCGAGCGCACGCGCGACGCGCTGGTGCAGCTGGGCATGGCCTACCGCCGCGCCGACGCCTACGAGCCAGCCACCGCCTGTCTGGGCGAGGCGCTGGACGAAGCGCGCGCGATGAACGACGAACGCCAGGCCGCCGACACGCTGTACCACCTGGGCACGGTGGCCTGGAGCACCGGGCTCAACGACCAGGCCACCGCCCACCACCAGCAGGCGGTGCAGATCTGCGAGCGCCGCGGCTTCGTCGACCTGGTCGCCGTGCAGGCCTACCACGGGCGCGGCGAGGCGCACTTCGCCAACGCCGAGCCGGCGGCGGCCATTGCCTGCTACATGCGATCGCTGGCGCTGGCACGCAGCATTGGCGACCGCAGCTACGAGTCCGAGAACCTGATGATGATCGGCCACGCCTGCGTCGGCACCCGGGGCTGCGGCGACTACCCGCGTGCGTTGGCGCATTTCGAGGCGGCGCTGGACATCGCCCGCGCCGCCGACCTGCAATGGCACCTGGGGCCCACGTTGCTGGGGCTGGACCACGTGCGCGCCTGTACGGGCCACTACGGCGAGGCCTGGCTGGGCATGCAGCGAACTCTGCAGCAATTGCAGGAACTCGGCCAGCTGCGCTACCAGTTCATCGCGCTCGACAGCATCGGCCACCTGCTGCTCGACCTGGGCCTGCAGGCGCAGGCGCTGCCGCTGCTGCAGCGCGGCCAGGCGCTGGCGCGCGACAGCGGCATCCTGTTCTGGCGCGCCGCGCTCGACGCGCATGCGGCAGTAGCGCGCGCGCGGCTGGGCGAGCGTGGCGACACCGCGCTGCTGCAGCTGACGCTGGAGCACACGCGCACGCATGCCGAGCGCTACATGCAGGTGCGCTGCCTGGACGCGCTGGCCGAGATGGCGCTGCTGGAACGTGACGCCGCTCGGTGCCGCGCCCTGGCCGATGAACTGCTGCACATCGCCGACGCCAATGGCCTGCGCGAGCTGCAAGCCGTGGCGCGCCGTTGGCGCGGCGAGGCGCTGTTGCAGCAGCGCGCCTTTGCGGCCGCGCTGAACGAGCTGACGCAGGCCGCACACCTGGCGGAGTCAGTGGGCCGCGTGCGCCTGATGCTGGACCTGCAGCGCGCGCTGGCGCGGCTGCACGAGCAGCAGGGTGATGCCGGCGCGGCGCGGGGCCACACCGAACGCGCCCAGGCGCTGGCGCAGTCCATCGAAACCAGCCTCGACGGCAGCGGCCTGCAGGCCCGGCTCAACCCGTAGGCGGCGCGTCGCGCTGGTAGGCCGGCAGCTGGGCGCCGCAGTCGCGGCAGAACCTGGCGGTCGGCGAATGGCCTTCGCTCAGGCATTCCTGGCAGGTGCGCGTGGTCGGCTCGCGTCGGGTGGCGTGGCTGACCAGTTCGGCGCTGACGATGCCGGTGGGCACGGCCAGCGTGCCCTGATACGAAGTCGCGTTCAATGATATAGAAGTGATCCATTCGAATCCGGTCATGGAGTGGGTTCTTTCGGGGTCGGTTTCCAGGGTGCGCAAGCCGGCGGTGAGGGTTCGCTCCACCGCGCTGTTCGCGGGCACCTGCAGTTGGCCGGCCAGGTGCCAGCCGGCCCGGTCCATGACCATGAGCACGAACTCCCCGACGTGACGCTGGGCGACCTCGGCCAGGAACAGCGACATCGTCTGCGCGCTCACCCACGGCAGCACCAGGCTGTCCATCACGCCGTCGTGCGGACTGACGGCGCTGAAGGCGTACAGGTACTGGCGCTGCAGCCTGGCCTTGACCGTTGGACGCACGCCGCTGGGCCCAGCAGCGTCTTGGCGTGCCCAGCAGCCCGAAGCGGCCCTCGTCCTGGAACATCAGCCGCACCCGGCGGCCGGCTTCAGCCTGGCGCCAGACCTCTCGCCGTACCGCGCGGCACAGCCTTTTTTTAAAGGCGGCCTGCGCCGCCGTGTCCGCCTTCGGGTGCCTGGGCCGGGGCGCGACCTTGCGCCAGCCGTGCAGGTCCAGCAGCCGGTAGATGGTCGAGCGGGCCACATCCCGGCCGGTGTGCTGCCGGTAGGCCTGCTGGATCTCCGCCACCGTAAGCATGCCGCCGGCTTCGGCGCGCTGCGCGAACGGCGCCAGCAGCCCATCCAGGGGTTGGCCGAAAGACTCAAGCGAGCTCAAAGCCGCACGGGCCATTGCGTGCTGATCCGCGCCACGCTAGGCAGCACGGCTGCTGAGATCGCGCAGCTGCTGGGCTGGTCGGTGGCCACCGTGCACGTCATGCACTCGCGCTATGCCAAGGAGGGCGAGGCCATCTTCGACGTGCGCGGCCGAGCCGGGCGGCACCACGAATACCTGACGACGGCGCAAGAACAGGCGCTGCTGGCGCCGTTCGGCGCAATGGTCTCGCAGACCTCGGGCCACGGCGACACGCGGCTGCCGCACGAGCGCTCGCGCCGCTTCTTCGGCAAGGCCTCGATGGGCGAGGAGATGGGCTACAACTTCATCGCCGACGGCCGCGACGAGGTGCTTACCGCGACGCGCGAGACCCTGCGCTATGGCGCCACGCAGATCAAGGCGCATGCCGGCGGCGGCGCGGCCACAGCCTACGACCCGCTGGATGTGTCGCAGTACACGCTGGACGAGCTGAAGGCCGCGGTCGAGGCGGCCGACGACTGGAACACCTACGTCACCGTGCACGCCTACAACGTGCGCTCGGTGCGCCGCGCGGTCGAGGCGGGCGTCAAATGCATCGAGCACGGCCAGTTGCTCGACGAGGCCACGATCAAGCTGCTTGCCGACAAAGGCGTGTTCCTGAGCCTGCAGGCGCTGGACCCGGCGCCATCGTGGCAGCCGGCCAACATCCGCGAGAAGAAGGACGAGGTCATCCGCAGCACCGACGCCGCCTTCCGATGGGCCAAGCAGCACAAGGTTAAGCTGCTGTGAGGCACCGACTTCCTGTTCAACCCGGCGCTGGGCGCGAACCAGACCAAGGACATGCTGAAGCTGAAGGCCTGGTTCACGCCGGCCGAGGTGCTGAAGCTCGTGACCCACGACAACGCCAAGGTGCTGCTGCTGTCCGGGCCGCGCAACCCTTACCCGGGCAAGCTGGGCGTCGTCGAGACCGGCGCCTGCGCCGACCTGCTGCTGGTGGACGGCAATCCGCTGGAGAACCTGGATCTGGTGGCCGACCCGGCGAAGAACTTCGTGCTCATCATGACGGACGGCCGGATCCACAAGAACACGCTGCGGCCTTGAGGGCGGGGGCCGTTGCCCGGCAACCATGGCTGCTGCCGTCCGATCAAGCCAAAATGCGACTTGGACGTCTGCTTCGCGGCGGTTCACTGAGGTTGCTGGACTTCAGCTGTGGGTCGCGTGTTGCCGACCGAACGCATTGATTGCCCGCCGTACAGCGGTCATCGACATCGACACGCCAGATAGCCACTACATAGCCCCCTGACGTTCCCGGCCTGTTCCTGTCGGTCGAGGCCGCTGGCTGACGTTGCCCGCCCTCGAGCACGAACCGCCGGTGAGCTCGCCGTCCAAGTCACGACGGCGACTTGCATGGCGATTGGTGCCGCACCGGCCTTCGTGCGCGCCGATGGGCTCCCTCTTGGAGAAGTCCTGCGCCCCAAAGGGTGTCAGACAGGTCGAACGATTCGAACGCTCTCGGACGACGATACCGCCGAACTTCTGTCAGTGAGTCGCGCTGACCTTCACGGCCGGTACCGAGAGTTCACGCCCGACGACGGCCCGCGCATAGAGGTAGCTTTCGCGAGCCGTGTCGCTGAGTGAATCCATGTCCACATGGCCGGCGGCATCGCATGGGAATGCATAGGCACGTCCTGCATCAAAAAGTGACTGGAAGCGCAACTCGTAGTGGGCTGCTTCAGACAGGGTCAACAGCGTTGCATTCATGACCTGATTGCCTCCTGTGAGCATTGTGACGCTCATCTTGATTCCAGCGTAGGCCGCACCAAACGTCTTTGGTATGCCTCATTTGGGGGGGGTCGCCCGGACGCGCGTGAACGATCAGGCTCCTCGAGATTGCTCGAATGGCTGCATTGCTGGCCGCTCATCCGTCGGAGTCGGTGCGGCGACAAACCACGGGATGAGTGTCAGCAAAGAGCGCGCTCGTCGAGCCGGCCAGTCGATGGGCGGTTGGCTCCGGTGTTTGGTGCTTCAAACCACGGCGCGACGAAGCCGGCCTTTCCGACAGAGGCGACCGTCTGGTGAATCGCACGGCAGACGAGATGTATGCGCAACACGGATAGGTTCAGCGCACTATGTCTGGGCGATGTCCCGAGCGAACGACGCGCTCAAGGCGTCGGCGTGCCGGATGTAGAGTCGGTGCTTGGTCGACCCGCCACGTCGCGCAGCTGCCGGCGCAAGACCTTGCCGAGGTTGCTCTTGGGCAGGGGTTCGCTGCGGAACTCCACGATCTTGGGCACCTTGTATCCGGTCAGGTGCTGCCGGCAATGGTCCAGCAAGGCCTGTGCAGTCAGGGCCGGATCGTGCTTCACCACGACGATCTTGACAACCTCGCCGGACTTCTCGTCGGGCGCGCCGATCGCTGCGACCTCGGCCACGCCCGGATGCAACGCGACGACGTCTTCGATCTGGTTCGGGAACACCTTGAAGCCCGAGACCACGATCATGTCCTTCTTGCGGTCCGTCATCGTGAAACAGCCGCGCTCGTCCATGAACCCCATGTCTCCAGTGCGCAACCAGCCTTGGCGGGTAAATACCTTCTCTGTTTCGTCGGGGCGGTTCCAGTACCGCGGCATGACCTGAGGGCCGCGCACGCAGATCTCTCCGACCTCGCCGACCCGTAGTTCGTTGTCGCCTTCATCGAGGATGGTGGCCTGCGTCGACGGT
>JAGTRL010000344.1 GCA_018261815.1 Pseudomonadota bacterium
ATGGCCAGCTTCAGCACCAGCAGCGGCAAGGCCAGCAGCAGTGCCAGCGGCGCATCGGCCTCGGCGATGCCCCAGGGAAAGAACAGCGCCAGGCCGATGCACGAATAGGCGAACAGCTTCAGGCTCGCGGCCCACTCGATCAGCGCCAGGTGGCGGCCGGAATATTCGAGGATCAGCGCCTCGTGGATCATCGTCAGCTCGAGATGCGTGGCCGGGTTGTCCACCGGCACGCGCGCGTTCTCGGCCAGCGAGACCATCGTGAAGGCCACGCCGGCGAAGGCCAGGCCCGGGTAGATGGCCAGGTCGCGGTGGGCCAGCGTCTCGACCATCGTCGTCAAGGAGGTCGACTGCGAGATCAGCGAGGCCGAGAACAGCACCATCAGCAGCGCCGGTTCGGCCAGAAAGCCGATCAGCATCTCGCGCCGCGCGCCGAGCGTGCCGAAGGCGGTGCCGACGTCCATCGCTGCCAGCGAGATGAAGACCCGCGCCAGCGCGAACAGCCCGACCAGCGCGATCGCGTCGGCCGCCGGCGCCAGTGGCAGGTCGGTCGACAGCGTGGGCACGATCGCACAGGCCAGCGCCATGCAGCCGAAGACGATGTACGGCGCGCTGCGGAACACCTGCGACGCATGTTCGGCGACCACCGATTCCTTGTGGAACAGCTTGTGCAGCAGTCGGTAGGGCTGCAGCAGGCTGGGCGCCGACTTGTTCTGCAGCCAGGCGCGCCACTGGTTGACCCAGCCGATCAGCAGCGGCGCGAGCAGCAACGCGACCACGATTTCCAGCAGCTGCGACAGCAGGCCGTAGAGGCTCATGCTGCCCCCTTGGCCCTGCGGGCCGTCCCCCCGAGGGGGAACTGAGCGCCTTCGGGCGGCCGTGCGGCGCTCATCGCGCCACCACCACCAGCATCACGATCAGCGTGACGAAGCTGAACATCAGGTACACCGCGATGCGCCCCTGCTGCAGCAGCCCGACCAGGCGCGAGACCTGCGCCACCAGCGCGGCCACCGGCAGGTACAGCCAGTGCCAGAAATGGTCGTCGATGCTGACTCGGTAGCGCGGCTGCTCGTCGAAGGGTGTGGGCAGCTCGCGCTGCATGCGGAAGAAGGGCTCGAACATCTGCCGGATCGGCTGGCCGAAGCCTTCGGCCGTGTCCTGCATGCGCGCGTTGCCCCAGGGAAAGCCGCAGGCCCAGGCCGGCGCGCGGCGCAGCCGGCCGTGGTACAGCCGGCGCACCAGCAGCCAGGCCAGCGCGAAGCTGGCCGCCACGCCGAGCAGGAAGATCACCGGCCCATAGCTGGCCCGCTCGACCGCGACCGGCGCCAGCAGCCAGCCGCCGCCCGCCACCGCTTGGCCCAAGCCTGCCGACACCAGCTGGCGCGTCACCGGATCGATGAGCTGGATGAACTGCACCGGCAGCAAGCCGAGCGCGACGCAGCCGGCCACCAGCCAGAGCATGCCGGCACGCTCCCACGGCCCGGCATCGTGCGCCTGGGCCAGCTTGTCCTCGCGCGGCTGGCCAAGGAAGATGACGCCGAAGAACTTGACCATGGTGTAGCCGGCGAGCGCGGCGACCATCGCGATCAGCGCCGCCACCACCGGGATCAGCATGTTCAGCACGGGATTGGGCAGGCCCGGCGTGAACAGGAAACTCTGCAGCAGCAGCCATTCGGAGACGAAGCCCCCCAGCGGCGGCAGCCCGGCACTGGCCAGCACGCCGACCAGCGTGACCCAGGCCACCCAGGGCATGCTGCGGATCAGCCCGCCGAGGCGGCCGAGATTGCGCTCGCCGGTGGCGTGCAGCACCGAGCCGGTGCCCAGGAACAGCAGGCTCTTGAACAGCGCGTGGCTGGCCACGTGGTACAGCGCCGCGGTCAGCGCCAGCGCGGCCAGCGCGTCCATGCGGTAGGCGGCGAAGATCAGAGTCAGGCCGATGGCGGCGAAGATCAGGCCGATATTCTCGATCGACGAATAGGCCAGCAGCCGCTTCATGTCGACCTGCACCGCCGCGAAGACCACGCCGAACAGCGCCGTGGCCAGGCCGAGGGCCAGCAGCACGGCGCCCCACCACCATAGCGGCGTGGCGATCAGGTCGAAGGTCACGCGCAGCAGGCCGTAGACGGCCGTCTTCAGCATCACCGCGCTCATCAGCGCCGACACCGGCGACGGTGCGGCCGGGTGCGCCTCGGGCAGCCAGATGTGCAGCGGCAGGATGCCGGCCTTGGCGCCGAAGCCGAAGACCGCCAGCGCGAAGCCGATCGAGGACCAGAACGGCGACAGCGACTGCACTCGCATGTTGGCGAAGCTGTAGTCGCCGGTGTTGGCCTGCAGCACGCCGAAGCACATCAGGATGCCGATCGCGCCGACATGCGCGACCAGCAGGTACAGGTAGCCGGCGCGGCGGATCTCGGGGATGCGGTGGTTGGCGGTGACCAGGAAGAACGACGACAGCGCCATCGTCTCCCACATCACCATGAACATGTAGGCGTCGTCGGCCAGCACCACACCGACCATGCTCGCCAGGAAGAGGTGGTACTCCAGGCACAGCAGCCCCGGCGGCGTGCCCTCGCCGCGGCGGAAGTAACCCGCCGCGAAGGCCGACACCCCGGCCGCAGTGGCGCCGATGACCATCAGGAAGAACGCCGACAGGCTGTCCAGCCGCAGATGGAAGGGCAGGGTCGGCAGGCCGATCGGCAGCACCGCCACCTCGGGGCCGCCGAACACGGCGGCCAGCGCCACGCCGAACAAGACCAGCGCAATCAGCCCACCGGCCGGAAAGAGCACACGCGCGACGAAGCGCAGGCGGCGCAGCGCGAACACGCCGATCACGCCGACCAGCAGCCAGGCCGCCACCACGACGAGTACCCAGTCGAGATGGAGCCAATGTGTCACGACCTGATGCCGTTCATCGATCGCACCGGGACCGTCCCGTCGCCCGGATCAGCGACGCCGCCGCTTCGTCGCAGCGCGCGGTGGCGCGGGTCGGGCCGGGTCGCGCGGGCTGTCTTCGACCGTGCCGCTGGGCCGGTAGGCCGCGCCATGCAGCGCCAGGTAGTCGCGGATCAACTGGCGTACCACCTGCGACGGCGTCAGATCCTGGCGGGCGCACAACTGCTCGAAAGCGGCCTTCTTGGCCGGATCGATGAGCAGTGTCAGGCGCGCGGTCTTCAGTTCCATCGGCTTCGATGTGTTAATGCGATGTGTGTCTGGAGCGCATCTTACGCGCATGTCATGTGCCAGCCAATGCCGGCCGGCCGCAAGGTGTCGGGGGTCGCCGTCGGGATGCTGCGGCCGCGCCGGCGCGCGAGTCCACGCTCCGGCCGCTGGCTCGGTCGAGCGGCAGGACCGCGAGACCCTGCGGCTTCAGTCCGCTGCCGCCTCGAGACCGTGCTCGAAGTGCGCGTGCATCAGTTCGCGCGCCCGTGCGCCATCCTGCGCGGCGATCGCGTCCATCAGCGCGCGGTGTTCGGCCAGCGAATCGCTCAGCCGGCCCTGCTTGAACAGCGAGTGGTGGCGATTGAGCTTCATCACCTTGCGCAGGTCGGTGACGATCTGCATCGCCCAGCGGTTGCCGGCGATCTGCAGCAGTGCCATGTGGAACTGTTCGTTGGCGGCGAAGAAGGCGTCGCGCTGCCGCACCTGCTTTTCCAGCCGCGCGTGCAACTGCCGCAGCTGCTCGCGCTGCACCTCGTCGGCATATTCGGCCACCTGGGCGGCGGCATCGCTTTCCAGCAGCGCCAGCAGGTGGTAGACCTG
>JAGTRL010000037.1 GCA_018261815.1 Pseudomonadota bacterium
TGCTCGAGGGCAACATCCACGTCGTCGCTCCGGACGGCGCCAAGCAGGACCCGATCACGCACCAGGGCGAGACCATGGGCTACCTGATCCAGGGCCAGCTCGAGTTGAGCATCGAGGGCACGACCTACGTGCTGAATGCGGGCGATTCGTTCTTCTTCAAGAACCACCTCACCAACAGCTACCGCAATCCTGGCGTGCAGGAAGCGCGTGTGTTGTGGGTCAACACGCCTCAGGTGCATTAAGTTAACGCGTCTCGCGGAATTTGTTCCGCCTGTGCTTCAGGCCGAACTAGCTCACCGATCTGCCCTGCGCCGTGACAGGCAGGTTCAGGGTGGTGTGATCAGATTTGCGAAGGCACGCCAGCGACCCAAACTGGTCGGTCGCTTTGCAAGTTTCACGGCCCGAAAGCCGTCTGCCAGCATTCCACAGTCGCGCTGTTTGCCAGAACATCCATGCGCGGCGCGGAAGACCATCTGCGAATGCGATTCCGATGCGGTCAGGGCAAAACTAGGATTCGGCGTGCTGCGCGCTCGTGTCGGTCTACAGGATCCGCAGCACCGGCCGGCCGCCCAGTGCCTCTACCCTAGGGGCCATGGCGGTGGGCGTGCCAACTGCGTCCACTACGCCCAGCATCGACTGATGGGAACTGGATGACCCGGCTCTACACTCGCCGGCCATGGACCGCTTCCTCGCCATTGATGCCTTCGTGCGCGTGGCCGAATCAAAGAGCTTCGCGCAAGCGGCGCGGCAGCTGCGCGTGTCGCGTTCGGTGGTTACCGCGCGCATCCAGCAACTGGAGGAATTCGTCGGCGCACCGCTGTTCCACCGCAACACTCGCAGCGTACGTCTGAGCGAGCTGGGCCAGGCCTTCCTGCGCGACTGCAGCGATCTTGTGGGCCGCACCAACGAGGTGGTGGACCAGATGCGCGAGGTCTCGGCTTCGCCGGCCGGGCGGCTGCGCGTGCATGCGCTGCCCGGCTTCGTGCTCGGCCACCTGGCGCGGCTGCTGCAGGAGTTCCAGGCGCGCTACCCGCAGATCGTGCTCGACCTGATCGTCAGCGACGCCGTCATCGACCCAGTGCGCGAAGGTTTCGACTGTGCGCTGCAGATCTTCCCGCCGCATTCGGAGGAGCTGATCTCGCGCAAGTTGTTCCCGGTGCGGCGCGTGTTTTGCGCCTCGCCGGCGTACCTGGAATGCTGCGGCACGCCGCGCCAGCCGCAGGATCTGCTGGGCCACCGTATCGGCTGGTATTCGGGCTATCCGACGCGCGAGCGCCTGGTGTTCCACGGCGCGCCAGAGCCGGTGGCGCTGGAACTCAAGCCGGTGCTGCTAACGAACAGCGTGCACCTGCTGCGCGAGTACGCGCTAGAGCATGCCGGCATCGTCTGCCTGCCCACGCTGGTGGCCAGCGATGCAGTGGTGGCCGGCGAGCTGACGCTGGTGCTGCCCGAGCACCCGCTGGGCGGCTTCTGGTTGTCGGTGTTCTACCCGACCAGCGTGCGTCGTGCGCTGAAGCTCAAGTTGTTTCTGGAGTTGCTGTACGGCAGCTTCTCCGACACGCCGCCCTGGGACCGCGCGCTAATCGAACGCGGATTGCTGAGCGATGCGCTGACCGAATAGGTGCAGCCAATCCGCTGCGGGTTATCCCGGATGATTGTTCGCCGATCTCGAACAATGCGGTGGCATGTCGAGGGCTAGAGAAATTGCACGCGGCTTCCTACACTGCGCTCAGGTTGAAACCACAGCCACCGATGGAGACACAAATGGCCACCCCGATCTACCAGACCCGATTCGGCTCGCTCGACGCCTTCGAAAAAGGCGGCGTGCAGATCATCGAGGACAACGTCAAGCACTACGCCTTTTCCAACTGCTTCGAGATCGCGTCCCAGGCCGCGCCCTACGAGAAGGTGGTCTTCGGCCAGAACCAGATCTACGTGCTGGAGACGCTGCGCGCCGAAGGCAATTCACCGTGGTTCACCTGCGCACACGACGAGTTCGCGCTGTGCATGGACGGCGAGGTCGAGATCCACCTGGTCAAGCTCGGTGCAGAACAGACCGTGCCCGATGCCGAGCACAACGGCGCGGTGCTGGTGAAGGGCGAGCCCCAGGGCCAGAAGATGGGCTGGCTGAAGATCAAGCGCGGCCATCAGGCGCTGCTGCCGAAGAACAGCGCCTACCAGTTCCGCGCCGCCAAGCCAGCGGTGCTGGTGCTGCAGACCTGCAAGGGCGACCTCAGCGTCGAGCGCTGGGACCAGATCTGCCAGACGGCCTGATCAAGACATTGGAGACAAAGACATGAACGCACCCGCAGACATTGCCAAGGTCATCGCCAGCCAGCCCGACGCCACGCTGGGCTACCGCGATTTCGCCCTCGGCAGCTTCAAGTTCAGGCGCGACGAGTATTTCGCGCACATCACCTGGACGACGCACGACGGCCGGCCCTTGAGCCACACCCTGGACATCGGCAACTTCCTGCGCGCACTGATGCGCGACGTGGCCTGGGGCTTCTTCTACGGCGGTGTCAACTTTGACCATGTGCTCGGCACCACCAACCACTACAGCACAGTGGACCTGTATGCCGGCACCTACAACGCGACGATGAAGGCCGCCGGCGTCGATCGGCTGGAGAACTTCCCGACTGCGCAGATCGCCGCGACCTTCGCCGAGATGCTGGACGACTGGACGAACGAGAGCTTCGACCCCTTCAGCTCGCCGCAGGAAACGGGCAGCCCCTATGGCCGCAAAAATGGCCACAACCGCGCCAGGATCACCCGCGCCCGCGAACTGGCCACGCGCTGCGTCGGCCTGAAGGGCGACCTGAACCTGCGCACGGACGAACGCGGTGCACCGGTCAACCGCGCCTTCGCCGACGTGCCGCAGGACCAGCCCGAGTTGCATCCCGAACCCGGCTTCGAGAACGAGGTGCATGCCTTCAACCTGTTCGCCTTCCTGAGTCGCAGCCAGGTGACCTGGAACCCGAGCTTCACCAGCGTCGTCAAGTACAGCTTCATGTGCCCGACCACCGAGGAGCACATCCTGCCGATCATCCATGCCAACGACCGCGTGGAATGGTTCTTCCAGATGACCGACGAAATCCACTGGGACTGCGCCGACAAGACCACCGGCAAGCCGCTGGCGCGCGTCATCATGAAGGCCGGCGACATGGCCGCTATGCCGGCGTACTGCCGCCACCAGGGCTACAGCCCGAAGCGCAGCATGCTGCTGGTGTGGGAGAACGGCAGCCCGAACCTGGTCTACGAGATCCAGAAGGGCGACGCGCCCGAAGTGCCGGTCAAGTTCTGAGGCGAAGGAGTCATCCATGAACCTCGCGGACATACAGGCCGCGGCGGGCCTGCGCACGCCGATACGCCACCAGCTGTTCATCGATGGCCAGTTCGTGCCCGCGCAAAGCGGCGAGACGCTGGCCACGCTGAACCCGCACGACAACTCGCCGATCGCCGACGTGGCGCTGGCCGGCAGGGCCGATGTCGACCTGGCGGTGGCTGCGGCGCAGCGCGCCTTTCCTTCATGGAGCCGCCTGGCGGCGGCAGACCGCGGCCGCATCCTGCTGAAGCTGGCCGACCTGATCGAGGCCAACGCCGAAGAGCTGGCACGGCTGGAGAGCCTGGACACCGGCCATCCGATCAAGGACAGCCGCGCGCTCGACGTGCCGCGCACGGCCGCCTGCTACCGCTACTTCGGCGGCATGGCCGACAAGTTCCAGGGCGAGACCATTCCAGTCGAAGCGGGCTTCCTGAACTACACGCTGCGCGAGCCGGTGGGCGTGGTCGGCCAGGTGGTGCCGTGGAACTTTCCGCTGATGTTCACCAGCTGGAAGATGGCGCCGGCGCTGGCCGCCGGCAACACCATCGTCATGAAGCCGGCCGAAGTGACGCCGCTGTCCAGCCTGAAGATCGCGGAGCTGATGGCCGAGGCCGGCATGCCGAATGGCGTGGTGAACATCTTGCCGGGGCTCGGCAGCGTCGCTGGCCAGTACATCGCCGAGCACGCGGGCATCGCCAAGGTGGCCTTCACCGGCAGCACCGCCACGGGTAAACGCATCGTGCAGGCGTCGGCGGGCAACCTGAAAAAGGTGCAGCTCGAGCTCGGCGGCAAGGGTCCGAACATCGTCTTCGACGACGCCAATCTCGTCGCCGCGGTGAACGGCAGCGCCTGGGCCATCTTCCACAACCAGGGCCAGGCCTGCATCGCCGGCAGCCGGCTGATGCTGCACGAGAAGATCGCCGACGCCTTTCTGGAGAAGTTCCTGCCTCTGGCCAGGTCGATCCGTCTGGGCAACCCGCTCGATGCGTCCACCGAGATGGGCCCGCTCACCAGTGCGCTGCACCGCGACCGCGTGCTCGCCTACGTGGACGTGGCGCGCGAGCAAGGCGGCGAGGTGCTGGCCGGCGGCAAGCCGCCCGGCGCGGCCGAGCTGTCGCGCGGCTGTTATGTCGAGCCGACGATCGTGCGCGCCCGGGCCTACACCGACCGCGTGGCACAGGAAGAAGTGTTCGGCCCCTTCGTCACCGTGCTCACCTTCAAGGACGATGCCGAGGCACTGGCCATCGCCAACGGCACCGACTACGGCCTGGGCAGCGGCCTGTGGACTTCGAACCTGCAGCGCGCGCACAAGTTTGCGCGCGACCTGCACGCCGGAATGGTGTGGATCAACAGTTACAAGCGCGTCAACCCGGGCTCGCCCTTCGGCGGCGTCGGCCAGAGTGGCTATGGTCGCGAGATGGGCTTCGATGCGATGCGCGAGTACACGCAGGTGAAGAGCGTGTGGGTCAACATCGACGCGCAGATCCCTCCCTGGTACCCGAGATGACACCCTTCGTGTATGTCGCCCATCCGACGCGCGTGATCTTCGGCGCCGGCACATTGGCGCAACTCGGGCCTGAGATCGAACGCCTCGGTGCGACCCGCGCGCTGGTGCTGTCCACCCCTGAGCAGGCCGACAGCGCGCGGCGCGTCGCCGAGATGCTGGGCCCGCGTTCCGCGGGAGTGTTCGCCAAGGCTGTGATGCACGTGCCGATCGAGACCGCGCGCGAAGCCCGCGGCGTGGCGCAGCAGCTCGGTGCCGACTGCGCGGTGGCCATCGGCGGCGGCTCGACCACGGGGCTGGGCAAGGCCATCGCCTTGGAATCGGGGCTGCCGATCCTGGCCATCCCCACCACCTACGCCGGCAGCGAGATGACCTCGATCTGGGGCATGACCGAAGGCGGTGTGAAGAAGACCGGCCGCGATGCGCGCGTGCTGCCGCGCACGGTGATCTACGACCCCGAGCTGACGCTCGGGTTGCCGCTGGCAATGACCGTGACCAGCGCGATGAACGCCATCGCCCATGCTGCCGAAGGCCTGTATGCCCACGACGGCAACCCGATCGTCGCGCTGATGGCCGAGGAAGGCATCCGTGCCAGCGCCGCCGCCTTGCCGCGACTGATGCGCGACCCGCGCGACCTGGACGCACGCGGCGATGCGCTCTACGGCGCCTGGCTGTGCGGCACCGTGCTCGGCGCGGTCGCGATGGGACTGCACCACAAGCTATGCCACACGCTCGGCGGCAGTTTCAACCTGCCGCATGCGGACGTGCACACCGTGATCCTGCCGCACGCGCTGGCCTACAACGCGGCACAGGCGCCCGAAGCGATGGCGCGCATCGCGCGTGCTTTGGGCCGCGACGACGCGGCCCGAGGCGTGTTCGAACTCGCGGCGCGGCATGGCGCCCCCACCTCGCTGAAGGCCATCGGCATGCCGGCCGAAGGTCTGGACCGCGCGGCCGACCTGGCGGTGACCACACCCTACCCGAACCCCCGGCCGCTCGAACGCGCCGCGCTGCGCGCGCTGCTGCAGCGCGCCTTCGACGGCGCCGCACCGCAAGGCTGAGTTTTCCCCGAACCAAAAGGAGACGAGCATGACCCTGAACCGCAGAACCTTCGTGCAAGGCGTCAGCGCCGCCGCCGCGCTAAGCGCGTCGAGATTCGCGCTCGCCGCCGACACGCTGAAGATCGGCTACGTCTCGCCGCAGACCGGCCCGCTGGCGCCCTTCGGCGAGGCCGACAAGTGGGTCATCGAGCAGATGAAGACGGCCTTCAAGGACGGCCTGACGATCGGCGGCAAGAAGTATGACGTACAGATCATCCTGAAGGACAGCCAAAGCAACCCCAACCGCGCCGGCGAGGTGGCCAACGACTTGATCCTGAAGGACAAGGTGGCGCTGATGCTCACAGCGGGAACGCCCGAGACCGCCAACCCGGTGTGCGACGCCTGCGAGCTGAACGAGCTGCCCTGCATCAGCAGCGTGGTGCCGTGGCAGCCCTGGTTCTTCGGCCGCAAGGGCAACCCGGAGAAGGGCTTCAACTACACCTACCACCTGTTCTGGGGCCTGGAGGACGTGATCGCCACCTTCACCTCGGGCTGGAACAGCGTCAAGACCAACAAGAAGGTGGGCGGACTGTTCCCGAACGACGGCGACGGGAACGCCTGGGGCGACAAGGAGCTGGGTTTTCCCAAGCCGCTGGCCGCGCAGGGCTTCACGCTGGTGGACCCGGGCCGCTTCCAGAACGGCACGCAGGACTTCAGCGCGCAGATCGCCGCGTTCAAGAAGGATGGCGTCGAGATCGTCACCGGCGTCGTCATCCCGCCCGATGCCAAGACCTTCCTGACGCAGGCCAGGCAGCAGGGCTTCCAGCCGAAGGTGATCACGCTGGGCAAGGCGCTGCTCTTCCCGGGCGCAATCGAAGCGCTGGGCGAGCTAGGCTACGGCCTGTCCACCGAAGTCTGGTGGAGCCCGTCGCACCCCTTCACCTCGTCGCTCACCAAACAAAGCGCCAAGGCGCTGGCCGAGGCCTACGAGACCGGCACCAAGAAGCAATGGACACAGCCGATCGGCTTTGCCCATGCGCTGTTCGAGGTGGCCGCTGATGCACTGAAGCGCAGCAAGAGCATCGGCGCGAAGGACCTGCGCGATGCCGTGGCCGCCACGAACATGGCCACCGTCGTCGGTCCGGTCAAGTGGGGCGGCCAGGGCCCGTTCAGGAACGTCAGCAAGACGCCGCTGGTGCTGGGCCAATGGGGCAAGGGCACGAAGTACAAGGTCGAGCTGACCATCGTCGACAACGCCGGCGCGAAGAACATTCCCACCGGCGGCACGCTCAAGCTGATCTGATTGCTTGCGCGAGTCGTTCGGGGCCTGGAGGCAGGCTCCGGCTGCCGCATGACCGGTCGCCGCCACGCCCCGCGGCGGCGACACCCCCGGCGGGGCGGTCTGGCGGGGTAGCCACAGGAGACAAGGATGGCATTGAGCACCCAAACCATGACCGATGAGCAGCGCAAGTCGGTGGCGATCGAATATCTGAAGGCCTTCGACAACGGCGGCGTCACCTCCAGCGGCGGGTCGATCCTCGACTTGTTCGCCGGCGACGCGCAGGTCTACTTCCCCAAATGGGGCCTGGCCTCCGGCAAGGACCAGATCGGCAAGCTCTTCGGCGACGTCGGCGGCACGCTGAAATCGATTCAGCACCACTACTCGCACTTCAACTGGGTGTTCTCGGGCAGCGATGTGATCGTCTGCGAGGGCACCAGCCACGGTGAGCACCGCGACGGAGCCTGGCGCGCCGGCCTGCCCGAGTGGGGCGCGGGCCGCTGGTGCGACGTGTTCGAGATCCGCGACTGGCTGATTCAGCGCTGCTTCATCTACCTCGATCCGGACTACGCGGGTCAAGACCGCGCGCGCTATCCCTGGCTGGTGGGCTGAGGACCACGGCCCGTCGCTGCCGAGACTGCACCCCGCCGCCATGCCGCTGCTCGAACTTCATTCCGTCGCCAAGTCCTACGGCGCGCTCAAGGTCACCGACGACATCTCGCTGGCGGTGGACGAGGGCACGACGCTGGGCATCCTGGGCCCCAACGGCGCCGGCAAGACGACGCTGTTCAACCTGATCAGCGGCGACGTGCGCTGCGATGCCGGCCGCGTGGAGTACGAAGGCCGCGACATCACGGCACTGAAACCCCACCAGCGCTGCCGCGCCGGCATCGGCCGCAGCTACCAGGTACCGCAGCCGTTCGGGAACATGACGGTGTTCGAGAACCTGGTCACCGCCGCCTGCTTCGGTGGCCAGCTCAGCGAGCACGAGGCCTGGGACAGCGCGCGCGAGGTGCTCGATCAGACGGGGCTGCTGGCCCATGCCAACAAGCCGGCGGGCGGCCTGACGCTGCTCAACCGCAAGCGCCTGGAGCTGGCGCGGGCGCTGGCCACGGGCCCCAAGCTGCTGCTGCTGGACGAGATCGCCGGCGGCCTGACCGAGCATGAAGCCAAGCAACTGGTGGAAGAGCTGCAGCGCATCAAGGCCAGCGGCGTGACGATGATCTGGATCGAGCATGTGGTGCATGCGCTGCTGTCGATCGCCGACCGCCTGTTCGTCATCAACTTCGGCCAGAAGCTGGCCGAGGGCGAGCCGCAGGCGGTGATGAACGACGGCGAGGTGCGGCGCGTGTACATGGGGTTGGAAGCGTGAGCCTCTTGTCCACCCACGGCCTGACGGCCTTCTACGGCGACGCGCAGGCCCTGTTCGGCATCGACTTCGAGCTCGGTGCCGGCGAGCTGGTGGCCATCATCGGCGCCAACGGCGCCGGCAAGAGCACCTTCATGAAGAGTGTGACCGGGCTGGTGCGCGCCGCGCGCGAGCAGGTGCGCTTCGACGGCCAGCCCATCGGCGGCCTGCCGCCCGGCGAGATTGTCAAGCGCGGCATCGCGCTGGTGCCCGAGGGGCGGCGCCTGTTCCCGAGCCTGAGCGTCGAGGAGAACCTGTTGATGGGCGGCTTTGCCGGTCGCCCCGGCCCCTGGAACCTGCAGCGACTGTTCAAGCTGTTCCCGATCCTGGAGCAAAAGCGCGCGCTGCCCGGCACCTCGCTGTCCGGCGGGCAGCAGCAGATGGTAGCCATCGGCCGCGCGCTGATGAGCAACCCGACGCTGCTGCTTTGCGACGAGCTGAGCCTGGGGCTGGCGCCGATCGTCATCAAGGAGATCTACGACGCCATGCCGGCCATCTGCGCCGAGGGCATGACGGTGGTCATCGTCGAGCAGGACGTGTCCACGGCGATGCGCGTGGCGCAGCGCATCTATTGCTTCCAGGAAGGGCGCGTGTCGCTGCAGGGCGCGTCGGACCAGTTGACGCGCGATGAGATCTCGGCGGCGTACTTCGGGGTCTGACGGCGATGTTCGAGACCGCGCTCCAGGTACTGCTGCAAGGGCTGCTGCTCGGCGGCCTGTACTGCCTGTTCGCGCTGGGGCAGTCGCTGATGTTTGGCGTGATGCGACTGACCAACACCGCGCAGGGCGACTTCATCGTGCTCGGCGCCTTTGCGGCCATCGCCGGCCTGTCGGCGCTGGGCGCCCTGGGACTGCCCGATGCCTTGCTGCCCTGGCTGGCCGGCCTGCTGCTGTTGCCACTGGCCTTCGGCTTCGGCTATGCACTGCAGCGCTGGGTGCTCAACGGCACGCTCGGCAAGGACCCGCTGCCCTCCCTGGTGGTCACCTTCGGGCTGGCCATCGTCATCCAGAACCTGCTGCTCGAGTTGTTCTCCGCCGACCCGCGCTCGATCGAGACGGCGGGCCTGAACACACGCAGTCTGGCGCTGCCCAGCGGCTTCGCCGTCGGCGTGCTGCCGCTGCTTATCCTGGGGTTGGCGGTGGCCGCCACCGCGGCGCTGCAATGGTTGTTCAACCGCACGCAGCTCGGCCGCGCCTTTCGCGCCGTGTCCGACGACAAGGAGATCGCAGAGCTGATGGGGCTGAACTCGAACCGGGTCTACGCGCTGGCCACGGCCATCGCCTTCGTGCTGATCGCGCTGGCCGGCGTGCTGCAGGGCATGCGCACGACGGTGTCGCCGTCCGACGGGCCGCTGCTGCTGCTCTTCGCCTTCGAGGCGGTGATCATCGGCGGCATGGGCTCGTTCTGGGGAACGCTGCTGGGCGCGATGCTGCTCGGCGTGACGCAGCAGATCGGCTTTCGCATCGACCCGGGCTGGGGCATCTGGGTCGGCCACATCGTCTTCCTGCTGGTGCTGGTGCTGCGGCCGCAGGGGCTGTTTCCCAAGACCAGAGGCTGAGCATGGGCAACGTTCAGGTCATTCGCAGCAACCCCGCCAGCCGCCCGGCGCTGGCCGCCGCCGCGCTGCTGGTGTTGATCGCCGCGACGCTGCCCTTCTGGGCGCCCGAAGGCAGCGGCTCGTCGTGGATGCGCGACTTCGTCGAGATCGCCTGCTACTTCATCTTCGCGATGATGTGGAACCTGCTCGCCGGCTACGGCGGCATGGTCAGCATCGGCCAGCAGGCCTTCTTCGGATTCGGCGGCTACCTGATGCTGGTGTTGGCCAACTTCGGCGGCGTCAACCCCTTTCTGGCGGTGCCGCTGGGCGCGATCGCCGCCGCGGCCATCGCGGTGCCGGTGTCTTACATCGCGTTCAGATTGCAGGGTGGCTACTTCGCCATCGGCACCTGGGTCATCGCCGAGGTGTTCCGGCTGAGCTTTGCCAACCTCTCGGCGGTGGGCGGCGGCTCGGGCACCAGCCTGACCGCGTTGCGCGGCATCGACAAGGCGACGCGCGAGAACACCACCTACTGGTTGGCACTGGCCTGCGTGGTGGCGGCGATCGCGCTGGTCTACCTGTTCCTGCGCAGCAAGCGCGGGCTGGCGCTGCTGGCGATCCGCGACAACGAGACCGCCGCCGAAAGCCAGGGCATCGACGTGCGGAGCATGAAGCTGGCGGTATACGTCGTCGCGGCCTTCGGTGCCGGCCTGGCCGGGGCACTGTATTTCCTGGGCAACCTGCGTATCAGCCCGGATGCAGCCTTCAGCGTCAACTGGACGGCCTTCGCGATCTTCATGGTCGTGATCGGCGGCATCGGCCGCATCGAAGGTCCGATCGTCGGCGCGTTGATCTTCTTCCTGCTCAACAAGCTGTTCGCCGACTACGGCACCTGGTACCTGCTCGGGCTGGGCCTGCTGGCGATCGTGGTGACGATCTTCTTCAAGCAGGGCCTGTGGGGTTGGGCGCAATCGCGCTGGGGCTGGTCGCTGTTCCCGACGCAGCGCACGCTGAAACCCTGAAACCTGGAGACGTCCATGTCCAACTCCTCGACGCCACCCACCGTGCGCAACGTGCTGTTCATCATGGCCGACCAGCTGCGCTGGGACTACCTGTCCTGCGCCGGCCACCCGCGGCTGCACACGCCAAACCTCGATGCGCTGGCGGCACGCGGCGTGCGCTTCGCCAACGCCTTCGTGCAGGGCCCCGTGTGCGGCGCTTCGCGCATGTCCACCTACACCGGCCGCTACGTGACGAGCCACGGCTCGATGTGGAACTTCGTGCCGCTGTCGGTGGGCAACAAGACGTTGGGCGACCACCTGCGTCCCCACGGCGTGCGCTGCGCGGTGGTCGGCAAGACGCATGTCGAGGCCGATGTCGAGGGCGCCGCGCGGCTGGGGCTGGACACCACGCAGGGGCTGGGCCTGCTGGCGATGCAGGGCGGCTTCGAGCCCTACGAGCGCGACGACGGCATCCTGCCCGCCGGCTTCAAGGTCGAGGGCAACCGCTACTGCGACTACCTGCGCGCGCAGGGCTACCCAGGCGACAACCCCTGGCACGACTTCGCGAACTCCGGGCGCGACGCATTGGACCGCATCCTGTCGGGCTGGCAGATGCGCTGGGCCGGGCATGCAGCGCATATCGCCGAAGAGCACAGCGAGACGCCGTACATGACGCGTCGGGCAATGCAGTTCATCGACGAGCAGGGCGAGCGGCCCTGGCTGCTGCACCTTTCGTACATCAAGCCGCACTGGCCCTATGTAGCGCCCGCGCCCTACCACGCGCTGTATTCGGCGGCCGACGTACTGCCGCCGCGGCGCGGCGAGCGCGAGCGCGAGGCGCCGCACCCTGTCGTGCGTGGCTACATGGACACCGAACCGAGCCGAGGCTTCGCCCGCGACGAAGTGCGCGATACGGTGATCCCCACCTACATGGGCCTGGTCAAGCAGATCGACGACCAGCTCGGCCTGTTGTTCGCCTTCCTGCGCGAGCGCGGCCTCGAGCGCGAGACGCTGGTCGTCTTCACCAGCGACCATGGTGACTACCTCGGCGACCACTGGCTGGGTGAGAAGGAGCTGTTCCACGACACCATCGTCAAGGTGCCGCTGATCGTAGTCGACCCTCGCGCCGCCGCCGACGCCACGCGCGGCCAGGTGTGCGACGAACTGGTCGAGGCGATCGACCTGGCGCCGACCTTCCTCGATGCGCTGGGCCTGCCAGGCGCGCCGCAATGGCTGGAAGGGCGCTCGCTGCAGCCGCTGCTGGATGGCCGGCCGCTGCAGGGCTGGCGCGAGGCGGTGTTCAGCGAGAACAGCTACGCCTTCCGCGACCCGGTGCGGCTGCCGCTTGGGCGCCCGGTCGATGGCTGCCAGATGACGATGGTGCGCACGCAGCGCTGGAAGTACGTGCACTACGAGGGCCTGCGGCCGCAGCTGTTCGACCTGGAGCGCGACCCGGACGAACTGGACGACCTGGGCACCGACGCAGCGCACGCGGCGGTGCGCGAGCAGATGGCCGCGCGGCTGTTCGACTGGCTGCGCCAGCGCAAGCGCACGACGACCATCACGCATGAAGACATCGAGCTGTGGAACCGGCGCGAGATCGATGCCGGCATCCGCATCGGCGAGTGGTGACACGACGCCGCAACACAACCCCTACGGAGAACCCCGATGAGAAGCCTGTTCAAGTTCCTGGCGGCGCTGGTCGCCACCTCCTGCTGCCTGGCCGCATCCGCTCAGACCTGGCCGAACAAGCCGGTGCGGTTGCTGGTGGCCTTTCCGCCCGGCGCGCCGGGCGACATCGTCGCGCGGATGATCCAGCCCGCACTGCAGCAGTCGCTGGACCAGCCGGTGGTGGTGGACAACAAACCCGGCGCCGGCGGCAACATCGGCGCGCAGGAAGTGGCGCGTTCCACCGACGGCCACACCTTCCTCATCGGGCCGGACACGATGATGACCGTCAACCCGCATGTCTACACCAAGCTGGCCTTCAAGCCGACAGAGGACCTGGTGCCGGTGAGCTGGCTGGCGCGCTTCAACCAGATGCTGGTGTGCAACCCGGCGGTGGGCGTGAAGACCGTGGCGGACCTGGTGGCGCTGTCGAAGAAGGACAAGCTCACCTATGCCTCGGGAGGACCGGGCGTGCCCGGCCACCTGGCGATGGAGATGCTGCTGTCGGCGACGAGCACCGACATGACCCATGTGCCCTATCGCGGCCCGGCACCCGCGGCGCAGGACGTGTTGGGCGGGAGCGTGCCCTGCGGTTTCCTGGCCACGCCGGTGGTCGGGCCCTTTGTGCGCGACGGCAAGCTGGTGGCGCTGGCCGTGTCGGGCAGCAAGCGCACTGCCTCGCTGCCCAACGTGCCGACCATGGCCGAGGCCGGCATCGCCGGCTACGACGCCACCTTCTTCGAAACGCTGAGCGCACCCAGGGGCACGCCGCCGGCAGTCATCGACCGGCTGCAGCAGGAGGTGGCCAAGGCACTGGCCGACCCGAAGGTGCGCAGCGCGCTCGCCGCCGCAGACCTGGAGCCGGTTGCCTCCACGCCGGCCGAGGCCGCGCGCCAGATGCGCAGCGATTCGGACAAGTGGCGTGTCGTCGTCGCCAAGGTCAAGCTGCAGCTCGACTGATTTGCCAACCGTCATCCCTGAAGGAACGCGCCATGCGCAACATCGACGCCACCACGACCACCCCGGCCTTCCTGCAGCGGCTCGACGATTGCGGCAATCCTCGGCTGAAGCAGGTGCTGTCGTCGCTGGTCACGCACCTGCACGACTTCGCACGCGAGGTGAAGCTGACCGAGGCCGAATGGATGCAAGGCATCCAGTTCCTCACCGCCACAGGCCAGATGTGCAACGACACGCGGCAGGAGTTCATCCTGCTGTCGGACACCTTGGGTCTGTCGATGCTGGTGGTGGCGCTGAACCAGGCTAAGCCGCCGGGCGCCACCGAGGCCACGGTGTTCGGCCCCTTCCATGTCGACGACGCACCGGCCGCCGAACAAGGGGCCGACATCGCCGGCGGCGCACCGGGTACGTCACTGTTCGTGACCGCGCGCGTGCTCGACCTGCAGGGCCGGCCGATCGCCGCTGCCGAGGTCGATGTCTGGCAGGCCGACGACGAGGGCCTGTACGATGTGCAGCGTCCCGAACTGGGCCGCACGCGCCGTGCGCGTGGCGTGCTGCACACCGATACCGACGGCCGCGTGCGCTTCCGCAGCATCATGCCCACGCCCTATCCCGTGCCCACTGACGGTCCGGTCGGGCAAATGCTGCTGGCCAGCGGGCGGCACCCGTGGCGGCCGGCGCATCTGCACTTCATGATCCGCGCCGAAGGTTTCGAGACGCTGATCACGCACATCTTCCGCGACCCCGACCCTTACCTCGACTCCGACGTGGTGTTCGGCGTGCGCTCGTCTCTGATCGGAAACTTCGTGGCGCACGACGCCGGCACCACGCCCGACGGCGCCAAGATGGCCACGCCCTTCTACACACTGGACCAGGACTTCGTGCTGGCGCCCAAGGCATGACTCAGCCGTACTTCGCCGTCTGGGCTACCGACGCACCGGGCATGCTGGAAGTGCGCCAGCGCGTGCGCGAGGCGCACCGCGCGCGGCTGCGCGACCCCGGCGAGCACCCGGTGCGCGTGCTGCTCGGCGGCGCCACGCTGGACGAAGGCGCCACGCAGATGAACGGCACCCTGCTGGTGCTGCAGGCCGACGATATCGACCGCGTGCGCCGCTTCGTGGCCGAGGACCCCTACGTGCGCGAAGGCGTGTACAAATCGGTCGAGGTCAGACCCTGGGCCTGGGGCCTGGGCGAACCGAAGGAACTCCCATGATCGACAAGATCTTCCCCAGCGCCGAAGCCGCGCTGGCCGACGTGGCCGACGGCGCCACGGTGATGATCGGCGGCTTCGGCACCGCCGGGCTGCCCAACGAGCTGACCGACGCGCTGCTGGCCCAGGGCGCGCGCGAGCTGACGATCGTCAACAACAACGCCGGCAACGGCGACACCGGGCTGGCCGCGCTGTTAGCCGCCGGGCGGGTGCGCAAGATCATCTGCAGCTTCCCGCGCCAGGTGGACAGCCACCATTTCGATCGGCTGTACCGCGCAGGCAAGATCGAGCTGGAGCTGGTGCCGCAGGGCAATCTGGCCGAGCGCATCCGCGCCGCCGGCGCAGGCATCGGCGGCTTCTTCACGCCCACCGGCTACGGCACCGAGTTGGCCAAGGGGAAGGAGACACGCGAGATCGATGGCCGCATGTACGTGCTGGAGTCGCCGATCCATGCCGATTTCGCGCTCATCAAGGCCGAGCGTGGCGACCGCTGGGGGAATCTCACCTACCGCATGACGGCGCGCAACTTTGGCCCAGTGATGGCGATGGCCGCGCGCACCACGGTGGCCACGGTGCACCAGGTGGTGGACCTCGGCGCGCTGGACCCGGAATGCTTGGTCACGCCGGGGCTGTTCGTGCAGCGCGTGGTGCGCGTCGAGCGTGTGGCCACCAGCGGCGGCGGCTTCAAGAACGCGGCCTGAAGGAGCAAGGCATGACAACCTACAAGCGCTGGACCCGCGAGCAGATGGCGCAGCGTGTGGCGCAGGACATTCCCGACGGTGCCGTCGTCAACCTGGGCATCGGCTTGCCGACGCTGGTGGCCAACCACCTGCCGGCCGGCCGCGAGGTGATGCTGCACAGCGAGAACGGCGTCATCGGCATGGGCCCGGCCCCGGCCGAAGGCGCCGAGGACTACGACCTGATCAACGCCGGCAAGGAGCCGGTGACGCTGCTGCCCGGCGGCTGCTTCTTCCACCATGCCGACAGTTTCGCGATGATGCGCGGCGGCCACCTCGACGTGTGCGTGCTCGGCGCCTTCCAGGTCTCGGCCGGCGGCGACTTGGCCAACTGGCACACCGGCGCGCCGCACGCCATTCCCGCAGTCGGCGGCGCGATGGACCTGGCGATCGGCGCAAAGCGCACGCTGGTGATGATGGAGCACATCACCAAGGCCGGCGAAAGCAAGCTTGTGCCGCAGTGCAGCTACCCGCTCACCGCGCTGGGCTGCGTCAGTCGCGTCTACACTGACTTGGCGGTCATCGATCTGGGCCCGCAGGGCGCTCGCGTGATGGAGATGTGCGAGGGGCTGGCGCTGGCACAACTGCAGGCACTGACGGCGGTGCCGCTGCTCCCAGGCTGACCGACCTGTAGTGCTCTGTCGGGCAGCTTAGCGCTTGTGGCTCCAGAGAACGCGATGCGACGATTCGACCCGTTGCCGAGGTCCGCCACAGAGAGGAGCTGACACTCGCATCCACGACCCCTGTTGTTTGCAACGGAGGGCCCGGAACACGATATCTTGGCAAAGCTCCAGCCTGCGGCACACTAAAGATCAACATCTGTTGCAGGTCTCGCGACACCAAACTGATGTGTCGGTCCGGTGTCGCCACTGGGCGGCTCTGAAGCCGCCTTTCGTCAATGCCCGCTGATGGCCGGCAGCGTGAGCACGAGGCCGGGCCAGCAAGCGGTCTTTCGATGCGTGGGCCTGGCCGGTGAAGGTCAGCTGCCTGGCGCGGCTGCGAACTGGTGGTCCCGGCCAGGAGCCGTCGTCGGTGAAGGGCAGCTTACTGGCATCGCACCAGGCCAACCTGCCGCTGGTTGCGGCCTGGTGCTAGCCACCCGAAGGCAGGCACCCGCAGGTGGGCGCCCGACAGGGCGATTGCGACGCCGTGCGCGGCTTGAGACCGTCCGAGGTCATCACCTCGGGAGTTCTCGCGTGCAAGCCGTCGGCCAGCAGTCCGAGTGGGCGCCGGACGGCGCCCCGCTGCACTACGAACACCACCGCCCGGAGCAGACCGCGCTGTACCGCCTGGTGCAGCAGCATGCGGCCAGCTTCATCGCCCACACCGAGGCGAAGACCAGCGCCACTGGCCGGAATTCGCCGGCGCCGAGCCGCATGAACAGGAAGGAGACACCTCAGATTGCGGCCAGTGACAGCAACTCGGCCAGTTGACGACGGTTCATGCGGCCATCGTAGGCCGCGCGGCCTGCGGCGACCGGCCGGTTACGGACCTGTGCCTCGTCGCGCAGCGCTCAGCCCGCGCCACGGAAGACACGGGCCTTCGTGCACCACACGGCCATGCGCAGGCAGTGTTGCGCGTCCCACTCAGTGCTGACCCTGCTCGGCCACGCGCAAGCGCTTGGCCAGCGCCTGCAGCAGCTTCCAGGCGATCGCGCCGTTGCGCTCGACCAGCGGGCGAAACTCCCAGAAAGTCAGGCCATAGCACACCAGGTCGGTGGTGGCGACGACCGTGGCCGAGCGCGGGCCGCCGTCGATCAGCGCGATCTCGCCGAAGTGGTCGCCCGGCCCCAGCGTGTTCAACGGCTGGCCGTGCTGCGACACCGCCGCCTCGCCCGAATCGATGATGTAGAAAGCCGCGGCACCCGAGCCTTCGCGGATCACCGTCTCGCCCTGGGCAAAGCGGCGCTGCTTCAGCAGCCGGGCGATCTGCTCGGTCTGCCGACGGTCCAGGTCGGCGAAGAAGCGCACCCGCTGCAGCGCGCCCACCGCGTCGCGCGACGGTGGCCCGGGCGGCGGCGTGTCGGGGCGCGACTGGCCGGTGGTGACGGCGCGGCACTGCAGCAGGTACAGCCGGCCGTCCTGAATCGCCCATTCGATGTCGCGGCGCGGGCCGTAGGCCTGCTCGCACTGCAGCGCCAGCGCCGCCAGCGCGGCCAGCTGGGTTTCGTCCAGGCACAGCTGGCTCACCTGTGCCGGCGCCACCGGCTCCTCGAAGGTGCCGCCGTTGGGCAGCGAGCGCACGGCGATACGCTTGCGCCCGGGCTTGCGTTCCAGCACCCGGCCGCTGCGGTCCAGGCGGAAGTGGTCGGGCACCACCAGGCCGGCGACCACCGCCTCGCCCAGGCCCCAGCTGGCTTCGATCAGCCGCTCGTCGGCACCGGTGACCGGATGCTCGGTGAACATCACGCCGGCCACCGTGGGGTTGAGCAGCGTCTGCACCACCACGCCGACGCTGGGCCGGGTGAACAGGCCCACCTTCTGCCGGTAGGTGATGGCCGAATCGCTGTTGGCCGACCACCAGACCTCGCGCACCGCATTCGGCACGTCGGCCGCCGCATGCACGTTCAGCACCGTCAGGTGCTGGCCGGCAAAGCTGGCGGCCGTGCCGTCCTCGTCCACGGCTGACGAACGTACCGCGAAGGGCGGCTGCAGCTCGGCGATGGCGGCGGCCAGCTTGTCGATGGCCTTGTCGTCGCCGGCGGCGACGGCCTCGACCAGGTCGCCCGACAGCGCCACGCCCGGCGGCACCGCCAAGCCGTGGCGCGCGGCCTCGCCCAGGCCCACGGCCTTGGAGCCGAAGAGCGCGGTCTCTCGCGCCCGCGCGAAGGGGACGACTTGCTTCATCCGAGCAGCGTCACTTCACCGGCATCACCGTCGACGCGCACGCGCATGCCGTCGGTGATGCGTTCGGTGCCCTCGCGTGTGCCCACCACGCCAGGGATGCCGTACTCGCGCGCCACGATCGCCGCATGCGACAGCAGCCCGCCGTTGTCGGTGACGATGCCGCCCAGCAGCGGCAGCAGGATGTTGAAGGCTTCAGTGGTCGACTCGGTGACGAGCACGTCGCCCTGGTTGATGCGGCCGAACTCCGCCGGGCTCGAGACGCGCCGTGCCGTGCCTTCGTAGACGCCCTTGCTGGCGGCCAGGCCGTAGAGCAGCTTGTCTTCGTTCTGCGCTTCCGAGCTGCCGAACACATGGCCCAGCGCGATGGCGGTGGCGCGCATTAGCCGCCCCACGGCCGGCGGCAGACCCGACAGGTCGGGCGGCGGCGGTGCCGGCGGGCCCAGCGTGGCCGGCACGTCCTTGGCGGTGTAGGTGGCACGGTAGGCGGCGCGATGCGCCAGCTCGTCGGCTGAGGGGCCGCCGTGGCCTTCGACCAGCGCGCACATCTCGTCCAGGCTGGCGTCGAGCAGGTGCGCGGCACTGGCGATGCGGCCCTGCGCCGCCACCCGGCGGCCGGCCGCCAAGGCGGCGCGGCGCATCAGCCCCGAGGCCCAGATGTCGCTGTACACGCCGCGCTCGTCGCGCAGCCGGTAGTTGTGCCGCGCCTCGGCCAGCAGCGCGTCGAACTGCGCTTGGTGCTCGGCCGGCACCTTGGCGCGGACCTCGGCAGTGCGCGCGTCGATGTCCGAGGCGGCCTGTTCGTCGCCGGACAGCACGATGCGCATCGAGCGCAGCAGCGCATCCGGCATCTCCAGCGCGGTGGGCTCGGCGATGTCGAAGCCGTCGACCAGGCGGTGGCCCACCAGGTCCAGGTAGGCGGCCACCGCGGCGCCGGTCTCGCCGCCGAGCGCGCGCAGCCGTCCGAGCAGCTGCGCCGGGTCGCCGTCTTCGGCCAGCAGCGCGCGCGCCGTGGCGTCCTGCGCGAAGGCCTGCTTCAGCCGTGACAGCTCGTCCGAGCCGCCGGCCGACACCTCGGCCGTGCCGCGCATCAGGCCCAGCAGCTCCGACGGCGGCAGGCCGGTCCAGTCGCCCACCTGGGCCAGGAAGTCGCCCACCGGCAACACCGCCGCAGCGGTGAAGCGCATGTGCTGCGTGACCATTGCCGCATGGTGCGCGCCGCAGCGGCGCAGGTAGGTCGCCAGCTCGGCATCGGACAGCGTCTCGGGGGCTACCGCCTGGATCGCGCGGTGCGCGGCGAGAGCCGCCGGCTTGCGCTGCGTGTCCCACTCGTGCAGCTGCTCGCGCCACAGCTTGCGCACATAGACCTCTTCGGCACGCTGGATGCGCGCGGGAATCTGGTCTTCGGGCGCCGGCAGCAACTGGTTGTAGCCGAAGCCCTGCACGTAGGCCATCTGCAGGCCGTCGATCAGCATGCCGTAGTAGCGCGCGAAATCCTGGGTGCCCGCCTTGAAGGCGGCCGGGTGCATGTCCTGAAAGTAGCGCGTCATCGGACGCGGGAAATGCACGCCGTCCTGGGCCCAGGGGCCCGGGCCGGGCGGCTCGAGATGCAGCGTGGCTGGGGGTGCGGACGAGGCCATCGAATCTCCTTCATTGTTGGCTGCGGTGCCGTGGCCGCGATTCTGCGACGCGCTGGTCAAAACGGATACTGCCGCGGCGTCGTCTGCATCGTGATCCAGCGCAGCTCGGGGAACTCCACGATGCCGGCCTTGCCACCGAAGCAGCCGAAGCCGCTGCCCTTGACGCCGCTGGAGGGCATCTGCGCCTCGTCGTGCACCGTCGGGCCGTTGACGTGACAAATGCCGCTGTCGATGCGCCTTGCCACGCGGAAGGCGAGCGCCTGGTCGCGACCGAAAACGCTGGCCGACAGGCCGTATTCGTTGTCGTTGGCGCAGGCCACCGCCTCCTCGACGCCGTCGACGCGCACGATGCGCTTCACCGGGCCGAAGGTCTCCGCGCTGAAGATGCGCATCGCCTGCGTCACGTGGTCCAGCAGAGTGGCCGGCACCAGCGTGGACGTGGCCGGTCGCCACCGGGGCGCCAGTTCCAAACCACCCGTCGGCTAGGCGCCTGACGCCGCAGGTCCGCTTTTGAGCGGACGGGCGAACTCAAGGATTCGGCCAGTTGCAGCCGTACAGGATCGAGTTCCAAAGCGGTCATAGAGCCAGGTCGTCCGGCGACTCGTCGTTGACCGCAGACGCGTGCGAGTCGGCACGGTCGGCGGCCAGGCGTGCCGCCGCCAACGTTCGCCTTCTGCCCCCAGGTCCAAGGCTATGCACGAGGTCACACGCCCGACTGGACGCCGGTGTGGGACCGGCCCAACCCGCGCTACAGCGACGGGCCGCGTGACTGCTGGTACGTCCACCGCGCGCCGCTGCCGTCCATGGAGGCTTGGTCCATCGTCTGGGTCTGGAGCACGCTGCTGACGCTGCGCCAGCACGCCAGGCGCTTGCGCAACATCGCCGCTGCTGTCGAGGAGTTCCAGCAGCTGACTGCACAATCGCACGCGACTTGGCCTCATCGAGCAGTCCCAGGCGGTGGTTGACCACGGCGCTGGCGCGCTTGATCTGCGCCAGCGCCCGGATGATTTCCGCCGACTGGCGCTCACCGGA